>NZ_AP019822.1:327247-654494 GCF_007990505.1 Pseudoleptotrichia goodfellowii | reverse complement strand
TAATTTTTGAAAATTTTTTCCCTCATTACTCCCTGACACAGAATTTAACTTTGGCTACAATATTCGGGAGTGTTTTCTGTGCATTGGGCTCAACTGTTGTATTTACTTATGAAGCATCTACAGGCGGTACGTCAATTATAGGAAAAATTATAAATAAATATTTCGGGATAAGACTGGGAATGGCAAACTTTATTGCCGACGCAACTGTTACTGTTATGGCTATGTTTGCTTTCGGAGTGGAACTTGCTCTTTTCGGGCTTTTAAGCGTGTATATTTCAGGATATATGGTTGATAAATTTATAGACGGATTTAATTCAAGAAAACAGATTTTTATAATTACCGAAAATAAAGAAATCATCATAGAATATATTTTAAGAGACTTCCACAGAGGATGTACTGTATTCAATGGAAAAGGGGGATATTCAGGTGTTTCAAGAGATGTATTAATGACCATTCTCGACCGAAGACAGTTCATCAATTTGAGAAAATTCTTGAAGATAAATGATCCTACGGCTTTTGTAACTGTTACTGAAACTACGAAAGTATTCGGATTAGGATTCGATCAGCTGCATTAGTAGTCTAAAACAGTCATAACATTAATTCTTTTTGTAATCTTTAGTTTTTAAAATAAATGCTCTTATAAAAGGTTCCGAATATTTTTGAATTTCAGAATCTGTTAATTTATAAGAGCCCTCTCCCCATATTGATAAAGCTGCTCCTATAATGTTTCTTTCATTTTTTACGGCATTTTCAACATTTTCTCCATCCCAAACTCTTAAATCCCAATTTTTATTTATATCATTTACAGAATATTCAGTATCTTTTTTTAAATTTGAGCTTTCTTTCGGAACATAATATAAATAATATGAATTATAATTTAGTACTTTAAATCCTTTTTTTAACAATTCCTGGACAGACACTCGTGTTTTTCTTCTTTTTTCTTTTTCTTCGTCATTTTCAGCATCTCCGTCATAGCTCCAATAGGTAATTTCTATTTCTTTATTGATTTTATCAATACCAACTTTGGTAATACCGTCATTCCATAATCTCGGTTTTATTCTTTTTGATATTAAATAATCTGACAAATCATTAATATATTTTACAAATTCAGAATTTTTAACTTCACTGTATTCAAATTCGTCACCTCCTATGTGAAAGTGACGTAACTTCATTCCGAACACTTCTGTAACCTCTTCTATTAATTGTTTCATAAAATTTATACTTTGGGGATTTCCCATATTGATTTCATTTTCTGTATCTGACTTTATATTTTTCACATAAGAATTTCCTTTTTTTATTTTCAGCAATTCAAAAATAGCCTTCATATGGCTCGGACTGTCTATTTCAGGGATTAATTCAACATTTTTCATTTCTGCATAGGATATTATTTCCTTGATTTGGGCATAACTCAGAAACTTTTTTCCTGTTTTTTTATTAGTATATATTCCCTTCTGAAATTTTGCTTCTGCTATTGTCTGTCCCAATATTTCACTTTCAATCCCGTAATTTTCGTCATCTGATATATGAAGATGCAAAAAATTTCCTCCTGAACCGCTTATATTATCAATAAACTTTTTTATTACCTGAACAGAATAATACTGTCTGGCTATATCCAGATTTACTCCGATTTCTTTTGTAACTCCTAAAGAAATCATTGACATTCCTAACATCATAACTGTTATTTTTAAAACCCTGTTTATCATTCCGTTACCTCTTTTAAAATATTATAAAAATACTCCTGTTAATTGTCGTTTTCTTTTTTAAGTCAACCGCAATACAGAAGTATTTTATTTTTATTATTTTGCGTTTAATTTTACTATTTCTATTATAGTATCCGTAGCTTTTTCCATGCTTTCCAATGTTACAAATTCATATTTTCCGTGGAAATTTTCTCCTCCGGCAAATATATTCGGTGTAGGAAGACCCATAAAAGATATTTTTGAACCGTCAGTTCCTCCTCTTATAGGTTTTATAATAGGTTTTATTCCCAAGTTTTCCATTGCTTCTCTTGCAATGTCTACAACATACATATGGTCTTTTATAATATCTCCCATATTATAATACTGGTCCTTCACAAATACTTCAACGGTATTTTTACCGTATTTCTCATTTAATTTTTCAGCTATATTTTTTGCAAATTCCTTTTTCTGTTCAAATTTCTTTCTGTCGTGATCTCTTAAAATGTATTCCACACGGGCATCTTCACAGTTGGAAGTCATTCCGTCCAAAAGATAAAATCCTTCATATCCTTCGGTTTTTTCAGGAACTTCATCTGCCGGAAACATTGTTGCTAAGTCTACAGCAATCAAACTTGCATTTTTCATTTTTCCCTTTGCTGTTCCGGGATGTACACTTTTTCCTTTTATTTTATAAATAACCTGTGCAGCATTAAAACTCTCATATTCAAGTTCTCCCACAGGACCGCCGTCCATTGTATAGGCAAAATCCGCTCCGAATTCTTCGACATTGAAATTATCCGCTCCTCTTCCTATTTCTTCATCAGGACCGAAAGCCACTTTTACAGTTCCATGTTTTATTTCAGGATGAGCAATAAAATATTTCATCGCTTCTATTATTTCCACAATTCCCGATTTATCATCGGAACCTAATAAAGTAGTACCGTCTGTAGTAATAACCGTTTGAGAAACATATTTTTTCAAATCGGGAAATTCCTCAACAGACATTGTTATTCCTAATTCTTTATTCAAAACAATATCTTTACCGTCATAGTTTTCAATAATTTGAGGATTTACATTTACCGCATTGAAATCGGCAGTATCCATATGAGCTATAAAGCCTATTACAGGTACTTTTTTATCAATATTACCGGGTAATGTTCCGTTTACGAAACACGCATCATTTATAAAAATATTTTCCAACCCTATTTCTTCCAGTTCTTTTTTAAGCATTTTTGCAAACTCGGTCTGGGAAGGAGTAGACGGTATTGTTTCGCTATTTTCATCTGATCTTGTTTCAAATTTTACATATCTTAAAAATCTCTCTTTTAAAGTATCGTACATGCTATTCCCTTCTTTCCTTATAAATAACTCATCGGATTTACTATATTTACACCTCTACGTGTTTCAAAATAAAGGTTAGGCTGGTGGGTAGTCTGATCTCTTCCTAAAGTACCTACAGTTTGTCCTTTGTTTACTTTTGAACCTTTAGATACTGACACTCCTGCCAGATTTCCGTAAACAGTAACAAGTCCTCCATGATCTATTATTACAACGCCTCCGAGATTATTTAATGATCCCGCATATATTACGATACCGCTGTCAGCAGCTTTTACAGCCTGTCCTGCAGAACCTCTTATTTCAATACCGTTACTTTTCAGTCCTGCAACTTTTTCCTGACCGTAACCTACAACTATCGATCCGTTAATAGGCATCATCAAGTTGCCTGTTCCTTTAGGTACCTGTACTGCCGGAGTTTTTGTTGTCGTTGTTGTTCTGGTAGTTGTTTTGTTTGATGCAGTAGTTGTATTTTTTGAAGGAGTCGATTTTTGTCCTACCAAGTCGTTATTTTGTCTTTCAGCATTGGCTTTTCTTTGAGCTTCGGCATCTCTTCTGATTCTTTCAGCTTCTTCCTGCTTTCTTTTCTCCTCGGCTGCTCTTTGCATAGCGAGTTCTCTCTCTCTGATTGCCCTTTGAATAATAGCCTGTATTTGAGCATTCAGTCTTCTTTTTTCGGAAATTAGCTGACTGTTGTTGCTTTCAATTTTTTTATTTTCAGTATTCAGAACTTTCTGTTTTCCTCTAAGCTGAGCTATAAGTACATTTTTTTCTTTTTTGGCAGCATTAAGCTGTCTGTTTTTACTTTCAAGCTCTGCTCTTGCAGCTTTTACTTTTGAAGCCTCTTCCTGATTTCTCGCTCTTACACTTTCTTCTCTCTGTTTTTTACTTTCCACACCTTTTTTAGAGTCTTCTACTCCCTGAATATAATCAGTCTGTTTATTCAGAAGTATTTTTAAATCATGAGTCATTTTTACTTTTTCGGCAGAGTTGGAAGTTCCTACTATAGCTGCCATATCTCTGTTTCTTCTTATTTTATCCCATGTTTTTATTTTTTTATAAAGGTCTTCTTTATTTACATTTATTATTTCCGTATCTCTATTTATTTCGGATATATTTTTTCTTATGTTTTCGTTATTTACTCCTATTTGTTTCAATATTTCGGTATATTTTCTTTCGGCTTCATTATACTCGGCTTGTAATCTCGCTATATCCTTATCGAGTTTTTTTACTTGAGCTGAAATTATATTTTCCGTATTTTTGGCTTTTGAAATTTCAGTTTTGTTTTTATTGATTTTTTGATTATTCTGGTTAACCTGACTATCAATCTGTTGTATCCTTTTTTTGTTCTCTTCTATTTGATCCGCAAAAATCAGAAATATTGTACAAATAAATAATGAAATTTTCAGTATGTTTTTTTTCATTTTTACTCCTTATTTTTTCTCATTCTCGGTATTTTTATTATTTGAAACAGGTTTAACTTTTTTGTCTTTTACTCTGTAATATCCGTGAAGTCCTATAAAGTTAGAGAAAAATGTTATTATAACTCCTACTAATAAAGAAATAAGATATATTCCCAATAACTCTTTATCTGTAGAATTTCCTATAATTCCCGAACGTAAGAGATTAATTCCTTCAACTATGAATTTCTGTAATTTCCAGAATATTCCGAATCCTATAATTGAAGAAAACAGAACTAAAATCAGTCCTTCAAGAAAATAAGTAATTTTTATAGCCATTCCTGAAACTCCAGTTGCCACCAAATCTCTTATTTCTCTTCTTCTCAATCTTACTCCGAAACTTGTAATATTCATTATTAATATTGCAGCTATGATTATAGAACCTACACCGCCGAACAATACAAGTTTATCCAGATTTTTGCTGAATTGATTTGTTCTTTCTATAGTCTGAGTTCTCATATCCAGTTCTGTTACTTCAGGATTTTTTAACAACTCTTCTTTTAAGGCATTTACATTGGAATTTTTATCAATATATACATAAAAACTGTCCTGTAAAGGATTTTCTTCATCCGACAAATCTACTTTCAATTCTTTTTCAAGTAACTGTAAAGCACTTTCTTTTGAAACATATTTTATCGTCTGAATTCCGTTTACTTTTAAAAGTTTTCCCTGAAATGCCGAAATTTCATCTTCAGTCATTGTTTTTACATATACTATTGCCTGATTGGAATTTTCCATCTTTGCTTTAAAATCGTTCAAATTGAATACACCGAAAATAAATGTATCCAATAATACGAATATTGTTATTAAAGAAATTAATGATGAAAAAAACAATCCTTTCTCCTTACTTATATTTCTAAAAGTTTCTTGAATAGGACTAAACATCTGTTACTACCTCCATTATTTATTTAATACAACTATCTGTTTTTTAATTTATTTATTATTTAATACTACTTCAGCTATATCTTTTGCTCTTAATTTATAGTTATTCAACATTGTTTCTCCGTCAGCACTTTGTCCAAACACATCATATATACCGTGTTTTATAACTTTAGTCGGATGCACTTCGGATAAATATTCGGAAACTGCACTTCCAAGTCCTCCGACTACTGAATGTTCTTCACTTGTTACGATAAATTTACATTCTTTAGCAGCTTTTAAAACCGTATCTTTATCCAGAGGTTTTATTGTGGACATATTTATAACTCTTGCTTTTATTCCTTCTTTTTCAAGCAATTTTGCAGCTTCTACAGCTTCATATACCATTAATCCTGTAGCAATAATAGCCACATCATTTCCTTCGCTTAATGTTACAGCTTTTCCTATTTCAAAATTATAACTGTCATCAAACAACACAGGTATATTAAGTCTTCCCAGTCTTATATAAACAGGTCCTTCATATTTTGCCGCAGCCATAACCGCCTTTTCAGTCTCAACAGCATCCGCAGGGGAAAGTACTACCATTCCCGGCAAGGATCTCATAAGAGCCATATCTTCTATCGACTGATGTGATCCTCCGTCTTCTCCTAAAGATATTCCGGCATGTGTAGGACATATTTTTACATTAAGTTTAGGATAAACTATACTGTTTCTTATCTGGTCAAACGCTCTTCCTGCTGCAAAGTGTGCAAATGTTGATGCAAAAGGTATTTTGCCTGTTGTAGCTATCCCTGCCGCAGTTCCCATAAGATCCGCTTCAGCTATCCCTACATTTATATGTCTTTCAGGAAATTCTTTTTTGAAAAATACTGTCATTGTAGATTTTGACAAATCCGCTTCCAATACTACTACATCTTTATTTTCTTTTCCTAATTTTACTAATGCCTCTCCATAGGCTTGTCTTGTCGATTTTTTTTCCATTTTCATAACCTCCTATTGTAATTCTTCCATTGCTTTTTTGTACTCCTCGTCATTAGGAGCCGCTCCGTGGAATCCGGCATTGTTTTCCATGAATGAAACACCTTTTCCTTTTACAGTTTTTGCAACTATAACTGTAGGTTGTCCTTTTACTTCTCTCGCTTTTTCAAATGCTTTTATTATCTCTTCGTAATTATGCCCGTCTATTTCAATAACATTCCAGTTAAACGCTTTAAATTTGTCAGCTACAGGATAAACATCCATTACATCCGATACTTTTCCGTCTATTTGCAAGTTGTTATAATCCACTATCGCTACAAGATTATCAAGTTTATAGTGAGCTGCAGTCATAGCCGCTTCCCATATTTGACCTTCCTGTAATTCTCCGTCACCTAATATAGTGTAAACTCTGTAATCATTATTGTATATTTTTGAACTTAAAGCCATTCCGTTTGCTACTGACAATCCTTGACCTAAAGATCCCGTAGACATTTCCACTCCTGAAAGTTTTTTCATGTCAGGATGTCCTTGCAAAGGCGACCCCCATCTTCTAAGAGTAGGTATCAAGTCTTTACTTACATATCCTTTTTCTATTAATGTTGCATAAAGTGCCGGTGCAGCATGTCCTTTACTCAATACAAATCTGTCTCTTTTTTCGTCTTTAGGATTTTGAGGATCTACCCTCATTTCACTCCAATACAATACAGCCATAATATCGGCAATCGAAAGAGAACCTCCCGGATGACCCGATTTTGCTCTGTAAATCATCTCAACGATGTCTTTTCTAATCTCCTTCGCTTTTTCTTTCAATTCTTTAATTTCCATAAAAACCTCCATATTTTTAATCTTCTTTTTTTAATTTATAAAAAACTAATGATATTCCGAATAATACTAATGCCACTACGAGTGTACTTCTTACACCCAATCCTGTGGCACTTTTACGTCCCTGAGCATCAGGTATACTTCCTGCTATTATTACAAGGGAAACTACCGACTGCTGCACAAGAAATGCCAATTTCAGAAACAGTCCCTGTATTCCGAACATAAAGCCTTCCAGACTTACTTTTTCCGTTTCAGAAATTTTGGCAGATATTTCACTCAGCATAGCCTGAGGGAAAATAAACGCCGAGCCGCTAAGCCCTGTTCCGCAAATAACAAGCATAATATATGCCAACCAGCTTATACTGCTGTTTACAAAAAGTAATCCTACTGTTCCTGCTATTAAAAGCATAATATCCAATACCAATATTTTTTTGTAACTGAATTTTTTCCCCAGCATATTTGTAATCGGAAAACATATTCCTGCCATACCGAACAATATCGCAGATATAACAGTCATTTGTTTTATAGGAAGTTCCATTATTATAGTCAGATAATAAGTAAGAACTCCTCTTAATATATTAAATCCGCTAAAAAAAAAGAAAAATCCCGCAAAATAAAGTAATATTTCTTTTCTCATCAGATATTTTAACGACGACTTAAATCCTATAGATTCGTGCTTTTCATTATCTTTAACGAGTTCTTTTTCTTTCAGAAAAAAAACACATATATAAATCCCTATTATTGCAAATACTGTAAGTATTATAACTGTTTTTCTTATTCCCCATTCTGTATTTCCTTTGCCGAGCATACTTATCATATATCCCGGCAGCACTAATGCTATCCCTGTAAATATCAACCTGAAGGTAGACTGTACAGTGGACAGATTAAGCCTTTCCTCTTTTGTTCTTGCCAAATCGGGAATCAATGCATTATAAGGCCCTCCGACCAAGGTATACGCGGTAAAAAAGAGACCTCCGATTATGGACAGATAAAACAATGTATGTATTTGAGAATCTTTAGGAGGGAAAAAATACATAACCATTAATATTCCCAATGGCAGTCCGCCTATCATCATAAAAAAGGATCTTCTTCCGAACTTCGATTTTGAATTATCCGACCAATAACCCACAAGCGGATCCGATATTGCATCTATAAGCCTTGCAAACAGATATGCCAGCACCAGATACGACGGCTTTAATAACGGCTTTAAACTGTGTTCTGTTCCCGGCGGCAGATAATAATAAGACAGCCACTGATTATAAAGCTGATCCAGTATAAAATACGAAACTCCCATTCCGTATATTAAATAAGTCTTTTTTGTCAACTTTGACATATATTTCTCTCACCGTCTCCCTTTTTATTTAATTTTCTTCATCATAGTCAAAATCCGAAAAATTTTCATAATATCCAGTTTCTTTTTCTTCGTTCGGACTTTTTATTTCTTTATTGTTTTCGGGATTTTCATCATTCTTAACAACATTTCCGTTTTCAGAAAGTTCTCCTTTGAGAAAACGTCCTACAGTATCTGTATATTCTTCTTTGTAATCAGGGTAAATTCTCGTATGAGACCCTCTTTCAAATACTTTCAGATATATATTTTTATATTGAGCAATATCGTTATATTCTTCCATTAACATACCGTAAGTAGTAGCTTTATCGCTTTTCGTCTGAATTATAAGAGTCGGTATTCTTCTAAGCAAATAGGAAAATCTTAATTTATCCAGTTTATTCCCCACTCTTAAATTAAACACTCTCGTTACTACACTCACTATAAATTTCGGCACTTTCCTTTTAGCCGCATCCTGCTTTACTCTTTTTCTCACGTTGGAAATAGAACTGTCAAGTATAAGTTTTTCGACTTTTATCCCTTTTTTTCTAAGTTCGTTACTGTAAAGTTTTGCTGCTATTGCGGATCCCATACCTCCCTGAGAAAAGCCGTAAAGAATAAAACTGTTTTTACCATACTTTTCATGAAGCATCTCCATTGTATGAAAAATATCCTGACCGAAGCAATACCCCATTTTAGTTTTAGCTTCATCGGATTTACCCGAATTTCTCAAATCAGGTATAAAAAAACTGTATTCGTTCTCAAGACCCGTCTCTTTAAATATTTGTAAATACTGCAATACAGCCAGTCTGTTTACTCCTCTTCCGTGAGAAATCACAACGATTTTATCGTTTTTCTTATTATCTATTAGCCATCCGTATAATTGGACTTTTCCCGACTTATACGCCACTTCTTTATAAGCAAATCCGTAATCCATAGGATTGACTTTTTCTTCAACATTATATTTCTGTCTTAACTTTTTATTATTATATACTTCATCAAGTGTTATTCTCGGATATTTTTCTATCTGATTTAAAAAATATCTTATTGATATGTACGCTATCACAAAGAAAAATATCATAAATAATATGTTAAATATTATAAGTATTCCCACTTTTCCTCCTTTTACTTCAAAACTTATTCAATAATAACAGGATTAAGCCTTTCTTTTTCTTCAAACAGCAATTCTTTTACCAAAAATCCGTTTTTTTCAATATTTATTTTTTCCCTGTTAATTTCTTCATCTTTTTCTATATCTTTCCAGTTCACAAAAATTTTTTTCCCGTTTCCGAATTTATCTTTTATTTTTTTCAAATATTCCCTTCCTTTACGGTTAAAGCCTAAAATCCGTACATAGTCGACTCTAAAATCAGAATTTTTAAGGGTAACATTCAAAAATGTATTCATTATAATTCTTTCAATTCTTTTAGTTGAAAAATTTCTCGATTTGATGTTTTTTACAAACTCATTATAACTTGAAGATTCTTTTAATCCATTGTATATTCTAACATAAATTTCCTCTGTCGTATCATATATTTTTATTATTTCTTTCTTTGAATACGTTAAAAATTTATATTTTACCATTTTAAAAATCTCATTTTTTAAAATGATATCATCTATCCCTTTTTCTTTTCTTTTTTTTATCTTCTCTTTCAGCATTTCATAAGTATTTTCGGGAACAAATCTTTTTATTTTCTCAAAGTTATTTTCCTCAATCTCTTTTCTTATAAACGAAGCACTTGCCATATCGAACCTGTCTTTTTCTACTTTATCTTCATTATATTCGGAAATTTCACGTTTAATAACATAAGGTTTTATTTCCAGCTTTTTTTTTCTTATTGCCCGAATATATTCCAATCCCAATATATTATTGGATTTCACTATATCTTCGTAGCCGTACTCATTTAAAACAAGTTTCTGGGATGTACTGTAGCTGTTCCCTGCTTTTATAAAATCCATTAACTTTTTTTTGTAACTTTGTTTTGATTGAAGTTTTATCACTTCTTCAAGTTTTTCAATATTCTCTTCTTCAGCCCCGAAAATCTGTATATCGACTCCCAGATAATCAAGAATCTCCGTAGCTGTTCCGGAAAAAATTTCGGCATTCTGAATCGAATAATACAAAGGCAGTTCCGCTACCAGATCAACTCCGTTTTCAAGAGCAATTTTCGTTTTCTCCCATTTATTTAAAAACGAAAGTTCCCCTCTTTGAACGAAATCTCCGCTTATTATTATAACAAGGAAGATATCTTTTCCGAAAATTTCTTTTATTTTATTAATTTGATATAAATGACCGTTATGAAACGGATTATACTCGGCTACAATTCCAATTCTCATTCTCAAATCTCCGAATTAAAAAGAGGTTTTACAAAACGAGAACATCATCACTCCCGTATTTCCTTAATCATTGATATTTATCAATAACGGAAATTATTGAAAAGATTTTATTTTTCTGTTTTGAAACAACCTCTTTTTTTAAATTTATTTCTTCACTAAAGTTACATTTATTTCGGAATCTTCCAATGCTGTACCTTGTATAAAGTTTACACCGTCAAAATTCAATATATCTCCCGGCACAAGAACATGTTTTTCAGTATCATTCAAAAACATTTCCATTTTTCCTTTTAAAACGGAAAAAACTATTTCTTCTTCCTCATGATTATGAGAAGGAATCAATTCTCCCGTTTTTAAAATTTTTTTAACTACTTTAAAGTTATTTCCGCTGAAAAGCATTCCTGCTTCATTTTTTACTGTTCCGTACATTTATATCACCTCTACCTTATTTTTTTAATTCCCCCTCAAACCGCAATCGACGCAGAAGCAAAGATCACAGACAGTGGGAGTATGAGGACAGCAACGGATCCTCATGAAATATTCTTATATATTATACAATTCTATCAGTTTTTTTGCAACACCGTTTTTTGAATTACTAGACACAATTTCCAAATGCGGAAGTGCTTCTTTCAGGGAATAATGGGCATTTTTCATAATAAATCCTTTTTTTGCCTCTTTCAGCATTTCATAATCATTAAATCCGTCACCGAAAGCCACTACATCCTCAAAAGTAAATCCATCTATCAGTCCTAATCTTTTTATTGCATTTGCTTTTGTGGCATTTATATCAAATATTTCAAGACATTCAGGATGGGTAAATTTCACATTTACTTCTCCGTTAGTTCTGTCAAATATTACCTTTTCCAATTTGAGCAAATCATTATGTTTTCCTATATAAAATATTTTTGTAATATCTTTTTTTCTTACTTCTTCAGGAGTTACGACTTCATACATATATTCGGGTTCTTCTTCAAAAGGATTTATTTTTCTTTCCTTATCCGTTAAAAACCATCTGTTGTCACTGTAAACATTTATATGAATACTGTCGGATATTCCCAGATAATCTATGTCCAGCATTATATTTTTATATTTTTCATCCAAATTGTTTCTGTATATTTCTTTTCCGTCAGCATCGTTTATAACTGCTCCGTTTGCTGAAATCAGAGGTATTTTTATCCCTATAGATTCCATTATATTTTTGGCATCAGGATACGCCCTTCCTGTAGCTATATAAAATTTTTTGCCCTTTTCTATTAACTTTTTTATAACTTTTTTTGAAATTTCCGACACTTCCTGATCGGAATTAATGTACCGTCCAAATCACTCACTACAATATTACACATAAATAACATGTCTCCTTCTTTTAATTATTTAATACAAATTTATTATAGCACAATATGTCATATTTTTTTATACTGAAATAAAAAGAAGATGTATATTTTATTCTAACTGACTTATAAGTCATTCAGTGTAAACTTGGTGTAGATAAAAAACAGGAAATAAGTCTGTTTTTATCTGTATAAATTAATTAAGATTTGTTTGTTAAACAAAGAAAGGCGGATAAAATGAAAAAATCACTATTAGGATTATTTTTAGTAATCGGAGCTGCTTCTTTTGCAGCAAGTAAAGTTGAAATTAAAGGTGCTTGGGATACAGGAGGAAAATATTATTTCAAAAATTCTTCCACTAAAGCAAAAGGAAATGCCGGAGAAGTAGGAGCGGAATACAGATACGAAGTTATTCCTGGACTTGAATTAGGAGGAGGTACATCTTATCAGTTCCACAGCAAACTGAAAAAAGACAGAGGAACTCTTTATAATTCAGTTCCTGTGTATGCTACTGCAAAATACAATTTTGACACAGGAACAACTGTAAAACCTTATGTGAAAGGAGATTTAGGATACTCTATCAATACCAATAAAGCTAAAGACGGATTGTACTACGGAGTAGGAGGAGGTATTAACTTTAATAACCTTAATGTAGACGTTATGTATAAAGAAAACAAAGGAAAATACACTGTAGGACAAAAAGACCATAAAGCCGACTACAGAAGAGTTTCTCTAGGTGTCGGTTATGACTTTAATTTAGGTTATTAATAACAAAGTAAACTATACTTTCCAAAATACAATTGAATATTTATAATTTAAAAGGGATTTTCTTGAATATAGACTTATTCGGAAAATCCCTTTATTTATATTTAATTCGGCAGAAGCATTACCAGCTTCCGCCTCCGCCTCCGCCGGAACCTCCTCCGGAGAACCCACCACCACTGGAAAATCCTCCTCCACCGAAGCCTCCCGATGAACCTCCTCTTGAAGAACTGAATTTTTCTTTATATACTTTTTCCTGTGCAGTATTATATTCTCTTGACAAAGAGCTTCTCAATGCGTAATCATTATAAACCCAAAGATCCAAGGTTTGATTTCTGTTGAAGTCACTTTCATTAAAATGATTCATTTTTATAGCTTTTCTCATTAATTTAATCGCTTCATTTTTTACTCCGAGAGCCACTGCAAAAGGCAATATTCCTTTAAAATAACTTACCATTTCATCTACATCGTTAAATTTCTTTATCTGATTTTCTTCTGCAGTTTTTATATACATTTTCATTCCTTGAAGATATTCTTTTTTTCTTATACCTTCATTTGTATATTTCCCTATAAGTTTCATATATCCGAAAAATAACACAAGAAAACATATAGCCATTACAAAAATCGGTATTCCCATGCTTAGAGATACAAGCATAACTATTATTGTCACTCCAACTAAAATAAAAATTTTATTGATTTCTCTAAATATGGAATGCAGTATTGATCCGAATACTCCCAATATATAAAAGAATATTAAAAAATAAGATCCGCTTTCCATTCCTATTTTACTGTTTCCTCCACCTAATGAAAAAATAACCAAAACAGGAATCGCAAGTATAAACGGAACTAAAAATCCGTAATTATGCCTATAAATAATTTTATTGTACTTATCGCCTAAATTTTTTAAAATGCTTATTCCTGTACTGTAAAGAGCATCTCCATCTTTGAAAATATTATTTTTACTCGAAGACAAAGCATTATAAAGCTTTATTTCTTCACTGTATAGTTCCTTTTTCTCATTATTTGTTTTTTCTGTATTTTTATTATATTTTACATTTTTCCCGTCACCATCTTTATCTTCGGCAGTTATATATCCTTTGGAAAGTAAGGATAAAACTCCGACATTCATAATTTCCTTAGGATCCCTTGCTCCGTCCATATAAGCTGCAAACATTGCCGACATATCTTTCGGTAAATTAAACTCAGGTATTATCGCTTTCCGTGCAGGATCTCTTCCGAATAAAATCCATGTTATGAAAGCATATATCGCCAGAATAACCAATATAACAGGTCCCAATATAATTATTGGATTTGTATAATAAATCAGCTTCAGTTTATCTAAAAAAGTCGGATTTATTTTGTCTGTTTTCAAATTTAACATAAATGTAAGTCCGCTGTCAGGGCTAAGCTCATTTTTTGTACTGATTTTTATTTCCCCGCTCTTTTCATCAATATTGTAATTATCGGATTTTTCTCCGTAACTTCCTGTATAAACTTCCAGTTTCTCTATTTCTTTCGGTTCAATTTGACTGCCGTAAGGAGAAAATTTCACAGTTACTGTCGCTTTCTCTATAGGCACTTCCCAAAATTGTCCTATTGCATTGTAATATATTTGATAAATTCCGTCTTTTTCAAACACTGCATTATAAATAGTATAATTAAATTCATATGTATTCAGTCCCTGATTCACATATGTATTGGCAGAACCTACTCTATATCTTATTCCTTCATCAAAACTTTTCGAAGAATAATGTTCAGGCTCTCCGTTTCTTTTAACCGAATTCATTCTCACATAAGACCTGTAAATGTCAAATCCTTCTTTTCGGGATCTCAAAGGAATATCTCTGTAAATACCGTGTTTCATCACATCAAATTCATAATCTATTACTTCATTTACAGTCAAAGTAGCATCTTTATTTATCTGGATTGTAACGTTGTAATTTTTTATCGTTTCGGCTTTCAACGCCTTTGAATTAATCAGAAAAAAAGAAAAAAACGTAAATAATATTACTAAAATTTTCTTTTGTTTTCTGCAACTCTTATATTCCATTCGTCCTCTCCTTTCCTTTATCTGTATATTTTTGGGAAAATATATTTTATATATTCTTTTTCGTATTCTTTTCTGTTTTCATAATAATTTATACATAATTTTTCTCTTATATAATCTCTTCTTTCCTTGAAAATCGATATTTCAATATCTTTTTCTATCAATTCAAGAGTTTCTTTTTCCACATTCATTGCAGCAGTATAAGAAAGCAGTGTTCTGAAATGATTTATCAAGTCTTCCTCTTTGTTAAATATCATTTTTCTCTGGCTTTTAATATATTTTCTTATACCTTCGATTATTTTCAACTGTTCTATTCCTTCAGGTGTATATTTTCCTAATACTTTTATATAAATAATAAAAAGTGCGGTAATCAATATCGGAATTAATGAAGGTAACCCTACTGAAAATATAATTTCTAATGCTAAAAGAAAAGTCTGGCAAGTAAAAAACAGAAAAATTATTCCGCATATTATTTTAACCGGTATAGAAAGTAAACTGCTAAAAATAACAGAAATATCCAATAAAGAAAAAATTATAACCCAAAAAAGAATAGGAAAAATAATCAACAACAGTATTCCATCCTCTTTCCCGTATACACAGGCAAAGACTCCGAAAGCTGTTACGGCTAATACAAACGGTATTAAAAACATTTTATTCCCTTTATAAAGCCTTTTTTTATTATATCTGCTTTTATATTTGTATTTAAAGTTTTTCTTTATTTCATTAAAAAGTTCATTCAATTTACCATAAAAAATATTTCCCTTATCCGAAAGAGCATCTAAAAGCATTTCCTCTTCTTCAAACAAAACTTTTCTTCTATAGTGCGTGTCACTTATCAATTCTTTATTTAAAGTACAGTTTATTACTTCCATATTTTCTTTGTCAGGCGGAAAAAAATAAAGAAAAATACTGCTATTTTTCTTTTCATCAAAAATCGCAGTATCTTCTACTGTTAAAAATCCTTTTTCTATTAATGACAACACTCCTATATAAAATAACTCAAAGGACAAAATTTTATTTTTCTTTAAAATATACGATACAAACATGGAAGACAATTCTTTCGGTGCCTCATA
Organism: Pseudoleptotrichia goodfellowii; assembly: GCF_007990505.1. Classification (NCBI taxonomy): domain Bacteria; kingdom Fusobacteriati; phylum Fusobacteriota; class Fusobacteriia; order Fusobacteriales; family Leptotrichiaceae; genus Pseudoleptotrichia; species Pseudoleptotrichia goodfellowii. The sequence goes on along the minus strand of NZ_AP019822.1, from coordinate 638,470 downwards.
AATAGAAATAACATCTTTTTTATAATCGTCTTCTTTTCCGAATAACAGCCATGTGATAAAACTGTATATTAAAAGTATTGTTAATGTTATTATTCCCATTTTTATAACCGCATCCATCAAACTTCTCCCTATTATTTAATTAACTCCGCTCTCTCTTAAAACTTAACTTCAGGTGCTTTTTCTGCTCCTTCAGCAGCATTAAAGAACTCAGCTTTTTTAAATCCTAAAAAGCCTCCTATTATATTATTAGGAAATGTTTCTACAAAAGTATTTCTGTCCCTTGCAGTTCCGTTATAATATTTTCTTGAATTTTGTATTTCGGACTCTATTTGAGATAATTGAGCCTGTAAACTCATAAAATTCTCATTAGCCTTTAAATCAGGATAGTTTTCCTGTAACATCATTATCGATCTCAATGTTTTTGTCATTTCATTTTCCAATTTCTGAATTTTTTCAATATTATCTATATCCTTTGTGTCTATGGACATCATCTGGCTTCTAAGTCTTACTACATTTTCCAAAGTTTCTTTTTCATGTGTAGCATAACCTTTTACAGTATTTACAAGGTTAGGAATCAAATCAAGTCTTTTTTGCAAATAAACTTCTATTCCGCTCCATCCTTCTTCGTTCAAATTTTTCAATCTGATATATTTATTGTATGCACCTACTCCTATTAAAATCAAAACTGCAACAATCGCCAAAATTATCATCAATATCGGCATTAAAATCACTCCTTTTTTGTATTATTTATTTTTATAATAATTTTTTACCTTTTCATATATAAAATCCAATAATTCTTCTTTCCCTGTATTTTTCAATGCAGAACTGAAAAACACATCTTCATTGTTAAATTCCAGTTTCTTTTTTATTTCCTTTAACTGTTTTGCTTTTTCATTATTGGATAACTTGTCCGACTTCGTAAAAATTATATAATATTCGATATTATAATGTTCAAGCCATCTGAGCATTTCCATATCTTCCCCCGAAGGGATTCTTCGCAAATCCAGAAGCAAAAACACTACTTTGTCTCTTTCGGATTTTAAATAAGTTTCTATTGTATTTCCCCAGTTTCTTTTTACCGCTTCGGGTACTTTTGCAAAACCGTATCCCGGCAAATCTACAAAATATATTTCACTGTCTATCAGAAAATAATTTATAAGTTGTGTTCTTCCCGGAGTTTTACTTGTTCTCGCCAAATTTCTTCTATTAGTAAGGGAATTTATAAGAGAAGACTTTCCCACGTTGGATCTACCTATAAAAGAAAATTCTATCCCTTTTTTTTCAGGATAATCTTTCTCATAGACAGCCGACTTTACAAATTCCGATTTTTTTATTTCCAAAATAATCTCCTTTTTTAAAAATATATTTTAAAGTCCTTTTTTGCTTCATCCAAAGAACTTTGTTCAGGAATAAAGTACCATACTCCTTTTATCATTTTTCCGTCACCTTTTATCTCGTGCTGCTCAAAATTCGTTTTGTTTATAAGTATAGCCGGTAAAGTAGATATTATTCTTAAAGGATTAAATGAAACTTCCATTTTTTCCTGCATATAATTACGCACTCCCGGAATATACTGCCATCCTGCAGGTGAAACAAGTTTTTTTGCAATACTCTGAATAACCTGTCTTTGTCTTTCATCTCTTTTAAAAGCACTGTCGGTTTTTCTGTGTCTTGTGTAAGCTAAGGCTCTTTCTCCCTTTATATTATAAGCCTGTCCCTGTACAAACGACTGATTATCCTGTGTAAACGTATGATTTGAAACTATATCCACGCCTCCGATTATATCTGTCAGAGCTATTACATCATCAAATCTGAATAAAACACTGTAATTTATTTTTGTATCGAGCAGTTCTTCCACTGCTTTTATCGTACATTCTCTCCCGCCGAAAGCATACGAATGATTTATTTTATCCACTTTTCCGCCTTTTTCACAGGGAACATCCGTATAAGTATCCCTCGGAATTGATATCATCTGAATTTTAGCAAGAAGAGGAGTAACCTTAAGAACTATTATTCCGTCACTTCTTGACCCTTTCAGAGGTTGATTCGGCCTTGCATCGCTTCCTAAAACAAGAACATTAAAAGGAATGCTTAACCACCCTAAACATAGTATAACTGCTAATAAAACTAATCTTCTGAACACTTTCATTTTTTACACCTCTTTTGACTTCTTTTACATATTTTTGAGACTTTTCAAAAATTTTTCAGTTTTTTCGGTTAATTTTTCAAAATCTCCGTTATTGTAAATAATATAGTTACTTTTTTTCTTTTTTTCCTCGATATCCATTTGAGAATTTATAATATCCTCAGCCTGTTCCAATGTTCTCTTGTCTCTTTTCATAATTCTTTTTATCTGTGTTTCTTTATCCGCATAAACCAGTACTGTAATATCAAATTCTTTTTCAAGATGAATTTCAAAAAGTAACGGTACATCCGCAACTATTATTTTATTATCTTTTTTGAGCTTTTCTGTCTGCTCTTTCATTACTTTTATAATTAAAGGATGCATTATAGAGTTTAATATACCCACCTTTTTTTCATCTTTGAATACTATTTGTCCCAATTTATTTCTGGAAATTTTCTTCTTTTTAAATTTATTTTGCCCCTTTTCCTGCTCTGTTTCCTCTTCCAGTATTTCCGAGCCAAAATTTTCAACTATCATATTCACTACTTCAGGATAATCAATAACTTCTCTTGCAATAATATCAGCATCTACAACAGGAATTCCTTTTTGCCTGAATATATTACTCACCGTACTTTTTCCTGTCCCGATTCCGCCTGTCAGCCCTATTATCATACTTTTCCTACCTTATTTATTTTAATTAATTGTTTTCTATCTTTTTATTTTTTTCAATTTTTCTTCATATATTTTCTTATTTTTAGATTCTAATTTTGTATTAATAACCTCTGTTGCTACGTTCAATAATTTAGGAAAACTGTCAAAATTGTTCTTTTTCATGTTCGGACCGACAATAAAAAAGTAATTTAATGCTTCTTCGTATTTTTCCTGTTCAAAAAAACTTACTAAAATTAAAAACTGTGCATCCATTATATACTTTTCTTTCATATCCAAATTATATGACGGACTCTCATATAATTTGAGAGCTTTTTGAGCATCATTCAACATATTTGAAAATTTTCCCAATTTGAAATTTAAAGATGCTGCAGCGTAATAACTTTCAGGAGAATTAGGGACTATCTTTTTAAGTTTTTCATATTCTTTAAAAGCCATTTCATAATTTCCCTCTTCTTCATATATATATCCCATATTCAAATATATTTCAAAATTTTTAGGATTAATTTTCAATGACTTTTTATAATATTCTATACTCTTATTTTTATCTCTGTCATGTATTAAAGCTTCTGTTCCTAAATATTGATAGGCCATATAATTTCTCTTATCCAACTCTATAGCTTTAAAAAATAAAGCTTCTATCTCATTAATCGGTGCCATCTCTTCAAGTGCCTTTTTTCCTTGAAAAAAAGTATCTATTGAATTTTTTCTGACACCAAAATCTGTAAGTTCTTTTCTCAAATATTCATCATAATTAATAGAAAATGAACAAACAGATAAGATTAAGAATAAAATTATTTTTAATGTATTTCCTTTCATAATTACAAATCTCCTTTAATTTTAATCTTTTAAATTTTCAAAATTATATAAAATTTTTGGCTTTTACTCCATTCCGTCGAGCATCAGCTGAGCATCTTTATCTCCGTTGCCTGCAGCCTGTTTCAAATATTTTTTTGCAGTATTTTTGTCTCCCAAATCATAATAGGAAACACCGAGATTATACAGAGCATTTTTATTTCCCGCTTTATTCAATGCTATTTCAAAATACTTTATCGCTTCCTTCGGCTGTTTCAGCTGAGAGTAAATTAATCCTGTATTATAAGCATTTTCAGTTTTACCGTAATCATCTACTAAAATTTTATAATATTTCAAAGATTCCTGAAGTTTTTTCTGCTCATAATAAAGTATAGCAAGGTTATTCATAGCTATGGTAAGTTTCCCTTTTTCTATTGCTTTCAAATAATATTTTTCGGCTTCGACTTTATTATTGGCAGTGTCATAGGAAAGGGCAATATTATAAAGCAATTCCGGATCTTCATTTACTCCGTCCATATTCTTTAATATTTCTGCCGCTTTTTCTCCTTTGTTCTGTTCCTGATACAAGTATATCAAGTTATATGCCGCTTTCTGTTTTTCTCCTGAATTCATAGCTTCTTTATAATATTTTTCCGCCAAATCATATTTTTTCTGTTTCTCGTAAATCGTTCCCAAATTCAAAGCCGATTTTCCTGTCTTATTTTTATTATAGGCACTCAAAAAATATTTCTCAGCTTCAGACAATTTTCCCGATTTTTCATAAAGTACTGCCAGATTATATGCAGCCGTGTCGTCATTTTCTTTATCTACAGCCAATTTATAATACTGTTCAGCTTTTTTAGAGTCTTTTACCTCGTCATATAAAAGACCCAGTCTGTAGTATCCTCCTTTTATCCCTGCTGACATTGCTTTCTCAAAATATTTTATCGCATTTTTATTATCGTTCTTTTTCTCGTAAAGCACACCGAGATTATATGCTGCTTCAGCATTATTATACTTATCCGCAGCTATTTTGTAATTTTTTTCAGCTAAAGCAAGATTTCCCGTTTCCATATACAGATTTCCCAAATTATCATAAGAATCTTTATCTCCTTTATCGGCAGCCATTTGAAAATACTTTATTGCTTCATTTTTTTGGTTTGTTTCTTCGTATATCAGCCCTAAATTGTACATTGCATCTACATTTTTTGTCTTTTCCACTGCCTGTTTATAGTTTTCTATTGCAAGATTTTTATTTTTATTTTTTGAATATAAATATCCCAATTTATAATAAGCCTTTACCTGTCCCAATCTCACAGCTTCTTTATAATATTTTTCAGCCTGTTTTACATCTTTTGTGGTATCATATAAAACTCCAAGATTATAAGCAGTATCTCCGTCGGCTTTTTTCAAAAATGATTCTTTATAATATTTTTCAGCTTCTTTATAATTTTTTTCGGTATGATATTTAAGTCCGGTATTAAACAGTTCTTCTGAAGAAAGTTCCTCTGAAAAAGTGTTAAATGTTGCTATTAAAACTATTATTCCCAAGATGATTCTTTTTTTCATAAAACCTCCAAAAAATTTTCTGATTTCAGTTCAGTTAATTTATATTTCAATTAATAGTATCATTTTTCTTTTTAAATTTCTACAAAAAATATTCCAAAACCGAATATAATTTCAAAATAAAAAAAGCAGAGTACTCAAAATGTCTTTTATCATTCTTTACTCTGCGTTTTTTATTTGTAATTTTTTAAAATTATATTTCTCTCATTTCCAAAGTTCTCATAAGTTTTTTATTATCAAATGCAAGACCTCCGCCCATAACTACAGATTCCAATGAATTTGTAGATCTGTTTATAGGTATTTGCACTCTTTCTTCGATTAACTTATCAAAATTTCTTAAAAGAGAACCTCCTCCTGTCAAAACTACTCCGTTATTAAGTATATCTGCAGATAATTCCGGAGGGCATTGCTCAAGAACTTCTTTTAATGCGGTTATTATTTCGTTTACAGAATCTTCTATAGCTTCTCTTACCTGATTGGAATTAATTTCAATCACTTTAGGTATTCCTGTCGTCAAATCTCTTCCTTTTATAGTAGTAGTTATATTTTCATCTCCCGAAACAACCATAGCAGTTCCTATTTCTTTTTTAAGATTTTCGGCAGTTTTATCTCCTATCAATAAATCAAACTTTTTCTTAACATACTTTATTATATCCTGATCGAAATTATTACCTGCTACTCTTATGGATTTACTTGTTATAATTTCATCAAGAGATAAAATAGCTATATCCGTAGAGCCTCCGCCTATATCAATAACAGTATTTCCTTCAGGCAGAGATATATTTACTCCTGATCCCAATACAGCTGCTCTCCCTTCTTCAATAAGGTATATTTTTTTTGCTCCTATGGCAGCATCAAAAATTGCTCTTCTTTCGATACTTGTAACTTGTGCAGGAACGCAAATCATTATTTCAGGTCTGAAAGGAGACCCTCCGTATATTCTTTTTACAAATATATTAAGCATTTCTCTCGTAGCATCTATATCCGATATAACTCCTTCACTTAAAGGCTTTATAACAACAAGACTGTCCGAAGTTTTTCCGAGCATTTCTTTTGCTTCAGTTCCTATAGCAACAATTTCTCCGCTTTTTTTATCCTTTACTAAAATCGAAGGCTCGTTTAAAACTATTTTTTTTCTCTGTTTATCATAAATTAAAACATTTGATGTTCCTAAATCAATAGCAATATTTTTTTTCGTTCTGAAAAAATTAATAAATCTTGTAAATCTGGACATTACTGACTCCTTTTATTTTTCGATTTTGTTTTTATTTCAATATACTTTATACTTTTAACAGTTCTTTTTCTTTTTTTGCCAACACATCATCTATTTCAGCAATAAATTTATCCGTCATTTTCTGCACTTTTTCTTCCCCTGATTTAAGTTCATCTTCTGTAATTTCACTGTCTTTTTCCAATTTTCTTATTTTATTATTTACATCTTTTCTTACATTTCTTATTGCAACTTTTCCTTCTTCAGCCTCTTTTTTTACTAATTTTACATATTCTTTTCTACGATCTTCTGTCAGTTCAGGAACTACCAGTCTTATTATTTTCCCGTCATTTGAAGGATTAAATCCCAAATTTGCCTGCAAAATAACTTTTTCAATAGCAGGAATTATAGATTTATCCCAAGGATCTATTGTTAATAATCTCGCTTCAGGAGCAGACACAGTACCTACCTGATTTAAAGGTGTCATTACACCGTATGCTTCCACACTTACCCCGTCAAGCATAGAAACACTGGCTCTTCCCGCTCTCACATGAGAAAATTTATCTTTTGTATTTTCCAAAGCTTTATGCATTCTGTCTTCAGTTTCTTTTAAAATCGTATCTAACATTTTACACCGCCTTAAACTTTATATTATATTTGTCTTATTATATACTTTGTTTTGAATTTTTGCAACTAAATTTTAAAAAATTTATTGCTTTTCACAATTTTTTTATTTTAAACTGTATCTTTTTAATTTTAATCTACAACCAAAGTTCCTATTTTTTCTCCTTCAACCATTTTCAGAATATTTCCTTCTTCCAAAGCATTAAAAACAATTATCGGCATTTTATTTTCTTTGCACAATGAAAGAGCTGCCGTATCCATTACTCCTAAATTTTTTGAAATAGCTTCGTCATAAGTTACAGTTTCGTATTTTACCGCATTTTTATTTTTCATAGGATCTTTGTCATAAATTCCGTCCACTTTCGTACCTTTTGCAAGTATATCGGCATTTATTTCCAATGCTCTCAACGCTCCGCTTGAATCAGTTGTAAAATAAGGATTTCCCGTTCCTCCTGCAAATATTACTACTCTTCCTTTTTCCAAATGTCTTATCGCCCTTCTTCTTATAAAAGGCTCTGCCACCTGAGGCATTTGAACTGCTGTCAGCACCCTTGTCGGTATATCAAAATGTTCTATGGCATTTTGAAGAGCAAGACCGTTCATAATAGTTGCAAGCATTCCCATAGTGTCTCCTGTTACTCTGTCGACACCTTTTGAAGTACCTGTAGCTCCTCTGAATATATTTCCTCCACCTATAACTATCGCAATTTCCACTCTTTTGTCATGAACTTCTTTTATTTGTCTGGCAAAACTTTCAAGAACTTCATCCGAAAATCCGAATTCCTTCTTTCCTGCAAGTGCTTCTCCACTTAATTTCAATAATATTCTCTTATACTTGAGCATCGGAACCTCCTTAATTTAAAAAATAAGGGGATTTACAATCCCCTTTATATTAATTTCCTGCCATTGCAGCAACTTCAGCTGCAAAATCTACATCATCTTTTTCTATTCCTTCTCCGACTTTGAATCTGTCAAATGAAACTATTGAAAGAGGGGCTATAAATTTTTCAATAGTTAAACTGTCATCTCTGACATATTTTTGATTTACAAGACAATTTTCTTCATAGAATTTTCTCATTTTTCCTTCTAATATTTTTTCCACGATATTAGCAGGCTTTCCTTCTTGTTCCAATTGATGTCTTGCGATTTCTTTTTCTCTTTCAAGGTCCTCAGGCGTTACCTGACTTGCATCAAGATATCTCGGATCCATAGCTGCTATATGCATAGCAACTCCTTTAGCTTTTTCAACATTTTCAGGTATTGCTTCTCCCGCAACATTTACTAATACCCCTATTTTTCCGCCTAAGTGAATATAAGTTTCAACAAATCCGTCAGTCTTAACTAATTTCAATCTTCTTATGTTCATGTTTTCACCGATTTTAGCGATTAATTCAGTTAAAACATCTTCTATTTTCTTACCTTCTACTTCTAAAGCTTTTAATTCATCTTCACTTGTTACATCATGAGTAAGTGATAATTGAACCAATTTTTCTCCGAAAGATTTAAACTCGTCATTTTTAGCAACAAAATCCGTTTCAGAGTTAAATTCAAGAATGGCACCTTTTTTTCTGTCAGCTGAAACTGCTCCGAATACCAATCCTTCTGCTGCAACTCTCCCTGATTTTTTAGCTGCTTTTGCTATTCCTTTTTCTCTTAGCCAGTCTATTGCTTTTTCTATATCTCCGCCATTTTCTTCCAATGCTTTTTTACAGTCAAGCATCCCGGCTCCTGTTCTTTCTCTTAATTCTTTAATTAATGCTGTTGTAACTGCCATTGTTACATTCCTCCTCTAATTTATTAATTAATTTCAGCTTCTTCTTCAGTTACTGCTTCATCTTCAAATTCTACTACATCAGTTTCTTGCAAAACTTCTTCAGAACCATCTTCTCCCTCAACAAATCCTTCAACTCCGCCGTTTCCTTCTACAGCTGCATTTGCGATAACCTGTGCAAATAATTTAACTGATCTTATTGCATCGTCATTTGCAGGTATTTTATAAGTTACCAAATCAGGATCTACATTTGTATCAATTAATGCTATTACAGGTATTCCCAATTTTTTAGCTTCTTCCAATGCTAAAAATTCTTTTTTGATGTCTACTACAAATAATGCAGCAGGTAATTTACTCATATTTTTAATTCCACCGATATTTTTAGACAATTTAGCCATTTCTTTTCTCAAAAGTCCTGCTTCTTTTTTAGTATAAGCTGTATCCAAAGTACCGTCCGCATCCATTTCTTCCAACTCTTTAAGTCTTTTAACTCTTGTTTTTATAGTGTTAAGGTTAGTTAAAAGCCCTCCAAGCCATCTGTGATTTACATAAAATCCTCCAGCTCTTTCAGCTTCTTCTCTTATAGCATCCTGTGCCTGCTTTTTAGTTCCTACGAATAAAACTTTTCCGCCATTTTCAGAAATTTCTCTTACAAATTCATATGCTTTTTCAGTTGCAGCCAAAGTTTGGTGCAAATCCAATATATGAATTCCGTTTCTCTCCGTAAAAATATAAGGCTTCATTTTAGGGTTCCATCTTTTTGCCTGATGCCCGAAATGAGCTCCTACTTCTAATAATTGTTTCATTGTGATTACTGCCATTTTTTCCTCCTAATTTTTTTTGGTTTTTCTCCCACTTATCTTTAAAGACACATTATCTTCTGATAACACCCTATCTTTAAATAAAACAAAGTGTGATTTATAATCAGATTATTTTATCACTTTTCATAGCCTTTGTCAATGCTTTGAGAAGGTTTTTTATCAAATAAAACTCCCGAATTATCAACAGTTTGAAACTGCGACTCTCGGGAGTTTGAAAATTATGAAAAATCTTTACAGATTATTTACTATTTAGCTGTTAATCCTATACTTAATCCTGCTCTTACTTCGTTAATTTCTATAGTTTTTCTTCCGGAATGATCTTTTGCAGTTTCTCTGTGTAAAGGTCTGTATCTAACAAAAGGATTTACGGATATTGTTCCTACAGATGTATCGAATGATGCTTTATATCCTAAATCAGTCCATATGGAGAAGTAGTTATTCCATCCGTTTACTGCTGTATATTTTTCCCATTCATTATCTACTGTAATTTTACCGTAGAATCCTGCAAATGAAGGAGTTGTATAATGCACTGCTGTATAGTAATCTATATACACGTTAGATTTTGCATCTTCTCCTGTAGCTGCTACTTTTCCTTTAGCATCTCTGAAGTGATGTGTCAAATCCACATTATATCCTACTTTACCGAATCCTCCTTCAAAAATATTTCCGCTTGTACTCAAATCAAGGTTTAATCCCCATCCGTCAGCTCTTCCGTTCACGAAGTCTGAACCGCTCCAATGATAGTCTCCACTTTTGTTTCCTTTAATATTGAAATATACACCTTGCACTGTAGTAGAAATATTTTGTCCGAATAATTTTACATCAAATTTAGGTCCGAAATAAATTTCATTTAAAATTCCTTTTGTCTGTTTTTGTCCTGTAAGACTTTCTTTACCTGTCAAAGGATCTATTCTCTGTCTGCTTGCTTCATGCGTCCATCCGAATATTGTGTTTGTATCCAATGCACCTAATTTTAAACTTTTACTTAATTCAAGGTTTGTATACCAACCTTCTCTTTTATTATATATTCCTAAGTTTGTTATGTTTCTTGATGATGAATCAAATTTATTACGATTTGTATCTTGATCATTTCTGATTAAGAAACTTGCTTCCAATCCCCATTCATCAACTAAATTTATATTTCCGGATACTGCATTTCTCCATCTTGTTCTTGCTCTGTTATTTTTCTTAAATCCTGCATTTCCTATACCGTTAGCTTTATCTCCGTCTTTATCCTGCCAACCTTGTCTTACTTCACTTGTCACTTTTATACTTTTTATAACGTCCTGTTCCGAATAAGCAACTCCTGAAATTGCTAATGTTAATGCCAATAAACTTACTATTTTTTTCATAAATTTTTCCTCCTATATTCTTTTTAATTATAGATTGATATATTTTATTTATTCTTGACCAAAATATCAATAAATAAAATATACTCTAATATATACCTTATTTTTTTCTTTTTGTCAAGGGAAATTATAAAATTTTTAAAAGAATAGAAAAAGATTTAATTTTATTTAAATAAAAAGAGAGAACTTAATCTCTCTTTTTCCGGTATTTAAATACAACTATTTAACTGTTAATCCTACGCTAACTCCTGCTCTTAATTCATTAGTTTCAGTAGTTACTTTTTTATTGTCATCTAAATGTTTGTTATAAGTAGTTTCTCTATGTAATGGTCTGTATTTGATGAATGGATTTACAGAAACTTCTCCAACTGCAGTATCAAACGCTGCTTTATATCCTGCATTTGTCCATACAGAGAAATTATTTGTATATCCTGTTACAGCTGTATGTTTTTCCCATTCATTTTCTACGTTAAGTTGTCCATAGAATCCTGCAAATGAAGGAGTAGTATAAGTAGCTCCTACAACATAATCCAAATAAACATTAGATCCTGCTTTTTTACCTGTAGCTGCTAATTTACCTTTAGGTGCTCTCAATTTATTGTTTAATTCAACATAGTATCCTAAAGAACCTGCATTTCCTTCAAAAATTTTACCGTCAGTAGCAAGATTAGCATTTAATCCCCAACCTTCAGTTTTTCCTCTTTCAAAAGCTTTACCAGGATGAACATAGTCAGCATCTTTTCCACCGTTAGCAGTAAAGTATACAGCTTGCAATGTAGTAGATATACTTTGTCCGAATACATTTACTCCAAATGTAGGTCCGAAGTAGATTTCATTTGAATGTCCTGTTGTTCCTTTGTGAGATTCTTTTGTTCCTGCATAACTTGATTTATGAGTCCATCCCAATGCAGTTCTTGTTTCTAAAGAACCTATATTAAGAGCTTTTCCGAATTCTAAATTAGTTTCCCAAGCTCCTTTTCTTACAGCAGATTCTTTATTTTCTCCATTTGCATTATAAGAATAGAATCTGTCTTTATCATTTTGAACTTTGAATTTAGCATCTAATCCCCATTCATCATTCAAGTTTAATTCACCTGTAACAACATTTCTCCATCTTAATCTTGTTTTGTTGTGTTTTCTGAATCCTGCATTTCCTATTTCGTTAGCTTTATCTCCGTCTTTATCTGTCCAACCTTGTCTTAATTCTGAAGTTGCTTTTATGCTTTTCAAAACGTCCTGATCAGCAGAAGCTATTCCAGATACAGCTAATGTTAATGCTAATAATCCTAACAATTTTTTCATAACTTTTCCTCCTAAAATTTTTCGTTTAAAACTTATTATTTTCTAACAACCTATCGGTATTCTAACATAATATAAAGTTTTTGTAAAGTTTTTTTTCTTTTTTTATTTTTTGAGTTCTTATTTTTTAATGCTTTCTTCATATACAAAAAACCGAAACATCTCTTTTATTTCAATACATTCAGTACATTTTTTATAAAAATTTTTTATAATAAAGATATATAAATTATATATTAAAACATAATTTTTTTATACAATACATTCCCTTATCCAATTACTGCCTTTTATAAACTTCACTTCCTGCTCCGGATATACTTATATTCGGTCTTTTTGCTTCAGTAGTGCTTGTTTTATAGCTTACTTTATTATTTTCGCCGTCTATGTTAACATTTTCAGTAGAATCAACTTCTACTATATTATTTGTTCCTGTTATATTTATAGAAACAGCTCTTCCTTTTATAATTAATCTGTTTGATGAGCCTATTATTTCTACCGGTTCTCCTTTTAATGTAACCGTTTTGCTGAGACCGTCACCGTTTATCATATATCTTCCGTTTACTTTTCCCACTTTTGATGACAAATCAGAACCTTTCGGCAATCCGATAGTTGTTCCAAGTCCTACGCTTACAGGACCTATAGGGATTCCTACGCCTACTCCGATGCCTGTACAAGCTGTAATTGAAGTTACTGACAAGACAACTATTAATATATTTTTAAATTTTTTCATATTTTTTATATAGACTTACATAACTAAAAGAAACAACCAAAAGTAACTGATTATTTCTACATTCTTCATTTAATTCAGTCTTTCCTTTCATAAAATAATAATAGCCCGGCACATAACAAATATAATATTAATTAAACCTGTTTTGACCGGTACTATTTTTGTATTATTTAAGTTTATTATTTAACGATAGTTGCAACAACTCCTGAAGCTACCGTTCTTCCACCTTCTCTTATCGCAAATCTTAATCCTTCTTCCATTGCGATAGGGTGTATCAATTCTACTGACATTTCTATATTATCTCCAGGCATTACCATTTCCACTCCATCAGGCAAGTTTACTTCTCCTGTTATATCTGTCGTTCTGAAGTAAAATTGTGGTTTGTATCCTGTAAAGAATGGTGTATGTCTTCCTCCTTCATCTTTTGTCAATACGTATACTTCCGATTTGAACGATGTATGAGGTTTTACTGATCCAGGTTTTGCCAATACTTGTCCTCTTTCCACTTCTTCTTTCTTAGTTCCTCTTAACAATGCTCCGATGTTATCTCCTGCTTGTCCTGAATCCAATAACTTTCTGAACATTTCTACTCCTGTTACTGTTGTTTTTGCTGTAGGTTTGATTCCTATTATTTCCACTTCTTCCCCTACTTTTACTACTCCTCTTTCTACTCTTCCTGTCACTACTGTTCCTCTTCCTGTTATTGTAAATACATCTTCTATAGGCATCAAGAACGCTTGGTCTACCGGTCTTTCAGGTGTAGGCACATAACTGTCTACTGCATCCATCAATTCCATTATTTTATCTTCCCATTGTCCTTCTCCGTTTAATGCTCCTAAAGCAGATCCTTTTACTATAGGTATTTCATCTCCAGGGAATGAGTATTCTGTCAATAATTCTCTTACTTCCATTTCTACTAATTCCAACAACTCTTCGTCGTCTACCATATCAACTTTATTCAAGAATACTACTATGTAAGGAACTCCAACCTGTCTTGCAAGCAAGATGTGTTCTCTTGTTTGAGGCATAGGTCCGTCAGCTGCAGAAACTACCAATATAGCTCCGTCCATTTGTGCAGCTCCTGTTATCATGTTTTTTACATAATCCGCGTGTCCCGGACAGTCAACGTGTGCATAGTGTCTGTTTGCTGTTTCATACTCAATGTGAGCCGTGTTAATTGTTATTCCTCTTTCTCTTTCTTCAGGTGCCTGATCTATGTTTTCAAAATCTACTTTTTCAGCCAATCCTTTGTCAGATAATACTTTGGATATAGCTGCTGTCAATGTTGTTTTCCCGTGGTCTACGTGTCCTATAGTTCCAACGTTTACGTGTGGTTTACTTCTCTCAAATTTAGCTTTTGCCATTATCTCTTTCCTCCATATAATAATTTTTTTATAGTTTATTTTTAGTGATTATATCACATATATAAAAAAAATGCAACTTTGAAGTTGCTTTTTATAATAATGGTGCCGCTTGTCGGACTCGAACCAACCACCTACTGATTACAAGTCAGTTGCTCTACCAGATGAGCTAAAGCGGCAACAGAATTATTATATTAAAATCTTTACAATTTGTCAACAGTTTTTTTAACTTTTAAAATGCTGTAATAAAAGTTAAAAATCCCAATATAACTCCCGCAGTATTTGGAATAATCAGTATATAGTCTTTTTGCGACTCCTTAGTCCAACCGTAAACAACCCATATTAAGCACGAAAACGAAGCAAAAAGGGGTTGCCAGGGTTGAGCTTTTACACCTTGTATATTAGCTATAATCTGAGGAATATACGCTATAAATACGAAGATTCCTATAAACGCCCCTATTGAACCTACTATTGTATTAATTTTTTTCTTGTCTATTTTTTCTCCTTTCATATTTTTTATTGTATGGCATTTTACAACAGTTTTCAGATATTGTCAATGTATTTTTTAGCTTTCTACTTCCAGAACAGAACATCTATTATAGTTCTTTTTTCAGGCATCCCTTCTATTTTTTCCCCTCTTTTTATCCAGTATTTTTTCTCGGCAATATCAAATAAAGGCTTATCGGCAAGACTGTCCGAATAAAACTTTGTTATTCTGTATTCAATATTGTTTTCTTTTGCCCACCGACTGAGTTTATGTACCTTTTCTATTCCTTTATTATTTTCACCCTTTATTTTTGAAACAAATTCCCCGTTTTTTCCTTCTTCAAAATCAGTTCCGAAGACAGTATCATATCCTAAAGATAATACAAATTTTTCTATTAAAAATAAAGGGGTCGCTGAACTCACAATTACCATATCCGATTCAGCTTTATTTTTTTTCAGTTCTTCTCCTGTCCATTTATAGTTTTTTTTAGAATATTCTTTCCAAAATCCGTCAATTATCTCCTGAATTTCTTCATTTGAATATTTTTCCAAAAACACATAAAATCTTTCTTTTAACTGTTTCAAATTTATAACTTTTATCAGATACAAAAAAACTTCTTTTAAGTAAATAAAAGAAAATACCGATGCTTTTATCGGATATTTCTTAAAATAGTATGTAAAAAAATTTGTTCCTGATTCTCCTCCGTATATGGTTTTATCAAAGTCATATACAATTATATTTATTTTTTTTCCCATAAATTATCTCTCTTTCAAACTAATTTAAAAAGTCAAAAACATCTTTTTCAAAAATCAGATTTTTTTCTATTTTTTCCTTTATATCTTCTTCAAAATCAATAAACTCATTATTTTGAAGTTTTTTCAATTTATTTTTATATTCCTGATTGGAGTTTTCCAATTTTAAAATATTTTTTACTTCTTCGTTTATAATAAGCATTTCGTTCACAGAAATCCTACCGTTATAGCCTTTCCTGCATTTTTCACACCCTTCTCCCGAACAGTAACCGCACTTTCTGCCGACAAGCCTTTGTCCCACTACTCCTATTACCGAATCCAGTATAAGATATTTCTGTATTCCCATATCTGCAAGTCTTGTAACAGTCGAAACAGCATCATTTGTATGCACTGTGGCAATAACAAGATGTCCTGTCAATGCAGCTCTCACTGCTATTTCGGCAGTAACTTCATCTCTTATTTCGGAAATTACTATTATATCCGGATCATTTCTTAAAGTATTTTTAAGTATTTCAGAAAATGTAACCCCGATTTCTTCATTTACCTGAACCTGTACTATTCCCTTTATTTTATTTTCCACAGGATCTTCTACTGTTATAATTTTTTTCTTTCCGTCGTTGAGCATATTTATCATAGACATTAAAGTCGTAGATTTCCCTGATCCTGTAGGTCCGCTCACAAGTATAAGCCCATATTTTCTTTTAAGAATTTTTTCCAAATTTGCTCTACTTTTTTCCGAAAATCCGAGTGTTTCAAGCTCAGTATTTTCAAGGTAACTTTTTAAAATTCTTAAAACAATGCTTTCTCCGTTTACAGTAGGCATAAACGCCGCTCTTATATCATAATTTTCATTATTAAAAATAAAAGTGAAACTTCCGTCCTGCGGTTTCCTTTTTTCAGCGACATTCATTTCCGACAAAATCTTTATCCTTGATATTATCTCAATTATATTTTTCGTTAATATCTGTTTACCGATCTTATCATACAGTTTGCTGATTTCAGTCAGAATACCGTCAATTCTGAATTTTATTTCACTTTCTTCATTATCGTATTTTATGTGAATATCACTTGCAAGTTCTGCTATTCCCGTTTCAAGAATAACATTTACATAAGATATAACATTTTTCATAGTCCTCAACCTTCCCTTTTCCCCTTATTTTTATTTATCTACTCACAGATGTTTTCCCCAATTCTTCCAATGTTACTTCATTTTGCTTTCTCAATGTTTTATATAATCCTTTTTTCAAAAAATTATACCATTTAAGTTTACTTCTTGTATTGTCGATACCTTTTACAGTTTCTTTTATCTGAAATTTCAAAAAATCAAGTTCTTCATATGACAAAGCAATTTCTTTTGTTTTTTGTTTTTTGTTTGCTTTTGTTACTGCAGTTTCTTTTTCCAGATAATTAAAAAACTGAAAAAGATTAGGTCTCTGTTTTTCATAATCTTTCATTTGTTTTTTCATTTCTTCAGTTAACTTATTAAGATAACTTCTTGTACTTTTACTTAATGTAACCTTTACTTTTCTTTTCCCTCTGCCTATTTTTTGCAGTAATTCATTCATTCTGATCTGTACCTTGGCATTCATCAAAGTCATATCATTTATTGTATTGGGATTTATCATTTTTGCCATATAATTTATCCTTTCATTGCCTTTTTTATGTCTTCCGAAGATATATTTCCTTTTCTCAAAAGTCCTATATTTCCGTTTTCATATTTTATGATTGTAGACGGCTTTCCCGTCAATTTTGAGTTGTCACCTATTACATAATCGGCTTTTTCTCTTATCTCTTTACTCAGTTTATCAAGTTCCGTAACAGCTTCTTCTCCTGAAATATTGGCACTCGTAGTTAATAGAATACCCCCTGTATTTTTTATTATATCGAGTGCCGTTTCATTTTTAGGTATTCTCACTCCGATTGTTTCGAGTTCTTTATCAAATTTACTTGTAAATTCTGTATTTGCTTTAAATATCACAGTCAGTTCTCCCGGCCAGAATTTTTCCAGAACAGGAAGAATTTTTTCAATATTTTCAAATGTTTCGCTGATTATTTTATCCAATCTCGAAATATCGTCGATCAGAGCTATTATTTTCTTTGAAAAATCTCTTTTTTTAATTTCATAAATTTTTCTAACACTTTTTTCTCGGGGAAGAGTACCTATTCCGTACACTGTATCTGTGGGAAATACAGCAACTCCTCCCTCAAGAAGTATTTCAGTTACTTTTTTTATTTCATTATTCATTAATTTTTGTTTCTCTTTCTTCCGACGGCATTTCAAACAAGTCGCTTATAGCTTCATTCCAGTATATTCTTTTTATTGTTTCCGCAAACATTTTACTCGTTGTGAGTATTCTCAATTTATCGAATATTTTTTCTTCAGGTAATTCGATACTGTCTGTAACGACTATTTTGTTTAAAGGGGCGTTTTTAAGTCTTTCTATCGCAGGCCCTGAAAATATAGCATGAATAGCACACGCATATACTTCAACAGCACCTTTTTCTTTCAGTGCTTTTGCCGCATTGCATATTGTTCCTGCAGTATCTATCATATCATCTATTATTATAGCCTTTTTCCCCTGAACATCTCCGATTATATTCATCACTTCGGATTCATTGGCTTTAGGTCTTCTTTTGTCTATTATTGCAAGAGGTGTGTGAAGCCATCTCGCAAGTCCTCTCGCTCTTTTTACTCCTCCTACATCAGGGGATACTACTACAGTATCTTCAGGATGAAATCCGTAATTTATAAAGTGTTTTGCCAAAATAGGCAATGCTTCCATATGATCCACAGGAATATCGAAAAATCCCTGTATCTGTCTCGCATGTAAATCCATAGTTATAACTCTCGTAGCCCCTGCAACAGTAAGCAGATTAGCTATAAGCTTTGATGTAATCGGCTCTCTTGGGCTTGCCTTTCTGTCCTGTCTTGCATATCCGTAATAAGGTATTACTGCTACAATTTCTTTTGCGGACGATCTTCTAAGTGCATCAATAAATATAAGTAATTCCATTATATTTTCATTTACAGGTCCCGAAGTAGACTGGACAACAAATACTTTACATCCTCTGACACTCTCGTTAGGTTTCACAAAGATTTCGCCGTCTGCAAATCTTATAAGCTGAACTGAAGACAATTTCATTTCCAAATGCTGAGCTATTTTCTCCGCTAATGCTTTACTTGATGACCCTGCAAAAATTTTGATTTGTTCACTTGAAGTTTCCATTTACTTATTCCACCCTTCTTTATTTGTTTGTTTTGCTCTTCCGAATGCCAATGCTTTTTCCGGTACTTTTTTAGTTATTGTCGAACCTGCAGCCGTAAATGCTTTCTCTCCGATTTCTGCAGGTGCTACAATAGTCGAATTGCTTCCTATAAAGGCATTTTCTCCGATTATTGTTTTGTGTTTATTTTTACCGTCATAATTACATGTTATCGTCCCCGCTCCGATATTGGTATTTTTACCGACTTCGGCATCTCCCAAATAAGTTAAGTGTCCTGATTTTACTCCTTCTTCCAATACTGAATTTTTTATTTCCACAAAATTTCCTACATGTACATTTTTTTTCAAATGTGCTTTAGGACGTAAATGAGCAAACGGTCCTACTGTCACTCCTTCTTCCAACCTTGACTGTTCTATAAGAGAAGACTCTATCTTAACATTGTCTGCTATTTCAGAATTTTCTATTCTCGTATTTCCCAAAATTTTACAGTTTTTTCCTATTTCCGTTTCTCCCTGAATAATAACATTAGGATAAATAACCGTATCTTCTCCTATTTTAACCTGCTCCTCTATATATGTAGTTTCAGGATCTATAAGTATTACTCCGTCATCCATAAGTTCCAGATTTTTTCTGTCTCTCAAAATTTTTCCAGCTTGTGCAAGTTGAGCTTTGGAGTTTACTCCTAAAACTTCATCCTCATCTTCTATCTGATAACTTTCAAGCTTGTATCCCGCTCCCGATAAGATTTTAATCGTATCAGTCAGGTAATACTCGCCTTTAATATTATTATTGTCTATTTTTTCGACAGCTTCTACAAGACTTTTATATTTGAAAATATAAACTCCCGTATTTACTTCTTTTATTTTTTTCTGTTCTTCTGTCGCTTCTTTTTCTTCAATAATATCGACTACTTTTCCGTCTTTTTTTATTATTCTCCCGTAAGCAAAAGGGTCTTTCATTTTGCAGGAAAGTAGTATACAGTCAAGATCTTTTTCATAAAAAATCTCTTTCATTCTGTTTATTGTTTCTTCCCTCAATAAAGGAGCATCTCCGTATGTTATCAGGACATCATCTTTGTATTTTTCGATTTTCTCTTTGGCAATCAATACGGCATGCCCCGTTCCCAACTGCTCTTTCTGTTCTACATACTCCAAATCTCCCATTGCTTCAAGCACTGCATCTTTTTTATGTCCTAAAATAAATACATTTTTTTCAATACCTGTATTTTGTAATGTTTTTAAAACTCTTTTTAACATAGGCGTTCCGTTTACTTCATGTAAAACTTTGGGCTTTTCGGATTTCATCCTTGTTCCTTTTCCCGCAGCCAATATTAAAGATATCATCTCTCCTCCTCATTTCTGTATTTTTTATTTATTAATTATAACAATTTTTTTATTTTTATTCAACATTGTGATTGTACTTTCATTCAATCTTTATGTTATCCTATCTTTAGTGTTTCTGCTCTATTTATCTCCACCACTGTACCCGAATACATAATCCAGATTTATATTTCTCATGGAATTAAAAATGCTTTGTTTAATTCCCGGATTTTTTTCCTCCAAACTTGCCAACAGATCTTTTACTTCTCTTCTTTTACTTGATGTTCTTCCCGCTTCTATTGTACATCCGCAGTTCATAGGTCTTATTCCGTTTTCTTTTGTGTATTCTATTATATCGGCTTCTCTCACATAAATGAGCGGTCTTATTAACGACAAATTACCTGAAGTGGATTTTACTTTAGGCGTCATTGTTTTTAAAGTTCCTGCATAAAACATATTTATCATTGTTGTTTCTATTACATCGTCAAAGTGATGTCCTAAAGTCAGTTTATTGTATCCCAGTTCTTCCACTTTTTTGTAAAGTATTCCTCTTCTCATTTTCGCACATAAAAAACACGGATAATCTTTAGCTTTCTCATTAGCTATCTCCCAAATATTCGTATCTATTATTGCACAATCTATATTAAGGTTTTCCAGATTTCTCTTAAAATTACTCAAATCCGACTCTCTAAATCCGGGATTTAAACTTACCGCTTTAAATTCAAAATTTCTACTTTTGTCTTTTTTCAATTCATGAAACAGCTTTACTAAAAGCAGACTGTCTTTTCCACCCGACACTCCTATTGCTATTTTATCGCCGTCCTCTATTAAATCAAAATCATTTACCGCTTTTACAAATTTCCCCCATATGGATTTTTTATACGTTGTTCTTATACTGTTTTCTATTTCTTTTACTTCCTTCATCGGTCCGTCAGGTATAATCGCCTCACAAACTAAATTTACCATTTGCTGTTTTCCCTCCTCGTGTAATTCTCTTCATACTAAATAAAGGAGATGAGCCCTCATTCGAGGCATCTCCTTTAATATCTATATGTTCAATGCTAATTTATCAGCTGTTATTAAAAGTTTGTGATCATCAAACTCACATTCACATTTTCCTTTTGCTTTACATTTATTTTCAATATATTTTATTTTCTCAACCAGTCCTTCATCTCTCGAATCTATTTCATAAGCAGCTTTAAACTCTTTCAATGCTCTCCCGTGTCTTCCCATATGCTCGTATTTTCTTGCAAAGTCAATATGTGCAGTGTACATATCAAAATCAAGGAAAATTGCCAAATCGTAGCAGTCTACAGCTTCGGAAATCTTTCCTCTTCTTGCGTAAACATTTCCCAGTAAAAACAATACGAAAGGCTCTCCCGAACTTATGTCCAATGCTTCGTTCAAATTTTCTTCAGCTTTGTCAAGTTCTTCATTTTCATAATATAAATACCCTAAAAAAGCTCTTATTTCATGATTTTCAGGTTCCAGTTTCACAAGTTTTTTATAAATTTCTATAGCTTTATTATTTTTTTTCAGAGCATGATAAATAGAAGCCAATGTTTGCAATGATTCTACATCATCAGGATTATCTATAATTTTATTTTTAAATTTCTCCAGCATTTCTTCATTATTATTATTGTATCTGATTTCTCTAAAAATTAATGTTTCCAACATATTGTTTCAACTCCTAAACAATCTTTTCTATAATAATTTTACCATAAATATTTCTTTTAGTAAACACTTTTTACTCTATTTTAAAGATATTTTACGAAAATAAACTTCATATATAACTAAACCCTATTTTATATACAATTATTTTTTATCTCTTGAAAATTATCTTAACAAATGGTAACATACTTTATATCAGTTTTTTAAAAAAGGAGAGTGCCGATGAAAAATAAAGTAATACTTCCATTTATTTTCTGTTTTCTATTGCTTTCATTTAATACTTTTTCAAGTGAAAGAATTTCTTTTAAAGATTTTTCTCAGGAAATAGAGAAAAATATAAAAGACGGCTCAATGGAGTATATTAAAAATCAGCAATGTTTCGTATCTTACAATAACATTGTTTTTAAGAACTTTTATATCAACCATGTTAAGTTATATGCAACTTGTATTGAAATAGACCCTACCAAAAGAATCGAATGGGATAATCCGAAAATTCCTGAAAATGCAGAAGTTAAAACTATTTATATTTTCGGGGAAGACATGGCTGAAAAAATCAGAGATGATTTAAAAAGAAAAAAAATGGGCTTTCTTTTTACCAAACTTGCTTATTACAAACCATCACACGAAAAATATAAAAAAAATGAATACTTTTATTTTGAATCTTCTACTATAAAATAGTTTATATACAGAAATACCCGAGAGTAATAAAACCCTCGGGTATCCTATTTATGAATAAGAAATGAGAAAACTAATTTATTTACAAGATAATTATACCCAACTTTATTATTTTTATCTACCCCGAAATAAAATAGCCTCAAAAATCCTATTCCTCATTTGTTTTTTTATTTTCAAGTCTTTCCATCTATATATTTTCCAGTAATTCTTCATTACTTTTATATTTTTTTACTAATTCTATCAGCTTTTTCATTCCTTCCACTTCAGACTCCTTACTTAATTCTCTTCTCAGTTTCCAGATTTTTTCCAGCTGATTTTTAGGAATTAAAAGTTCTTCTCTTCTCGTACCGCTCTTCATCACGTCTATCGCAGGAAATATTCTTAACTGTTCCAAAGTTCTGTTCAGCATTATTTCCATATTTCCTGTTCCTTTAAATTCTTCAAAAATAACTTCGTCCATTCTGCTTCCTGTTTCAATAAGTGCAGTAGCTATTATCGTAAGACTTCCACCTTTTTTTATATTTCTTGCTGCTCCTAAAAACCTTTTAGGATAATAAAGAGCATTAGGATCTATACCTCCCGAAATGAGTTTTCCGCTTGAAGGAATAGTTATATTATAAGATCTTGCAAGTCTTGTAAGGCTATCCATAAGAATTAATATATCTTTTCCTCTTTCCACTTCTCTTTTAGCCATTTCAAGCACATTTTCCGTAACCTGTGTATGCACACTAGGATTTTCATCAAATGTCGCCGCATACACTTCGGCATCTTTTACATTCTCTTTTATATCCGTAACTTCTTCAGGTCTTTCGTCTATCAGCAATATCCAGACATCTATTTCAGGATTATATTTTATAATATCATTAGCCAATGTAGAAAGCAAAACCGTTTTTCCTGCCTTAGGCGGAGCAACTATAAGCCCTCTCTGACCTTTACCTATAGGAGAAACCAAATCTATTATCCTTGAAGCCAATTCTCCTTCTCCAAGATTGATTTTTTCATCCGGATAAGACGGAATAAGGTCATCAAAAAACGGTCTTTCCAAAGATTTTTCAGCCAAATCTCCATTTACAAGCAACACTTTTAATATCCCGTAATTTTTTTCCGCTGCGATAGGCACTCTCAATTCTCCGAAAACAACATCTCCGTTTCTTAAGAAGAACCTTTTTATTTGAGAAAGAGAAACGTATACATCAGGTCCCACAGATGTATTTCTTAAAAATCCGTAATTTCCTTCTCCTATTATATCCAGTGTTCCGAATCCGTATATTTTCCCTTCTTCATTCCCTTTTTCCACTAACACATAGTTTACCAGATCAGATTTATTCATTACTGAAAAATTGGGAATGCCGTATTCCTTAGCCTTCTTTTTTAATGAAGTTATTTTCATCCCCAGTATTTCTTTTATTAATCTGTCGTCATCAGATTTAACTTCATTTTTAGTTACTTCTTCATTATTTGCTTTTTCTATTTTTTCATCACTTTTCATTTTTTCCTCGTCTTTCTTTATTATTAATTTATTCTACTAATTCCCCGTACAATGTCCATGTTTTAGCTTCATAAATTTTAGTATGCACAAATTGCCCTTTTAAATCTTTTCTGTCACTTCTGAACAGAACTATTTTATGAGTCGAAGTTCTTCCTGTAAGCATTTCAGGATTTTTTCTGCTTGGTCCTTCAACCAGAACTTTTACAACTTTCCCCAGATATTTTTGACTTTCTTCTTTTGCTTTTCTGTTCTGTAACCTCATTAATTGCTGCAATCTTTCATTTTTTGTCTGCTCATTTACCTGTTCTTCCATTGTCGCAGCAGGTGTTCCCGTCCTTTTGGAATACATAAACATAAACGCATTTTCAAATCCTATTTCTTCCACTACATCCATTGTATCCTGAAAATCTTTATCCGTTTCTCCCGGAAATCCCACAATAATATCTGTTGTCAGACCTATATCAGGTATTCTCTCTTTTATTTTTTTTGCCAACTGAATAAATTCTTCTTTTGTATATCCTCTATTCATTGCATTCAGTATTTTTGTTGACCCCGATTGAAGTGGTAAATGTAACATTCTCGAAATTTTTGAATTGTTTGCTATTGCTTCTATTACTTCATCATTAAAATCTTTCGGATGAGGAGACACATATTTTATCCAGAAATCCCCTTCAATTTTGGCACTTTCGTTAAGTAATGTGGCAAAATTATCATTTTCATCAGCCAAATCGCTACCGTACGAGTTTACATTCTGTCCTAAAAACAATATTTCCTTATATCCTCTTTTCGTGTAAAACTCCACATCTCTCAATACTTCATGTAAAGGAACTGATCTTTCCATACCTCTTACATAAGGAACTATGCAGAATGTACAGTAATTGTTACAACCGTATGTTATAGATATGGAAGCGACTATATCATCACCGAAGTCTGCATCCACTCTTTTCGGCAATTCATCTTCATCTTCAACCATTACAATATGAGTTTCTTCTCCTTTTTCGATTCTTTCCAAAATATCAGGTATTCTTCCGATATTCTGATTTCCGAGAACCAAATCCACATAAGGAGTTTTCTTTATAAACTCATCTCTGACTTCCTGAGCCAGACATCCCGTTACTCCGATAATCATATTACCGTTTTTTTCTTCTTTTATCCTTTTCAGATCTCCCAATTTTCCGTATACTTTTACTGCCGCACCTTCTCTCACGGTACACGTATTAAGAAAAACCAGATCCGATTCATTTATATCTTCTGTTATTTCATAACCCATCGTCTGCAACATCTGCTTCATTTTTGCACTTTCATTTACATTCATCTGACAACCGTAAGTTATGATAGTTGCTCTTTTTTCCACTCTTTTCTCTCCTTTAACTTATTTCTATGTCAATTTTTTCAATCTCCACTGTTTGTAAATTATATCATATCCCAAGCAAAATTAAAAGACCGGAGAAGTTATCTCCGACCTTTTCGACTTATACTAATAAATTTACTGCCCTACATTTTCGCTTTGATCCTGTGTAGTATCCGAAGGTACAGCTAAAGGATCGACATTTTCTCCTTTATGCAGCTTGTCCTCAGGTATTCTGTAATTTGTAATTTTAGTTACTATTAATGTATCTCCCGATACTCTTCCTTTAACATTTAAACCGATGATATCATCATCAGTTACACCGTAGTTTTGACCTATAAATTCATAAATACCTTCCAATAATCCTGAATTATCCTGTAACTGATAAGTCAAAAGTTTATCTTTAAATATAAGATTATCTTTTTTATAAGTAAAAGTATTTGTAGCTTTTATATACTGTCCGCTATATTCTTTATCTGTTACTTTTTTTCTACCGGATGTTGTTTTTTTAGTTGCTGCCGAGCCTAAAGTAAACATCATACACATTAATAAAAATACTGCAATTTTTTTCATTTTCAAAGCCTCCGTGTTTTAAATTTTATTTGTGAAACCCTAAATCAGCGGGATTTACATCTCCGGAAATTTTTTCTATTTTACCTTTTTTCTTTTCAAATTCACTTCTCATTAAAGTTACTCTTTTTATAAGGTTAATAGTATCTTCTTCCAATCCGTCTTTATTATATCTACCTTTTGACCAGTAGTCTATAATAAGGGAACTGTCTCCGCATATTTTATTTATATCATATTTTAAAGCATATTTCAATGCTGCATACAATCCTGTAAGTTCGCCGAAATTATTGGTTCTTCCTTTTGATAAATAATAATTGCCGAAATCGTTTATTTTCTTTTTATCTAAAACTTTATACAATAAGGATTCTCCGTTAAAATCGGTTATTCTTACTTCGACGCCTTTTCCTCGTCCTGTTCCCGCATCAAAATATACTGCTTTTCTGTCCAATTTCGAGATTAATTCGTCAAATTTTTCATCTTTTTTTTCTTTTGATTCATATTCAGCACCGCTTTTTAACCATGCCGAAGCTTCATCCTCAGTTTTAAAAGATTTATATCTTGCTTTTTTGCCTTTTACTTTATTTTGACATTCTTCCCAAGTATAAATTATACCTCTTTCATTTGTTTCCGTTAAAAGGTACGCATATATTTTCGGTTTTTTTGACATACCGACACCTTATAAATTAAGTCCGCCGTCAACTCTTATAACCTGACCTGTTATAAATCCTGACAAATCACTTGCAAGGAATAAAGCTGCATCTGCCACATCGGAAGCTTCACCCATTTTTCTGAGCGGTGTATTTTCCAAGACAGATTCGACCACTTTTTCAGGCAATTCATGAGTCATGTCTGTTTTTATGAATCCCGGTGCAATAGCATTGGATCTCAGATTTTTTCTTCCGAATTCTTTTGCCCATGTTTTAGCCATAGCTATAACTCCGCCTTTTGTAGCGGAATAGTTTGTCTGCCCTGCATTTCCGTCAAGTCCCACAACAGAAGCCATGTTTATTACACTGGCTCCGTTACTTTTGAGTAATAACGAAACCATACCCTGCATAACATTGTAAACACCTTTTAGATTAATATCCACAACAAGATCCCAGTCCTGTTCTTTCATTCTTTGCAATAAAGAATCTCTTGTTATTCCCGCATTATTGACCAATATATCGAGTTTACCGTATTTCTCTTTTAGCTGAGCGGCTACCTCTTTTATATTTTCTCTGTCAGTTACATTAAGCTTTATATGGGAAACATTTTCATGACTGTAGTCGGGATCTATCAAATCTCCCGAAATAACTGTCGCTCCGTTTTCCGCAAATCTTAAAACAATTTCTTTTCCGATTCCTCTTGCTCCACCCGTTACTAATGCAATTTTACCTTTTAACACAAATGACCCGCCTTTCTTTTCAGTATTTTTATTTTACTATTTCAAGTTTTACTTTTGTAACACCTTTACTCATGTTTTCAATTTTTGAAAACGCTGCCTGACTCAAATCTATAATTCTTCCTTTAGAATAAGGACCTCTGTTATTTATTCTTACTACTACCGACTTTCCGTTACTCAAATTTGTTACTCTTACTCTCGTTCCGAAAGGTAAAGTTTTGTGAGCTGCCGTCAATTTATAAGTATCGAAAATTTCTCCGTTGGCAGTTTTTCTTCCATGCCACTTTCCTCCGTAAAAAGAAGCTGTTCCTGTTTGAAAGTAAGAATATTTAGCTAATTCTTCTTTTATTTCTTCATCATAGATGTCATCACGATTTTCTGACGTTTTTACTTTATTTTCACTTTTTTTCAAATCATCTGTTAATTTTTTATTATTTCCTTTTATCGGTAATGATATAAATAAGGTTAAAATTAATCCCATAAGTATAGTTATTGTTTTTTTCATCGTTATTTTCCTCCAATTTTAATTTTTCGGCAAAATATTATAACATGATAAAACAATTTTTCCACTTAGACTAACCTTAGCAGCTCCCTCTTAATCAACGTTTTCAGGCTGTTTAACGTGTTGAAATTTCGGACTGTCCACTGTCAATGTTTCAAATATATATCCCTTAGCTCTGTAAGCATCTATTATTTGCTGCAATGCTTCTACAGTAGTCGTTTTAGCATAAGCATCGTGCATTAGAAGATTTACTTCTCTTACATTACATACACCGTTTTTTACAAGTTTTTCTACAGGAACCTTATTTCCTGAAGCATCTGTACTGTCACAGTTCCAATCCTGATAAACATAACCTTCTTTTGTCAGTCTGTTTATAATAGCCTGTTTTATAGGTTTGGAAACTCTCGTCGTACTTGAACCTCCCGGAAATCTTGTAACTTTAGGATTTACTCCCGTTTTTTCTATAATAAGATCTCTCAATTTATATAAATCCTGGAAAAAAGCATCCTCAGAAGCGTAAACCTGTTTATATTCATGAGAATAAGTATGTATAGCAATGGTATGCCCCTGATCCACTATTTGTTTGTACATATCAGGGTTTTGTCCTATAACAAAAAATGTCGCTTTTATATTATTTTTTTCCAATATTTCGAGTATTCTCGGAGTATTGTTCGGAGTAGGACCGTCATCAAATGTCAAGTAAACAACTTTTATCCCTTTTTCCTGTCTTATTTGATTGTAATGCTTTCTCAATTCTGCATCTTTTGCTTTCACTTCAGCTAACAAAGTACTTTTTTCTTTTATACTTTCATCCAGCTTTTTTATATCTTTTTCAAGAGAACTTTTATCAAGATTACCTTTTACACTATTGAATACTATGCCTCCCGAATATCCTATCATTCCTAAACTTAAAACTGTTATTATTCCCAATATCAACTTTTTCATGTTCTTTCCTTTCGATTTATTGATTCCGATAAAATATTTCTATTTTTTATCTACTTTGCTTTTTAATTCATTGTAACTTTTTTCTTTTTCTGAAAGTGTACTTTCTATATTTTTCAATTCATTTTCTTTTTTCTGTTTTTCAGTTTTCAATGTTTCGACTTCATTTTTCAATGCCGGTATTTTATCCTGCATAAAAAAAACTGCTGCTCCTGTCAATATTCCCGAAAATATAAACAGCAATATAACATTTTTTGTGCTGCTTGATATTCCTTTCTTGTGATTATTTCTGTAACTGTTTCTATAATTGTTACTCATTTTGTTTCCTCCGTTATCTTTTGAAATTTGTAAAAAAGACCTCTAATTAAAGAGGTCTTATAAAAGGGGGGGTTAATTGAGGTTTCAGATCTTTTCGATCTAAAAAGATTATACACCAATTCCATTAAACTGTAATTAAACCAAGATTGTTTCTCAATGAAATTATTTCCTTTTCATAATTTTTCTCTTTAATTAATTGTAAATTTCTTAAATATAGTATATAATAATTTCAAGAAAAATAAAAGACTTTTTAGGAAAGGAGGTATATATTTTTATTATGAATCTTTACAATAATATTCATTTTTAAAAATATATAGTACGGAAAATATGGAATTACTTAATATTCAGTTGAAAAAATTATTTGAGAAAAATATACAGAATATTTTCAAAGAAGATTTCTCGGATAAAATCGACATTCAAAATTCTACAAAAAAAGAATTTGGTGATTTTCAAACAAACTTTGCAATGGTAACTTCAAAAATTTTAGGAAAAAATCCGAGAGAAATTGCGAATGAAATTATAGAAAATTTTGAAAAAAATGATATTATCGAAAAAATGGAAATTGCAGGTCCCGGATTTATAAATATTTACTTAAAAAACTCTTTTCTCGATAATGAAACTAAAAAAATCGGAAATGAAAAATATGACTTCTCGTTTTTGGATTCGGACAAAACAGTCATCATAGACTATTCTTCTCCTAATATTGCCAAACGTATGCATGTCGGGCACTTAAGAAGTACTATTATAGGAGATTCCCTAAAAAGAATTCTGCAATTTTTAGGATTTAAAAAAGTTTTAGGTGACAACCATGTAGGCGACTGGGGAACTCAGTTCGGAAAACTTATTGTGGGATATAATCTTTGGCTTAACAGGGAAGCCTATGAAAAAGATCCCATTGAAGAATTGGAAAGAATTTATGTTATGTTTTCGGACGAAGCAAAAAAAGACCCTTCTCTTGAAGATGTTGCCAGAGAAGAGCTTAGAAAACTCCAATCGGGAGATGAAGTAAACAATGCTCTCTGGAGAGAATTTATAGATATATCCATAAAAGAATATAACAAAATTTATAAAAGATTTGATATAACTTTTGATTATTATAACGGAGAGTCATTTTACAACGATTTAATGCCTGTCGTTTTGGAAGAATTAAAAGAAAAAAATATTGCAAAACAGGACGAAGATGCTTTAGTAGTATTCTTTGACGAAGATACAAAACTTCATCCATGTATTGTACAGAAAAAAGACGGAAGTTTCTTATATTCCACATCCGACTTGGCTACAATCAAATACAGAAAAGACGATTTAGATGTAGATCTTGCCATATACGTAGTTGACGAAAGACAGCAGGATCACTTCAAACAGGTATTTTCAATAGCAAAAATGATAGGTGCTCCTTATGATTACGACAAAGTTCATGTATGGTTCGGTATTATGAGATTTGCAAACGGAGTTATATTATCTACAAGAGGTGGAAATGTCATCAGATTGATAGATTTACTGGATGAGGCGAAAAAACACGTAAAAAAAGTTATCGACGAGAAAAATCCCGATATACCTGAACCTGAAAAAGAAATTATTGCCGACATTGTAGGAACAGGAGCTATAAAATATTTCGATTTGAGCCAGAACAGAACTTCTCCTATATTGTTTGACTGGGAAAAAGTTTTAAGCTTTGAAGGAAACACAGGACCATATTTACAATATACATATGTTAGAATAATGTCTATTCTAAGAAAAATGGAATCGGAAAATATCTCGATTAATAAAAACGGAAATATTATCTTCGACAATATGCAGGATGTTGAGAGAGAACTTGCAGTTGCACTGTTGAGATTCCCTCAGGTAGTTGTTAAATCTTATGAAAGCTACAGACCTAATGTAATAGCCGATTATTTATTCGAACTTGCAAAATTATTTAACAATTTCTATAATTCAAAACCTATTTTGAAAGAAGAAAATGCTGAAACTATGCAAGCAAGAATATTACTTGCATTAAAAACTGCAGAAATCCTAAAACAGGGATTAAGCCTTTTAGGAATACAAACTGTTGACAGAATGTAAATATGTTGAATAGATTGTGAGGCTATCTCAAAACAAAAAAATTAGAGAATTTGATTTTTATGAAAAAACAAAATCAGCAAAATCAAGTATAAATTTTTTGTTAAATACTGAAAAATGAAAAAAATTTCTATTATGAGACAGCCCCTTTCTTTTTTAACCTGAAATTTAAGAAAAAAATGCTTAGAAGATATTTTCCTCTAAGCATTTTTGTTATTCAATAACTCTATATACTGTTTTACAAGAAAAACTTTTTCGGGTTCCATTTTCATAAGTTCTTCTATTATTTTCCCAATTTCGATATCGGAAATTTCTTCTACCAGTTCGGACATTATTTCTTTTTTCAAATCCGACATATCTTTATCGGTATAGCCTATTATCTTAAACAATTTAAGATGATCGACTTCCAAAATTTTAGAAATTTTTTTCAACAAAAGAGGATTTGTCATACTATGTTTGCCTGACTCCAAATTAGATAAATAAGCAGGACTTATTTTTAACAAATCCGCCATTTCTCTCAACCCTATATTCTTCTGCAATCTCTTATTTTTGATGTAGTAACCCAAAGCTATGACAAGGTTGGGATTTGTTTTTATATCTTGCTTTTCATCCATTCCGTTCACCTTTCAAAACCTGTGTAAGTCAATATCATGACTTAAAATTTCTATTTTTTCTTTTGACCGTAATAAGCATTTTCTCCGTGTTTTCTCAAGAAATGTTTATCAAGAAGTTCCTGTTGCATAGGTTTTATATCTTTATTTATCTGCTCTGTATATATTGCCATTTTTGACAATTCTTCCAGTACAACCGAATTATAAACAGCTTCTGCAGCATTTTTCCCCCACGTAAAAGGACCGTGACTGTGAACTACCACAGCCG
The DNA here is from genome assembly GCF_007990505.1 of Pseudoleptotrichia goodfellowii. NCBI lineage: Bacteria > Fusobacteriati > Fusobacteriota > Fusobacteriia > Fusobacteriales > Leptotrichiaceae > Pseudoleptotrichia > Pseudoleptotrichia goodfellowii. Next base: position 606,537 of record NZ_AP019822.1, on the reverse strand, counting down.
GAACAAATTTAGGATCTATATTTCTTTTTTCAAAAGTTTCTATTATAACTGTTCCCGTTTCTTTTTCGTATTCTCCTTTGATCTCTTCAGGAGTCATTTTTCTCGTACACGGTATAGGTCCGTAAAAATAGTCTGCATGAGTTGTTCCGTAAGCAGGAATATCTCTTCCGCTTTGTGCCCATATTGTAGCATTTGTAGAGTGAGTATGCACTATCCCTCCGATATTCGGAAATTTTTTATACAATTCAACGTGAGTAGGTGTATCTGACGAAGGATTAAGCTCTCCTTCCACAACTTTCCCGTCCAAATCCACGACTACCATATCTTCGGCTTTCATTTTATCATAATCCACACCGCTCGGCTTTATAACTACCAGTCCTTTTTCTCTGTCGATAGCACTTACATTTCCCCATGTAAAAAGCACAAGCCCTTTAGCAGGTAATTCCATATTCGCTTTATAAACTTCTTCTTTTAACTTTTCCAGCATTAGATAAAGCCTCCTTTTTTCATTTTATCAAGCATCCATTCTTTAGCTTTTTTTACTTCTTCAATCGGATTATCGGATTTTTCAGTCCACATTTCTATCAAAAAAGGTCCTTTATAGTTTAACTCTTTTAATTTGGCAAATACTTTAGGAAAATCAACACATCCTTCTCCGAAAGGCACTTCTTTGAATTTACCCGGGAAAGTATCCGTTACAGCTAAAGTATCTTTTAAATGAATTGCTACTATTTCTCCCTGTTTTATACCGAGTTCCAATTCTTTCAATGTATCATTTTCAGGCCATGCAGTTAGATTTCCCACATCAGGATAAACTTTAAGCCACGGAGATTTTATTATCTCCGAATATTCCATATATTTTGTAATTGAGTTTATAAAAGGATGATCCATTATTTCTATAGCCAATGTTATGTTATACGAAGAAGCCCATTCTATAGCCTTTTTCAGATTTTCCGTAAAATATTTTTTAGTCTGTTCACTTCCTTCTTCATAATAAACATCATATCCTGCCATTTGAATCGTTCTGATACCCAGTTTATCCGCAAAAATTATAGCTTTTTGCATAAGTTCCATAGCTTTTTCTCTTGTTTTTTCATCCATGCTTCCCATCGGAAATCTTCTATGTCCGCTAAAACACATTGAAGGAATTCTTACACCTGTATTTACAAGAGCTTCATGTATTTTATTAATTTCCTCATCAGACCAATCAAGTCTTGCAAGCCTTTCGTCAGTTTCATCAACAGACATTTCAACAAAATCATATCCACATTCTTTTACAAGCTTTATTCTCTCTATCCAGTCAATATCTTTAGGAAGAGCTTTTTCATATATTCCTAAATTCAGTTTATTCAAATCTTTCATAATCAGCCTCTTTTATTATAATTTTACAGTAACAAAACCTTTCTGTCACTATTCAGCCCAGTATTTTGCTATTTCTGCTTTAAAATCTCTCGCAGCCTGTGCAGGATCTGATGCTTCTGTAATTCCACGTCCGGCAATGAACGTAAATACGTCTACTCCTTTAAATAACTTAAGTGTGTCTGTGCTTAATCCTCCTGTTACAGATACTCTGAATCCCATTTCAATCAGTTTTTTTACTTTATTAAGGTCTTTTTCTCCCCAAGTTTCTCCTGCAAGTAAAGCATCACGACTTTGATGATAGATAGCCTGACTTATTCCCGCATCAAGCCATTGCTGAGCCTGTTCATAAGTCCAGTCTCCATATAATTCAACCTGAATTTCTCCTTTGTCGCCACGTACTTCTTTTATAGCTTTTAAAGCTGCTTTCATTGTCGGAATAGTTGCCGAACAGATACATGTCATCCAGTCAGCTCCTCTTACTGCATTATTTTTCGCTACAGTTCCTCCTGCATCTGCACATTTAGTATCTGCAACAATTATTTTTTCAGGAAAAAGACTTCTTAAAACTTCTACCAGTTCACTTCCTACCTGTAACAGACAAACTGTTCCCGCTTCTATAACGTCTACTTCATGTCCTACAGACACTGCGGCTTTAATAGCCCCCTGTAAATCCGAATGATCCAATGCTACCTGTAATAAAGGTCTTGCCATAATTTTTTCCTCCTAAATTTTTAAAATTATCTTTTTTATCTTTTCATATTATCAAAAAATACAGTTTTTTCAAAAAATCCCGCATTACCAGAATCGGCAAATTTACGCAGATACTGATAGCGGGAGTATGAGGGCAAAATGAGCCCTCATCCAAGACAACTCCCTCAAGTGTTCCTAAAATTATTTTATTTCAAACTATTTCCGATTTATAATTTACTTTCAATCATTTTGTAAATATCTTCAGGAACTTTTGCAGCTCTGATTTTATCAAATACCGAATCATCATCAAAAAGCATAACTATCTGAGGAATAGCTTCTCCGTTATGTATATCGGTACTTGTCGCTGCAAGCCCTATCAGTATATCTACTTCCTGTCCGTCAGGAAAAGTCACAGGTTCTTTTAACGTAACAAAACTGAAACAATCTTTGTTTACTCCCATTTCAGGTCTTTCATGGGGCATTGCAAGTCCCGGAGCCAATATATAGAAAGGTCCCAATTCTTTAGTTCTTTCTATAATAGCATCTACATACTTTCTCTGTACAGTCCCTTTATCAAGAAGCGGCTGCATGCAAGCTTCTATAGCTTCTTCCCATGTTTTCGCTTCTTTTTTCAATCCGACGGAATTATTTTCCTTCAGTGAATCAAGTAAAGTCATTTTATCCTCCAAATTTTAATTTTTTAAATTCAGTTTTATTTTAAATCAGACTTATCCGATTCCTACTTCTTTTAATTTTGTTTCCAATTCATTTGCATCAAGCAAATTTAAAAGTCCGACCATTTTAGTATTAGGTCCTCCTTTTAAGTCTTTGATTATATGAGTAGACGCCAAAACCAAATCATAATTTGCAAGTCCTGATTTAGCTTCACCCATACTGCATGAGTTTACATCAGCATCAACGTTTAATTTTTTCAATACCTGTGATACTTTCATTTTCATAATCATACTTGTTCCCATTCCGCTTCCGCAAACTGCCAACACTTTTAACATTTAAAACCACTTCCTTATTTAATTTTAGAATATAAATATTCTCTTATCTATTTTATTATCAAATACTTTTTTCTTCCTTTGTTTTTTAATATTCTTCTTCTACTAAATCAACAGTTCCTTCATAATATTGCTCTTTATTTTTAGCTTTTATATATTGAATTTGAGGAATTAGTAACATTAAAATAATTACCAATGCATAACCTATTACTCCTAAATATTTCATTATATATCCTTGAGCCAACCATACTGTACTTTGGTCAATATTTCCATGCCATCCGCCTTTTAAGTGGAATAACATTACTGCTGCCGCTCCGCATAATACCTGTAATACTCCTGATAAAGCGGATAAAATCAATGCAGCTCTTGCTCCTCCACGTTTATCAGCATAAACTGCAATAGTCGCATTATCAAAGAATACCGGAACAAATCCTGTTATTATAAATACAGGCGATTTGAATATTAGCAATCCTGCTATTGAAATAAATTGAGCTATTGTTCCTACAAGGAATCCGAACAATACTGCACTTGGTGAACCGAATCCGTAAGAAGCCGCACAGTCAACTGCAGGTAATGATCCCGGTAATATTTTATTTGAAATTCCCTGGAATGACAATGTCAATTCAGACACAAACATTCTAACTCCTGTTTTTAATATTGTCAAATAAACAGCAAACAATAATGTTGTTGAAACAATATAAGTTCCGAATGATAATTTTTTAGGATCAAATGCTCCTGCCGTAACTCCGTTAGGGTTTACTACAGGACAAGTTTGTACTCCGTTTTCAATTACACACTTTCCAAATTTTGCAGTAAAGAATTCAGGTCCTAATACCCACATTATTATTCCGAAAAATATTATCATTATTAATCCTGTTGCAATTATATCGTCATGCAGCATTGACAACCATTTAGGTAATTTCAAATCATCAAGTTTCTTTTTAGGATTCCCTAATTTCGGTGCCAATTTATCTGCCAACCAGATTGCGAACATTTGTTGGTGCCCGATTGCAAACCCTGCATTACCTGTTAATCTTTGAGTAGGCTCTACTGACAAATTAGACCCTACAGCCCAGTATATTCCTGCAAAAATTCCTACCAAAATTACTCCCTTAATATTTTGAAATTGAGGAAATAAAAAGAATATCATCCAAGCCGCTGTTGAAGCTTGCTGTTGCATAATATGACCTGTTATAAATAAAGTTCTTACTTTTGTTATTTTTCTTAATAATACCAATATTATATTTATTATGAATCCTATTAATAATGCCATCATAACTGAAGCTGCCAAATTAGATTTCGTAGGATCCTGAGCAATAAGTCCTTTAATCGCATCATCTACAGCCTGTAATCCGAAATACGGATCTATAACTGCCGCTTCAAGTTCAAATTTTGTCTTTAATGCTGCCAGTATCGGTCTGAAAGTTGTTACCAGTCCCCCAGCACCTACGTTTAATATCATATATCCTACAGTTGCTTTAATAAATCCTCCAACTGCTTCATATATTTTTTTACCCATGAAAAGATAACCTATAAATACCAATAACCCTACAAAAAATTCCGGTTTAGTCAGGATATTCTTCCCGAACCATGTTCCAATTAATAATAAAATATTCATTTTCTTATTCTCCTTTTTCTTCTTTTATATTAATTTTTTAAGCCCCCCGCATTTTCGGAGTCGGCGCAGTCGCGTAGAACGCCGATAGCGGGAGTATGAGGGTCGCAATGAGCCCTCACAATGTAATTATAAGAACGATTTAAACGGCAAATCAGGCTCTATTGTAAATGCGTCTTCAAATCCTCTCGGATACATGTATTCCATATCGTCTTTATTATCAGGGAATACAAATTTCCCTCCAGGTTGCCATATATAAGGTTTAAATTTATATTTCATTCTGTCTTTTCTGTAGTTCCATAATAATGTAATTTCTTTAGGATCAGCCATAAAGTTGGACCAAATATCATGATGTAAAGGTATAACTACTTGTGTTTTCAACTCTTCAGCCACTCTCAACACGTCTGAAGAAGTTAATTTATCAGTCATTCCTCTAGGATTTTCTCCGTATCCTACAAAAGCTACATCGACTTTATTTTCGTTTCCGTGTTTCACAAAATAATTTGAATGGTGAGAATCTCCGGCATTATAGATATTTCCGCCTGTTGTTTCTATCAAATAGTTTACTGCCATATCATCCATATCAGGCGGTAATTTATCTTTTAAAACAACATCTTCTGCAACTGTAAGTAACATTGTTCTGTCAAAAGATTCCAACATTTTTATTTTTGCATCTTTAATAGTTAATTCTTCTCCAGGTCTTACAGTTACAAGTCTTTCTTCAGGAACTCCCCATTTTCTCCAAATATCTGTACAAGTTTTAGGCCCGATAAATTTCGCTTCAGGACAATTTTTTAAAACTGCAGCAGCTACATTCTGATCTATATGATCACTGTGAGAATGTGTTGCAAGTAAAGCATCCAAATCTTTTATTGCAAAAGGATCTATAACACAAGGGGTTGTTCTCAAATTCGGTTGTAATGCTACACATCCTACTGCTCTCTGATGTTGATGTTTAGGTTTCATCAATTTATTTTTTGCCGATCTTTTTCCTGTGGCAACCCACAAATCCATGCAAATATTTGCATTTCCTTCGGTTTTTACCCATAATCCCATGTTTCCAAGCCACCACATTGCTACTGTTCCGGGTTCAACTTTTGTCTCTTCAATTTCTTCGTTTAACCATGTTCCCCATTCGGGAAAAGTACTTAAAATCCAAGATTCTCTTGTAATTTCGTCTAACTTAGCCATTTTTTCCTCCTAAAAATTTATTAAAATAATAACAATTTGTTAGTAATCTGTTTTGTCTGTTCGTTATTTGTTAACAATGTTATACCACAATTTTAAAAAAAGTCAATAGCAAAAAGAAAATTTTTTTCACAATTTGCTAACACTTTTTGAAAAACTTTTCATTTTATAGTTTTAAAATAAAAAGTATATTAAACAGAATGAGCTGTAAAATATACTTTAATAAAAGTTCTCTTAAAAATACAGAAACTGTATTTTCAAAAAATTCAGATATTTTCATAATCAGCAAATTTCAAAAATTTAGATACAACTCTACAAAGAGGATTCTAATATTTTTAGTAAATTCTTTATAATAAATCAAGTAAATTCTTCTCTCCGTATACTTTTTCCCAATCGGAATTAAAAGTATCCATACTCCAGTCAGTATAAGGATGATATATAAGTCTTTCAAATATATCAGGAGAAACCGTTACTGATTTTGATCCTGCTAACATTGTTTCATGTACCTGTCTTACATTTTTAAAAGATGCTCCCAATATTTTCGGTTCAAATACTCTTTTATATTTTTTCAAACATTCTTCATCGCTTTTTTTTATCTTTTCCAATATTTTATAAGCATCTCTCACTATTTCTACTCCGCTTTCTCCTATATTATCCGATCTGTTTATATAAGGAGCCATGTATTCCGCACCTGCTTCAGCAGCCATTATTATTTGCTGAGAGGACAATATCCCCGTTGCAGTTATTTTATGTCCGTCTTTTGAAAGAATTTTCATTGCTTTTATTCCTTCAAAAGTTACCGGAATTTTTGCATAAATATTTTCTCCGAAAGTATCTCTCAGTAAATTTACTTCCTTTACAATAATATCAGCTGTAGAACCTACTGCCTGTGCATGAACAACTTTCTCTTTTCCTATAATATTATAAATATCATTTATAATATCTTTAAAATCTCTTTTTTCCTTTGCAATTATCGAAGGATTTGTAGTTACTCCTTTCAAAGGAAAAATTTCGTTAATTCTCTTAATAGCTTCAATATCAGCCGTATCTAAAAAATATTCCATTCTAACCTCCTATTATTACTTTAAAGCCTTTGTTTTCTATATATTTTTTTATTTTTTCCATAGTTTCTTTTTTAGGAATTTCAGTATTTTTCAGTTCATATTCCCGACCCAATCCTTCATATTTGGACATTCCGTAATTATGATAAGGTAAAACATGAATTTCTTTTAAATTACATTTTTTCACAATATTTAATATCTCATCTATATTTTCAATATCATCTGTATATCCAGGTATATAAGGCACTCTCGGTATTACTCTATTACTTTTAGTTGATTCTATAAAGTTTTTCTTTATTGTATCAAAATCTCCTTTTATAATTTCTTTTGATTTTTGATTATTTGTTATTTTCAAATCAAAGAAAACAGTATCCACATAGAGCAGTATTTTTTTTAACACATTTATACTCCCGTATCCGCAAGTTTCTATTGCAGTATTTATATCATTTTCTTTTAATTCTTTTAAAAGTTCTTCTATAAATTCTCCTTGAGCTAAAACTTCTCCTCCTGAAAGTGTTACTCCTCCACCGGAAGTATTAAAAAACACTTCGTCTTTCAATACCTCCTTTATTATTTCATCAACAGTATACCATTTTCCTATTGTTTTTATATTTCCATTCACATTGCTTTTCATATACTCTGTTTCAAAACTTTGAGATTCAGGATTGGAACACCACGGACATCTTAACGGACATCCTTTAAAAAATACTATGGTTCTTATCCCTTCTCCGTCATTTAAAGAATATCTCTGAATATTAAATATTAATCCTTTTCTGTTATTCATAATTTTTAAGATATATCTCTCCTCTCTATATCTTATTTTTTATTATAATCCGTGTTCTGTTCTGTGAATAATGTCGTCCTGTATTTTTTTATTTAATTCACTGAAGAAAGCACTGTATCCGGCAACTCTTACGACAAGGTTTCCGTACTTTTCAGGTTCAACTTGTGCTTTTTTCAATGTTTCGACTCCTATTACATTAAACTGAATATGTGTCAGTTTTAATTTCATATACGCATAAATAAAGTTTACAAATTTATTTATTCCCTCTTCGGTTTTTACGGCTGAAGGACTTAATTTTACATTCAGTAAACTTCCGTTAGTCAGAAGAACATTATCCAATTTACTTAAACTTTTTAAAACAGCTGTCGGTCCGAATATATCTCTACCGAACATAGGAGACAATCCTCCATCTGCCAATTGCTCACCTGAAAGTCTGCCGTCAGGAGTAGCTCCCACTACTTCTCCTAAAGGAATATGTGCCGAAACTGTATATGAACCGGGTATGAATATTCCTCCTCTCGGGTTTTTATATTTTTCTACTTCTTTACAGTAATATCTCAATACTTCCACACTTATATTATCAACTTCATCTATGTCATTTCCGTATTTTGTTTCATCACTTATGAATTCATTTTTCATTTTTTCATAAATATTTCCTTCATAGTTATTTTTTAATGCCTCGATAACTTCTTTAAATGTATATTTTTTTTCATCGAAAACGAATTTTTTTATTATCATTAACGAATCACATAAATTAGGCAATCCGATTCCCTGAACTCCTGAAAAATTATATCTTGCTCCTCCGGCAGTTATATCTTTTCCCTTTTCAAGAGAATCTTTTACTATCGTAGAAAGTAAAGGTACAGGAGCATATTTTTTATGTCCCTCATCTACAATATTACTTCCTTCAGCCATTAATTTTACATAATAGGAAATAGATTCTTTTATTTCCTCATTTATTTTATCCAAAGTTAAATTTTCGGAATTTTCGTTATTATAAAGAACTTTTTCCATTATTTTCAATATATTTAACATCGCTATATCATGTAATCCGTATGTTTTCCCCGGAATAGAAAGCTCTACACATCCCACAACTGAATAATCTCTCGCATCTTCAAGCGAAACTCCTCTTGATAAAAATGACGGTATAACTACTTCATCGTTAAACAATTGAGGAATCCCTGTTCCCAAAGCTATTGTTTCACAAGTTTTCTTAATAAATTTTTTAGGCTCAATATCATTTACTCTTATTCCCAGATTCGGTTGAGGTAAACGTATGTCATGATATGCTTCCAAACACAAATATGATAGTTCATTTACGGCAGACTGTCCGTATATGTTTACTCCTCCTAATAAAGCTGTATATCCAGAAGGAAATCCTGCAAAAAATTTAGCACTGTGTTCGCTTCTTAACAATACTACATCATTAGTTTTTATATAAAATGCTTCAAGATATTCTTTTAATTTTTCTTTATCTTCTCCCTTTTCTATATCGTTTTTATAATAAGGATAAAGATATTGATCTATTCTTCCTAAAGAAATCGAACTGGCATTGGATTCCATTTGTAAAACTATACTTGTATACCATAACAGCTGCAATGCTTCCAAGAATGTTTCGGCAGGTTCTGTAGCTATTTTTCCTGATATTTCCGATATTTTCTGTAATTCTTTTTTTCTGTTTTCGTCTTTTTCTTCTGAAGCCATTTTTTGAGCCAATTCTTCATATCTTTTTATATGACTGATTGTGGCTTCCAATGTTATTAAAGATGCTTTATAAAATTCATTTTCAGGATTATTTTCCACCTTTTCTTTTACTTCATCTCTTATCTTTCCGTATCCGTTCTTTAAAACTGACTCAAAGTCAGGTATTATATGCCCTTGTCCCTTATCAGTCTGATTCAGATTAACTATTTTTTCATTCACGGCTTTTCTGATATATTCAGGTATTATTCCGTTTAAAGAATCTTTTAGGGATTTATCTTTCCAATAAGGATAAAGACTTTCAGTAAATATTTTTTTATCTTTTTCAGTAAATATAAACTGATCCTGAGGTCTCGTTGCCATGGTATCTATTTCTTTCATAATCCAATAAGGATCCATTTCAGGAGAAATAATTCCGGATCTCGGTTTTATAGTCCTGTTACCTGCTATCAACTCTTTTTCACGTATAGATATTTCCATTTTTTCCAAAATATTTTTTGTTGCTTTTGCTCTTCTTATTATTTCAGGTTCATCGACAGTTTCTTTATGGCTTTCTGTGTAAAAAACTGCTCTTTCAGTTGAAATTTCTCTTTTATTTTTGAATAATTCCTTCTTTAAAAATTCGATTCTTTCATTCATAAAATAATCCCTCCGTTTCAAATTTCCACTACAATCTATTAAACTTTTTATTCTAATTTTATATTACATTCTTTTTATTATTTTGTCAAGTTTTTTATTGTTTATTATTGTTTTTATTTTATATTGATAATAATATTTCTATGATATATAATAATATTATAATTTTAATTAATAAAAAAGATAAATAAATTCAGGAGGTCAAATTTATGTTTGTATCTGAAAGGCTGGACGAAATAATACATCTCATCAATCAGGAAGGAAAAGTCGAAGTAAATAAATTAAGCAAAAAATTCAATGTCTCAAAAGATCTTATAAGAAAAGATTTAAGCAAACTTGAAGAAAACGGTATTTTGGAAAGAACTTACGGCGGAGCTGTTAAAAAAAGAAAATTGGCAGAAACAGTAACTATAACTTCAAGAATTTCAAAAAACCTGGATGCCAAACAAAAAATAGCTCAAAAAGCTTTAAAATTTTTAAAGCCTAAAGAAAGTATATTTTTGGATATTTCTTCCATAAATTATATTCTTGCTCACGAGCTGATAAAAAACAACTGGGAAATAACAGTTATTACCAATATGATTGATATCATGCACCTTATCTCCCTAAATCCGGACTCCAAAATAAAATTGATAGGAATAGGAGGCACATGCAACAATATCATTGACGGTTTTGTAGGAATTTCTTCTATTAATCAAATCAATAATTTCAATGTAGACAGATGCTTTATCGGTACAATAGGAATCAACACTTACAACGGAAATGTTTCTACATATGAGCAGGATGACGGTCTAACCAAAGTAGCGATAATGAATACAAGTAAAAATAAATATTTAATTACCGAAATATCAAAAATCGATCAGGACGGGAAATATAATTTTTCAAATTTGAAAATGTTTGACTGTCTTATCACAGACAGTAATATTTCCGACTCTGCAATAAAAGAATTAAAAAAATACAGGATAAAAATTGTTTAATTAAAAGAAGTTGTCTCAAACGAAATCTAACCTCCACTCTGTTTTTTGTTTCTTCCCCGATTACAGAATTTCAGAGATTTATGAGACAACTTTCTTATAATCCGAATTTTAATTATATATTAAAATGTTATATCCAATTCAAGATCTTCATTTTTGGTATTTTCTTCTACAACAACTTTATTTTCTTGAGTTTTCTTCAGCACTGCCACAACAAGAGCAGTAACAACTGATCCGACTATAACAGCTATTATATAACCTATTCTGTTAGTAACAACAGGCAATACTATCAATCCTCCCCAAGCTGCCTGATTTGTCGCTCCTAATAATAAAGATGTTACCGCTGCTGCAGAACCTCCTGCCATAATAGAAGGAAGAACTCTTATAGGATCTGCTGCCGCAAAAGGAATCGCACCTTCGGTTATTCCTATACAACCCATTATTAAAGCAGCTTTTCCAGATTCCTGTTCAGCAACTGTAAATTTATTTTTGGCAACAAATGTAGCTAATGCCAATCCTAAAGGCGGTGTACATACTGCTGTAGCAACTGCAGCCATTAATGTCGGATTAGTAGGTATCATTGCTACCGCAAAGAAGAATGCCGTTTTATTAAGAGGACCTCCCATATCAAAAGCAATCATTGCTCCCAATATTATACCTAATACAATTTTAGAACTGTTTTGCATTCCGCTCAACCATACTTCCAATCCTTTCATAAACGCCCCTATAGGTTCACCTATGAACAACAGAATTATCATTCCCACTATAAACGTTCCCACTAAAGGAATTATAAATATAGGCATTACAGAACTCATTACTTTGGGAACTTTTATTTTTTTCAAATAATATACAACTATCCCGGCTATAAGCCCTGCTATTATTCCACCTAAGAAACCTCCTCCTTTACTGTTTGCCAAATAAGCTCCAATCATTCCCGGACCTATCCCCGGTCTGTCTACCATCGAATAAGCTATAAATCCTCCTAAAACAGGAATAAACAGCGTCAATCCGGCTATACCTATATCGGACATATTTTTCAAAAACCCCGTTTCAGGAACTGCCGCTTTACCTGAAATCATAACCGCTAATGCCAATAAAACTCCACCTGCAACCACAAAAGGTATCATATAAGAAACCCCGGTCATTAAATGTTGCTTGGTATTTTTTAACAATCCTAACATAATTCCTCCTCTTTAAAATTAAATATTATTTTTAATGCTGATTCACAAAATTTCTTCAAATTATATTATTTTCTGCTTTTCAATGCTTCTTCTATTTTTTCTACTAACGCCGGAGCCTTTTTTACCAAATCACTTATTCCTATTCTTACAATAGGTTTACCGTTAAATCTTTCCGTATTTTTTAATCCTATGTCTGTTGTTAAGACTACAACATCAGCTGCATTTGCTTCTTCCTGAGTAATTTCATTTTCCAATCCTATTTGTCCCTGCGTTTCAACTTTTATTTCATGACCTCTGGCTATCGCAGCTTTTTTCAAGGCTTCTGCTGCCATATAAGTATGCGCCACTCCTGAAGGGCAGGCAGTTATTCCTACTATTTTCATTTTTCCCACATCCTTTTTATTATTTTATTTTTAAACTGTTCTTTCTTTAGAAGAATAATCTTTCAATAATTTCATTACTTCCGATTCTGTTTCAGCTTTATTCAGTTTCTCTCTAAAATCATCTTCCAATATTGCTGTAGATAATTTTATTAAAATCTCTAAATGCTCATTTCCTGCATTTTCTTCTGATACACCTATCATAAATATATGTTTAGCACTCTCATCATCAGCCCACGAAATTTCATTATTTAATCTCGCATAAGCTAAACATGCCTGTTTTACATACTTACACTTCCCGTGAGGTATTGCAAAAGAAAATCCTACAGCTGTTGAAAAAGTTTCCTCTCTTTCATGCAATGATCCTATATAACCTTCCAACGCTTCTTTTTCTCCATATTTTTCATCACATAACTTTTTCTCTTCTGAAATTATTTTAGCTAATCCGCTTAACACAGCTTCTTTATCAGCTGCATCAAAATTAAGATAAATAAGATTTTCATTTATTAAATCACTTACATTTACCACGAATAGACCTCCTTGTACTTTGTGAATTTTATTCTTTAATATGTTTTACCACATTTTATTATTTTGTCAAGTTCTTTATTTATTTTTATTTTTTGTTATTGTTTATTTAAAATTTTCAATATTCTATTATTGTCCATAAGAAGTAAATGCCGTTTAAATCTTATTTTACTTAATCACCGTTTATTTTTTCAATCTGCTTGTATAACCTTTTAAATTAAAGCATTCTACATATCTGTCCAATGATTCTTTTAATTTGTATATTACATATTCTTCAGCATTTACTCCTGCCTCCGCCAAATTTTCAAATAGATTTTCTATTTCTTTTTTTACATTATCATTGTTAAATGTATAATGTCCGCTTATATCAGTTATTGTATTTATAATATTTTCATCCCGTAAAAGTTCTTCTGTAGATTTTGAAACTGTATCGTCTGTCATCCATTTTTCCCATCTTCTGCTTGCAACAGCTTCTTTTCTGATACAATTTTTCAAATTCGATTTTTTAGAAATTATTCCTTCTGCGAAAAGCATTTCTTCCAATTCTACTAATTTTAAGTATGCTCTTGTTTCCACAGTCCCGTATTCCGGTGCTACGTTCATAGCAGTTATTCCTAATGCCGGATGAGCCAACAGAATTGCTTCATCCTGATAATCACCATTGTGTTCTTTTAATCCTACTTCATATTTTCTTGCAACATCGGATAATTCTTTTGAAGCTTTTGCATTAAAATGCCCTACATTTTCAGTCAATCTTGTTAAAGTCCCTGTTTGCCCTACAATAAAACATGGATGTGGCAATCCTTTTTTATCCAATTCTTTTAACAGCTCCTGAATAAAAAATTCATACGATTCAACTGAAGTCAATCCTCCGTTTGTTTCTTCAGTTCCTACTTCATAGCTTATTTCCGGCAATTTTCTTGCTATTCTTTCCTTTTCCACATATTCTATCAATTCTACAGTTCTTCTCAATACTACATTTACATCTATAACTTTTCCCACAATATAAGGATCTTTTGTAGGATCGATATGCAGCAAGTCAAATCCGTTTTCCAAATCGGCAATATATGACTGTTTTCCCAGCTTCATCGCTTCTTCTTCAGGAAGATGATCTTTTCTCTCTTTATCTCTTTGCCAAGGCCCTCCGTGATCTCTGCATAAATAATACAATCCGTCAAAACCTGCTTCATTTGCGATTTCTTTTATTGCGTTTGAAAATGCTTTCTGATCCCAGTTACATACATATCCTCCTCCTAATTCTTTAGAATCTACCTGATTTCTGCTCGCTATAAATATTAACGGAAAATCCTTTTCTTTCGCTAGTAGAATACTCGCTTTTATCAATATTTTTGACATAGGACCTATTCCAAGCATAGAAGCTCTTTCTTCTTTTTTCATTTTCAATCCTTTTTTTACAACTTCTGTTAAAGTCATTTTACTCATAACATATCCTCCTATTTTGTATTTTGTATTTTTTATACTTTTATATTTTTTTATGTATTTTATTTACAAAAATATTATACCACGATTTTATACAAAGTCAATAGATATATGTATAAAAAATACAAAAAAGAGATACATTACTTTCTGTACCTCTTTTTCTAATTAATATGTCATTTAATATATTTTTCCTATCGTCAAATTATTTATTTTATCCAGTCTTTTTGCATATTTGTTATAATCACTCAACAAAACTCCCATATAAAGCATATCAACCAATGCCAGCTGCGACATTCTTGAAGACATTGTTTCGCTGTAAAAAGTACTTTCGGTATCTCCTGTAAACAATGAAATATCTGCATATTTAGTTATTACCGAAGCTTTAAAATTAGTTAATACAAGCGTTTTAGCTCCTGATTCCTTTGCTATTCTCAAAGCATCAACAGTATCTCTTGTTTCTCCCGAATGAGATATTGCTATCGCCAAATCTTTTTTGCCCAAATGGCAGGCACACAGTTGCTGTAAATGGTTATCAGGATATGCTCTGCAATTAAGCCCTATTCTTAATAATTTACTTGCAAAATCATTTCCTATACTTCCTGAATTTCCTACTCCGTAAATATCTATTGTATTTGCATTTGTTATCAATTTTATTGCTTCTTCGTAAATTTCATAATTTAAAAATTTTAAAGTTTCTTCCAATGCTTTTATTGTAAGTCCTACGAGTTTTATTGGTATATCTTCCAGATTATCGTTTTTTGTAATATGTAAGTCCAATAATAAATCTATATTATCATAATCATTTTGGTTTTGTCTTCCCGATTTTAAAAGTTCTGTCTTAAAATCCTTAAATCCCTCATAACCTAAAGCTTTTGTAAATCTTATTACTGTCGGTGTACTGACTTTACTGTTTTCCGCTATCTCTTCCAATCCCATTTTCTCAATTTTAATCTTATTGGCTAAAATATAGTCAGCTACTTTTTTTTCTGATTTTCTCAGTTCACTGTATATCTCTTTTATTTTATGCTCATAATTTTCATATAAACTCATTTATATAACTCCTAATATAAACTTTACTTGATACACACTAATTAGATGTAATATTTTCAGTTGTTATTTTTATTTACAATTTTTTTTATTTTAGCATATTTTCAACTCTATTTTCTATATTTTTTTACTTACTCTGCTTTCCCATTTTTATAAATGTACTTTTTCGTTAATTTCTATTTTATTCACTATAACTGAAAAACTCTATAAAAGCTCAATCAATTTACGTACATCCTCTTCTTTTGTGGACCAGTCTGTTACAAAACGGATTATTGTATGATTTTCGTCGTATTTTTCCCAATAGGCAAATTGGACTTTTTCATGAAGTTCGTCCATTTTGTCATTATCAATTATAATAAACTGCTGATTTGTCGGCGAATCAATGTAAAAACGATAACCTTTTTCTTTCAAAGTCTGTTTTAATAAATGAGCAGTTTTTATAGCATTTTTACTTATTTCAAAATACAGATCATCTGTAAACAGAGCATCAAACTGTGCTCCCAACAAACGCCCTTTTGCTAACAATGCTCCCATTTGCTTAATAATCGTCACATAATTATCAGGCATAATTTCAGGATTACTGAAAACAACGGCTTCTCCTGATAAAGTTCCGATTTTAGTGCCTCCTATATAAAAAACATCACACAATCCTGCTAAAGTCGGTAAATCCATATCACATTCGGGTGCTGCAAGTCCATATCCCAGTCTTGCTCCGTCAATAAACAAAGGAATCCTGTATTCCTGACATAACTGGTACAAACTGTTCAGTTCCTGTTTTGAATACAATGTTCCGTACTCTGTAGGAAAAGAAATATAGACCATTCCCGGCATTACCATATGAGATTTATTTTCATCTTTATGAAATGCGTCTAAATATTCTTTTACTTCTTTAGATGTCAACTTCCCGTCTTCGTGAGGTAATTCGATTACTTTATGACCTGTTATTTCTATCGCACCTGCTTCATGTACATTTATATGTCCTGTATTTGCCGAAATGACTCCTTCATATGATCGAAGCAGCGAATTAATCACTACTGCATTAGTTTGAGTACCGCCTGTCAAAAAATAGATTTTCGCATTATTTCTTTTGCAGGCTTTTCTGATTTTCTCTTTTGCCCGACTCGACAACTCATCAAATCCGTATCCTACCTGAACACTTTCATTATTATCAATTAAATTCTGTAAAACTTTAGGATGTGCTCCTTTTCCGTAATCATTCATAAAAAACAGTTTCATTTTTGTTCTCCTTATTAAAAATTCTTATTATTTTTTAACAACATTATTAATTTAGTTAATTTATTTATACCGACAGCTGTTATCCATTTTTTAAAATTCCACTTTTATTATACCCCAATAATACAAAAAAATCTATGTATCATATAAACAATACATAGATTGACTTTATAAAATTTCATTTCATATATAAAACAAATTTTTCATTTTTTTCTATTTCACTAATCCGTTTCTCAAATAGGCATCTACAAGTCTTTCAGTCGCTTCTATCGAGTCCTTGTGAGTACGCTCATAAGAATGACTGGACTCTATTCCTGCTCCCAATAGGGCATGCTTTACTTCCGCTCCTGCTCTCATTGCTGACGAAGCATCACTACCGTAATAAGGATAAATATCAAGTTTAAACGGAATATTATTTTCTTTAGCCAGTTTTACAAGATGTTGACGAAACTCATAATTATAAGGTCCTGAAGCATCTTTTACACAGATGGACACAGTATATTCATCTGTCTGCTGATCATCTCCCATTGCTCCCATGTCAACTGCCAAATATTCTGTAACTTCTGTAGGTATACTACTGTTTGCTCCGTGTCCCACTTCTTCAAAGCAGCTGAACATAAAATGAGTCGTATTCAGCAGCTCAATATTTTCTTTCTTATATATTTTCAACAGATTAAGCAATATTGCAGCACTTACTTTATCATCAAGAAAACGACTCTTAACAAATCCGTTTTCAGTGACTGTCATACGGGGATCAAAAGAAATAAAATCTCCCACTTCTATACCCAAAGCCTTTGTTTCTTCCTTGCTTGTAACTTTTTCATCCAGTCTGACTTCCATATTGTTCTGTGTGCGTTCTGCAGTTCCGGCATCACGATATACATGTGTACTTGTCTGATGGATCAGTATTGTCCCACTTACTGTTTTTCCCGTACTTGCCACATGCACAAAACAGTTTTCCCCTTCTATCATATTCCACGGAAATCCTCCGATTTTATCCATTTTCAAACGTCCGTCGGATTTAACCGCTCTCACAATGGCTCCCAGTGTATCTACATGAGCTGTTACAACACGATGCTTAGTATCATCTTTTCCTTTTAACGTAACAATAACACCGCCTTTATTTGTTCTAACAGCTTCGTATCCCATATTCCGAACTTCTTTTAGGATATATTCGGTAACCTCTCTTGTATAACCTGTCGGCGAAGGTATTTCAATCAGCTTTTCCAAATATTTTAAAGTACTCATCTTTTTCCTCCTGAAATTTCATTTATAAATTAACAAAAAAAAGACAACCTCTTAAACTGCCTCTTTATATTCAATAATTTAACTAATTTTATATTTTATTGGTGCCCGAGGCCGGAGTCGAACCGGCACGATATCACTATCGACGGATTTTGAGTCCGTTGCGTCTACCAATTTCACCACTCGGGCTAACCACTTACTGTATTATTTTAATAAATTTCATCGAATATGTCAACTATTATTTTTACTTTTTTTACTATTTTTTCTAAAAGTCAATATTTTCAGTCGTTAGAGAAGACAATTTTTTTAAATTTTATTTATGTTATTCACTAAATTTTATTCTTTTTTCGATTTTTTCATATTTTTCGCTTCCGATTATTTTTTCCAAATCGATATTGGAACGTATATTTCCTTTATTTATTTCAGGCAAAAGTTTTTTTATCTCCTTTTTTGTAAACCCTATCATTTTAAGCCGTTCCTCATCCGCATCATTTATATTAAAAACTGTATAAGTTCTACCGTTGTAATTTTCTTCGGGATTTTTTATTTTTTCCTTGTCTACAAATAAATATTTTTTTGCCTGCTTTATTCCCGCCTCGCCGAATTTGGAAATATTTTTCAATTCTTCCATATCCGAAATAATCCCTATTTCATCTCTGAAATTTACAAGTTTTTCGGCTTTTGACTTAGGAAACCCCAATTTTAGAAGTTCATCATATCCTACACTGTTTATATCAAATTTTTCTTTTGTTTTTGATAAATCATTTTCTTTCTGGGCATTTTCTTTTTGATAGGATATTTCTTCATTTATTTTAATGTCCGGAATATTATGATCCTCAATGAATAATCTTAAAAAATTCCCTAAAACTAAAAGTATAACAAAAATAATAACATGCTTTATTTTCATATTCCACTCCCTCTCAATTAAATTTTTTCCTTTTATTTTTTGTTAATAAATTTCTCCACAACATAAGTTATTTCTTTTTTCTTGTTTTCGAGCCTGTCGTCCAGTTCATTTATCCAGACCAAAGGATCTTTAGGATTTATGAGCCTTTTTATATTATTTTTTTCTCCTTCGCTCCAAATAAGTTTTGTTATTGCCCCTGCCCCGATTCCTATTATTATTTTATTTTCTTCTATCATCTCGATATTATATACCGATTCTGCTCCGTCTACGGAATATCCAAGATTTTCTCCCCACTGAAAACTGTTTTTCTGCCTGTACATATAATAAGGATAAAGTTTTTTGCTTTCGGTTATTTTATCCAGTTTTTCAAATATTTTCTCATAATCAAGTTCAATTTCATGCCTGTAATTTTCTTCATTCAGTTTACTTGCGTTTTTTATCGCAAGATTGTGAACAGTGAGATTTTCAGGATTGTATTTTTTCACTTCATCCAATGTATACAGTATATCTTCGGTTGTTTCTCCCGGAAGTCCAAGTATCAAATCCATATTTATCTCAAGTCCGATCCTTTTTGCAATATCGTAAACACTGTCAAACTGCTTTCTGTTGTGATATCTGTTCACAAGTTTCAATGTTCTTTCATTAAATGACTGAGGATTGATGCTTATTTTATTTACACCTGATTTTTTTATAATTTCAAGCTTTTTTTCGTTTAATGTGTCTATTCTTCCGGCTTCAAATGTAAATTCTTTCAAATTCCCAAGTTCAAAACTTGATTTTACAGTATCCAGTAATGTTTCAATTTCTTTTGCCGACAAAATAGAAGGGGTCCCTCCTCCAATGTATATCGTACTTATCTTCAAGTCAAGATTTTTAGTAAGAGTACCTATTTCCTTAATTTCTTTCAGCAAAGATTCGTAATATTCATCATATCTTTCGGCATACTTTCCTTTCAGCAGATATGCCGGAAACGAACAATATGTACATTTTGTAGGACAATAAGCAACTCCTATATATATTCCTATTGTTTCTTTATCAAGATAAGGAATTTGTCTTTTTACAATATTTATAAGAAGATTTACTTTTTCATCACTTACTAAATATATATTTTTCAAAATTTCCCGAATTTTTTCATAAGATAATCCCATTTTTAAAAATCTTCCGACAATTTTTGTCGGTCTGACACCTATTAATGTTCCCCATTTATAATCTTTTTCTTTCCCGAAAAGTTTCATCAGAGAAGTTTTTGCCATCACTTCTCCCTGATCCGAGTACTTTTGTCCGATTTTTTCATACCGAAATCTTATTTTATTATCTCCTGAAATCGTTTCTACCTCAATATTTTCAAGATTTTCAGTTACATTTATATAAATTTTCTGCTCGGAATTACCGTCAAGTATATCGTAATGTTCAGGCAAAAGAACTCGTACAAACTCTTCCAGTTTATTTTCATTTATTTTTATATTGCAGTTTATCATCTGTTATTTTATAACTCCTGTAAAATATAGAGCAAAGACTATAATTCCCAAAATAATTCTGTAATATCCGAACACTTTAAAATCATGTTTTTTAATATAGTCCATAAATACTTTTATTACTCCGTAAGCAAATACAAACGACAGAACAAATCCCAGTCCGATTAGAAACCATTCGTATCCTGTCATTTTTGTCCCCATTTTTATTACTTTCAGTAAAGTTGCTCCCATCATAGTAGGTATAGCCAAAAAGAACGAAAATTCAGTTGCCAGTACTCTGTTTAAACCGAGCAACACTCCTCCGATAATCGTTACTGCCGATCTTGAAGTTCCGGGAACCATTGCAAGGCATTGGAACAAACCTATTCCTATCACTTTGGAAATAGGTATGTCTTTAACTTTGGAAATTTCTCCGCCTTTTCTTTTGCCCGATTCTATCCATATCAGTACAACCCCGTAAAATATCAATGTTCCTGCAACTACAGTTACTTTAAAAAGATATTTATCTATTATATCATCAAATAAAAGTCCCAAAACCACTGCAGGTAACACTGCGATTATTATTTTTATCCATTTCAGTATTATTCCCCGACTTTGTGCTTTAGACAAATTCTTTGAAAAAGGCCAAAGTTTATGCCAAAAATATACAACTACCGCCAATATTGCCCCTAACTGGATTATAATTTCAAAAGCATTTACAAAAGATTTATTCTCCGATAATTTTATAAACTTTTCCACAATTATCATATGCCCCGTGCTACTGACAGGTATAAATTCCGTCAATCCTTCTACCAAACTTAATATTACTACTTTTAAAATATCGAAAATCATCGGTTTTTCTCCTTTTCAATTTAATATTTTTTAATATTATAGCATACTTTCCCCGACCTTTGATAAATTTTTTTACAAAAAAAGAATTATTTTTCCGATTTATCGAGTCAATAATTCTTCTTTTTATATTTTAAGCTTCTATTGTTCTTTCTTCTTTAAGAATACTTTCGCTGAAAGTACCCATTTCCTTATCGACTACTGTAGAAATAGTCATAGCTCCGTTTACATTTACCATTGTACGACCCATATCTATTATAGAATCTATCGGCAATATAAGTGCTACAGGATCAAAAGGCAGTCCCATTCCGCCCAATACAACTGTTGCAGCAATATAGGCTGTTCCCGGAACTCCCGCCATACCGAAAGATCCCAGTACTATTACTGCTACTAATGTAATGAGAAATACAGGAGTTATTGCTATTCCGTTCATATTAGCTATCATAACTGCCACTACTCCCGGAAATACACCTGCACAGGCATTCATTCCTATAGTAGTTCCCAATGTTGCCGTAAAGTTTGCTGTTCCTGAACTTACTCCCACACCTTTTTCCAATGTTTCTATTGTAACAGGCAATGTTCCCATACTTGAAGTTGTAGTAAACGCAAGTACTAAAGGAGCCATTGCTTTTTTATAATATTGTATCGGGCTTATTCCGTGTATTGCAAGGTTTAACGATTGCATTATAACTACAATCATCATTGCCGAAAACATTACAATTACATAAGTAACAAGATTTTTAAATACTTCCAGTCCGTAAGACGCTGTCAAATCAAACATCAATGCCGCTACTCCGTAAGGTATTATTTTTATTATTGTTGTTGTAACACTTGTCAATACTGCAAATAAAGCTGCTGTTACATCTTTTAAAGGTTTTATTTTTTCAGGATTTTTAAGACTGACTCTATTTGTTGCAAACCCTAAAAATACTGCAAATATTACAACTCCTATAACGCTTGTTTCAGTCATTGCCTTGAAAATATTCGACGGAATAAATGAAACTATAACATCTACAAGACCTTTATATTCTCCTTTACCTGTCCATGCTTCCATTTCTTCAGGCAATTTCATACCTACTCCGAGATTAAACAACATCGCAATAGAAATCCCTATAATCGCAGAAATTGCAACTGTTACCGAATAATATATTACCGATTTCTGCGTTAATTTTCTTAAATCTTCGTTATTTTTTGAGTTTATTATAGAATTATAAACTGACACTCCTACCAAAGGAATTACAATCATTTTAAGAAGACTCGTAAATCCTCTTCCTACTAAAGACGCAGCTGTTGTTACATTTTTTATGACTTCCGGCACCTGTTCGGCATTTACCATACTTAAAGTCGACTGAAATACTATTCCTACTGCAAATCCCAATACAGTTGAAATAATTACTCTTACTGAAAACTTAAATTTTTTCTTTAAATTCACATTTATATGGACCAGTAAAAAGAACAATAAAATCAATATTCCTATCCATATACTTGAAAATACTAATGATGTCATCTTTCCTCCTAAATGTATTTTATTTAATATTTTTATATACAAATATAATATCACCTAATAACTTTTATGTCAATATTTCTATTAAAATTTCTGTATTTGAAATATAAATAGCAAAATATAAACTTAAAATAACTCTCGTTTCTTATTATAGCAAATTGAAATAGAAAAAGAAAGAGTATTTCATAATCTTTTGAAATTACTCTCTCTCATCTTCAAGGCTATTAATAAATAACTCTAAATCCTAATCCGCCTCTTATATTTTTTCCTTTTGTGTCATATCCTGCATTCAATGTTACTCCGAATCTTTGGTTCTCTATTCCAAGGTTCAAGTCCGCTTTGAAGTTTCCTCTTCTATCATCCTTTTCTCCTCTTATATTAAACCAGTCTGCTTCTGTATATGCCACTCTTCCTTTATTTTTAACATCTCCTACTCTTCCAAGTTCGTTTTCATATCCTAAACCTAATGTAGTCGTAAATGTCGTTCTTACCGCCATTGGTTGTTTATACTTAAATTCGATTCCTACTTCAGGTTTTACAGAGTAATAATCATTTCCTTTTACTTCAAGTCTTACTTCTCCTGTTTTCTCCTTTATTGTATTGAATCTTCCGTATTCAAGTTTTAAACTTCCGTATGGTTTTATGCTTGTTCTTTCGCTTGTTCTGAACTCTTTGCTTATTTCGTTTTTCAATGCTGCTCCATAGCTTGTATAATCTGATTTTCCTTCAAAAATTTCATCTACTACAAGGAATTTTCTATGCATATTGCTTCTTGCTATGTAACCTTCTCCGGATATTGTCCAGTTCAAGCTTCCATTATCATCAAATGCTTTTGATTTAAACAATCCGAGTTTTAACATTGTTGTATTTTCTTTTGATCTTCCTATATCTTTAAATCTGAATCTGTTATTTACAGCTCCTGCATACCATCCTGAACTGTTTCCGAGTTTTATTGTTTCATCTTCATGAATATAAGCCACTCCGTAAGCATTACTTGTATAGTCGATTATTCCTGCTGTATCTGTTTTGTATTCATCTCTCATTCCGAATACTTTCAATTTATTCGACTGTTTGGATTTATTATCCCATTCTTTTCTCAGATGAGTGAACTCTTTGTCCAATAATACTCCTGTTCTGTTCATTCTTTGTTGTACATTTGCATATTGGTGTCCCATCATTTCATCTGTTGCCTGGAAGAATAGTATCTGTTCATTTTTACCAATTCCATTTAACTTCTGGAATAACTGATTTTCTCTCGTTCCTATTTCTTCTACACCATATCTTTGTTCCAATCCATCTAAGAAGTTATATGTATCTTTCTTATCTACTGGAGTCGGTTCATTTCCTGCCCATTGAGTATATGGTATTTTTGCTAAGTAAGCGCTCTTCATAGTTCCATCATTTTGGTCTTGTGAAACTGTTGCCATCCAAGTTAATGCTCCTGCATAGATATTCCATTTTTTGATTTGTGGATTTTTCTTTATCATTTCATTATATGGTTTTAATATCTTTTGGTCAACTTGTATATACTTACTTGTTGTACTTTGTGCTGCTTCATTACCCATTATTAAATCAGCTGTTTTTAAACGAGATAATGCACTTAAACCATTAATAGGATTTGTAAATCTCTTATTAGATGTATCTATATACATACCAATCTTTGATATTTCCATATCTTTATATTCTTTAGCACTTGTTGTTGCTAATGTCGGTACTACTGGTTTTCCATTTACTGTTATAGTTCCTACAGTTGAACCAGAAGGTACATCTATTTTAACACCTCCCATTGATTTTCCTAGATCTTGTCCTCCAGAATCCTTTTTTACAACTGAAGAGTCATTAGGATCTGTCTTTCCATTGATATTGAAAGTTCCATAGTTCTTAATTATACCAGGATTTGCTCCAGCTGCATTTCCTTTAGATAAAATTCCAACTGCATCATCTGCTGACAATTCTATCTTTCCATGGTTTTCTATTGTAGATCCATTTTTAACAACTATTCCAACTACTTTACTTAAACCACTACCAACTGATCTAATTGTACCATAGTTATATCCGTAAGCTCCATTATCCAAGTACATTCCAGTTGTATTACTTGCTCCTAAATTTATTGTTGCTGTTGAACCTACTGCTGTACCATTGTATACTTTAGTTCCTGCTTCTGTTCCATACATACCTATACTATGTTCACCATTTACATTGATAGTTCCTTCATTAATTACACTTCCTGTATAAGCTTTTGCTGGATTACCATCTCCATTAAATCCAGCTGCCATACCTACTGCATATCTATTATTTAATGAGTTACTAGGATCTATATATGAAGCTCCAACAGTTATATTCCTTCCTGCTAAGTTTGTCGCTCTTCCTCCATGAGTACTATAAACTCCTACATTTCCTTTTCCTGCTCCAAAGTTTATATCAGCATTATTTGTTACTGTTCCTGCTGAATACAGACCATAGTTATATGAACCTGTTGATGTTAATGTAGTATTATTATTTACTGTTCCTGTTTTATCACTTGAATAAATATATGTTCCATCATTTCCTAATGTTTGACTTGTAACATTACTATTTATAGTGTTTCCTGTTCCTTCATTTAAGAAACCAAATGAACTATCGCCTATTGCCATACTGCTTCCTGAATTTGCAGTTATTGTTTGTCCAGCACCTTTTGTGAAAACTCCTACAGCTTTATTAGATCCAGTGTTTATTTTACTTGTTGAATCTAAAGTAACATTTCCACCTTCACTATATAGTCCTGTTCCTCCATTACCAACAGTTACTGTTCCTTTTTGCACTATTTCTTTTCCAAAAATACCTACAGAATTGTTTCCAACAGTTACTGTTCCTGTATTTGTTATTTTATCTCCAGCTTGTGTTAGTATTCCTACACTAGGTTTTGATGAAGTCAATGCATTTGTTAAAGTTATGTCACCTGTATTTTCTACTTCAGCTCCATTTGATATGATTCCATAACCTTTATCTCCTGTTATTTTTGCATTGTTAGTCAGTTTTCCGCCACCAGCTGTATAAACACCTATAAGTCCAGCAGTTGTTCCAACAGTATCTGTTAGTTTTACATTTGTTCTATTTACAATATTAGCTCCTGTTCCACCTTCATAGAATAAACCTACTCCTGTTCCTGTATTTGAACCACTGTATTTTAATTCAAATGTATGTGTACCAGAAGTTAAAGTACTTCCATCATTTTTAATGAATATTCCTGTTCCACCATCTTTTACTTCTATTCCATAATTTGAATTTATAGTTACTGGTGATTTTTCAGCATAAACTCCTATACCTTTTTTACCTACAACTATATCTGAACTTCCTGTTCCAGTTAAACCAACTGTTGCTCTCTTAGAAACTATTCCTACTGATTCATCTCCTGTTAATGTTAATTTTCCACTGTTAGTTATAACTCCATTCGAAGCACTTAATAAAGGAGATGTTGCTTTTGTTGTATCTCCATATAGTCCAACGGATTTATTTCCATTTACTGTTATTTGACCTTTATTTATTATTTCAAATGTCTTGTCAGCTGCTGTTAATGTACCATTACTAATCTTCTTATCTGTTCCATAAGTTTGTAACGATCCTGCTGATGTAAATGCAGCCATTCCTACACCTTGAGTAGTAATATTTATTTTACCTGTTGTATCATTTGTTAATGTACTTCCATTTATTCCATAAGCACCTATTCCATTTTCAACATTGACAATATTTCTGTTATGTATTTGTCCATAACTTATATTAAGACCTATTGTTCCTGCTGATAAACTTCCACCCTTGATATCAACAGTTCCATTGTTTATAAATTGAGTCTTACTGTTATTCCCATCAGCATTAGCAGAATCATTAGATCCCATTGCTAATCCTTTTCCGACTGTCGAACTAACTGTTTTACCAGCATTTATAGTAACAACTTCTCTTGATAATCCTACTTTATTAAAGTCGTCTGATGCATTACCTACATCAATATTTGAGTCTATATCAAATTGTCCATTAATATAGTAAATCTTGTACGAATGTCCATTAGCATTAAAAGCAGCTACTTTCATAGTAGATTTAACTAAATTTGCTATTGTTGTTCCATCCCATACTTTATGTATTCCATTATTTGAAGCTAAAACTACATTATCTCCTGTAAGATTTACAGTTACATTAGACATTCCATTATATTTTTTAGTTGTTCCTGGTGCTGCTGCATAATCATCTTTCGTTCCTGGGATTAATACACCATGTGATATATTTAATGTTGTAGCTCCTTTAAAATTAATATGAGAACTACTATCAGCATTAAATGGAGTTGATGAATCATGGTCACCAGGTAAGTTTTCTGAATGAGTTATTGTTCCTCCTCCAAAATTAACTACTCCTCCGTTTGTTGCAACTAATGCTCCTGATTTACCAGTTCTAATTTTATTATTAGTTCCATTCAAGTTGGCTACTGCATTTGCTCCTGATGCCATCGCACCTATACCATAGATATCAGCATTTCCTGTAACATTTACTTTTCCATTTATTCCTGCATAAGCTCCTATATTATTATATAAATAAGGTTTTGTTGCAGCATCTTGTGCAGCTGCTCCATCCTTTGCAATAATATCTTTTGCTGCATTTACTACACCATTATTTTGTGCTAATGCTACTATTGAAGAATACCCTAATGCAGTTACTTTTTCTTTTGCATTGACTATACCTTTATTATCTCCTATTAAAGCCACTGATCTATTTAACTGATTAGAAGCGTCTAATTTTGCTCTTCCTGTCATAACCACAGGTTTATATAAATTAATTTCACTTGGTTTATTTGTTAATCCTGCTGCTGCTCCACCAGGCATATTAGCATTATTCCATACACCAGTTGAATAAGCAATAACTGTCCCTGTTGCTGCTTGGTTTGCATTATCATCATAAGAACTTGTAACATCTGTTGCCGCATCTCTTATTTCTGTAGAAGGAGTAACTTCAGTATATGCTGTTCTTCCTAAATTTTTATCTGCTTTATCTGGTCTTGCTACATCAATTACTGATCCTTTATCTGCAGCAAACATTATACTATCAACCGCATATTTACCAAAATAAATTTCTGTTTTTGCCACTTCAAGATTATGTATTTTATCTATATTATAATCAGGAAGTCCTTTTGATTGTGGACCTGCATGTCCTTTTGCCTCAGTTCTTTGTGCAGCTGTAGGTGTTCCTAAGTCTGTTTCAGGAACTATTCCCTCTCTTTGACCTGATCTAGAGTATACTCCCACATTTCCTTTTGAAGCTGAGTTTTCTCCAACTTTCATTCCTACTGCTACTTCTCCTTGATAGATACCTATTACACTTTTTCTCCAATTATCTGCACTAAATGTTCCTCTAGTATCAAAAGGAAGAAGTCCTCCTGTTTGGAAATTAATATATCTATTTTCAAAAAATAGGCCAACATTTGAATTTCCATCTACATTTATTTTTCCTGTTCCAAGACCTAATTGAATACTAGGTGTCATATTTGTATTTGGATTACTTGTAACATCTCCACTTCCTTTAAGGTTTTGCCAGTTTGGAGTATAACCTATTCCTAAATAAGCTAGGTTACCATTACCTTTTATATTATAATCCCCTGTATGATCTAATTTAAATGACCCTTGAACTCCCATAACACTATGGATATAGTTATTATTTGCATTTATATTTACTTTTAAGTTTCCTGAATATCCTCCTCTTTGGTTATATGAGTGATAATCATTATTATTTATACCCATTGTATAGTATGAACCTGGATAACCAAAAAATACACTATTATATTCATTTTCAATAGTTACTGTTGAATTATTAATTGTAACATTTCCATTATGCCATGTTTCTGCGGCAATAAAAGTTGCATACCCATGTAATCTTACATTTACATTTGTTATATCCCCATCCCATACTGTATGCATTGCTGAAGTTCCCTTTGGATTCCAACTAGGATTACCCGCTACATCAGCATTAGCATTTTTAAATGTCCATCTTATACCTGTTACTTGTGATCTATCTACTGCATTCAAATAAAATAAATTTGGAACTCTGCCTGCAGATTCTACGACTGTCCCACCATTACGAGACCATACTGACTTTGAACCATCTACAGTATTTGTATTTGGATTCCAACCTGACCAATAATTTAAACCTAACCCATCTTGATTCTTAGCAGGATGTGAAGGAGTCCATGGATTTTCACCTGTTATACTTCTACCACCAAAATTATATTGAACAGTGGGATTAATAGCTATATTAGGTGTCTTATTTGGTGCTACTATCGCTTGTGGTGTTGGTATATCCAATGATGGTGGTAATAAATTAGGCACATTTAATGCTTGTAACACTGGTGCCGTCACATTTACTGTAGGAGCTGTTACAGGATCTCTATATACATCTTTTGGTCTAATTGATGCATCAACATTCATTACTGTTAGAGGTTCCTGTTTTGGTGCTGTACTTGCAATACCATATCCTAAACCTAATCCACTTCTAGATGTTGTTGAAGCTGAAAATGGATTGGTTGATGTAGGTAATAATCCATAGTTTGGACTTTCTGGAGAAGTATATCTTTCAAAAGGATCTGCACTTCTTTCAAATATTCCTTCATAAGGATATTTCTCCTTCTTATCTCCTCTTCCTTTGTAAGTTCCTCTCCAGTCACTGTAAAAATAGTTCATACCAAACTGCCATGAACTCCATGGAGACTTTACTACATGGTCTCCCTGTTCCATTAATTGGATTAATTCTAAATTTGCTCTTTTCAATAATCTGTTGTTATCTCTTTTGGCCTGTTTAAACGCCACATGTAAATCGTTTATTGATGTATTCAATTCTTTTCTTGTCTGATTTATAGCATTTTCTGTGCTCTTAACTTCAGGTGATGTCAATGTATCGGAAAATGTCAACATTCCCATTAATAGAAAGCTGAATAAAAGACCTTTTGTATATTTTACATCTTTTGATCTTTTAGCAAAAGCTCTTAAATCTTTTTCCATTTTTTTCAAGTTATTACTCATAATTTCTTCCTTTCTATAACTAAATTCCTTTTATTTTTCTCTCATTTCTTATCGCTTTTTCTTCTTTATCTCTTATTCTCATCCTGTTTTTTAAATTTCGTCTGTTTTCAATAGATTTTATTCTTGTTTATTAATTTTTTCTCACAAGTTTAAATTCTATTCTTCTGTTCAATGCTCTTCCTTCTGCTGTATCATTTGTTGCTACAGGTTCTTCTTCTCCTCTTGATTCTACTCCCACTATTCTGCTTGCAGGCACTCCAAACTCTATCATCTTTGCTTTTACACTTTCCGCTCTTCTCATTCCAAGTTTCATATTGTATTCGTTTGTTCCTTTAGAGTCTGTATGTCCTATGATTGTTACATCATAGTCGTTTACTTCTATATACTCTTTCAAGTTTTGAAGTATTCCGTAATATTGAGGTTTCACGTTAGATTTATCAAAGTCAAATAACAATGATCTTTCATCCAATACTACCGTTACTTCTTTCGGTCCTTTTACTTTCGTTATGTCTATTTCATCCAATTCCAATGCATTTATTCTTATACTGTTCTCTCTTATCTGTGTTGTCGTCAATTTTCTAAATGCTAACGTCGGAATAGAAACTAACAATAACAACATCATTAATATTATTGCTCTTGACTTTCTTTCCATGCGTCTGCCTCTCTTTCCAATGACTTATATTGTGTCGTATATTCTATTTGTCCTTCATTTTTCAATTTCTCCAAATTATCCGAAGGTTTTACAAATTTATTTTCTTTCAAATATGCTTCTATATTGTCTAATCTATCTGTATTGTAGTTTACCAACTTTGCATTTGTACATGATACTGCCAATGCTCCCAATCCTAATGCTATTGCTATCTTTTTCATATATTTTACTCCAGGGATTTTTCTTATTCTTAAATCCCTCTCCTTTCTTTATATTATATTTTTCCCTCAACATCATAATTTTACAACGTGAAAAATGTGTTAGTGAGTGTCATGAAAACATCCTTTTTGTTTTCATAGCGAACGGGCATTTTTGAGTATGTAAAATTTGTGTTGAGCAATTTTTTGTTACTTTTTTCCTAAAAAAGTAGGTTAGTTGTTTTTTCGCTACCTTTTTTCAAAAAGTAAATACTACTTCATTTTACTTTGTATACCTTCCAGTCTCTCTTCCATTTTCTCTAACGCTTCATTTGTTTTGTGGAATGTTTCTATATTGTTGTTTATTTCATCCACTCTTTTTTTGATTCTCTGTATTTCTACATTCATCTTTTCACTTTCTGTCATGTTCTTCTGTCTTGCCTTATTTGCTCTCATTTCTGCTTTCTTTTGCATCTGGGCATCTTTTTTCATCTTCATTTCTTGACTTTTTTTACTTTGTGATTCTCTTTTATTTCTGCCGCTCTCTTTTGTATACTGTTTGGTGTTTCTGTTGTAACAGGTGTTTCTTCCACTGTCACTTCTTCTACCTTCTCCTGCTTCGCTTCCTCTGCCTGTCTCTTTCTCGCTTCTCTCAATAATCTGTCCACTGCAGGGTCACTGTAACTTATTTGTGTCATTAACAGTACTAATCCTGCCAACAACCCTATCGCTTTTCTCACTTTCATTGCTTCCTCCTATTTCTTCTTATTTACTTTCTTAGGCTCTCTTACTTTTTTCTCTACTACTTTCTTTACTTTCTTTTTCTTGCCTATTACTTCATTATATCCGTTTAATTCTTTTTCTTCTCTTTCTACACTTCTCACTACTCTTTCGTAAAAGTCCACTCTGTCTTTTGCCTTTGCTGCATTGTACTCCAGTTTTTCCATCGGTGTCTTTGGTTTTACTTCTTCTACCACTTCTTCTTCTACATCCAATGTCACTTCCTGTACATTCCCTTCAGCTGTTTCTCTTCTTAACACTTTCTTTTCTTTTACTTTTTCTTCTCTTACAGGTCTTGATGCCTCTTTTTGTTGTCTATAATAGTCTTCTCTTGCTTTTCTTAATACGTCCTGTGCACTCTCTGCCATTACTATACTTCCTATCGCAAGTAAGCCCAACATTACTATCTTTTTCATTACTTCCCTCCTAATTCATCACTGATAACATTGCTTCTAATTCACTTATCTTCTGCTCTTTTTCTCTTATCATTTTTGCTATGTTTTTATAGTATGTGTCGTAATTGTTAAGAACCTGTTTATACTTGTCTCTTAACCATCTTACTTCCGAATCCTTTTTCAGCTTTTCAAACAGTTTTTCTTTCCCCTGTTCTTTTGCTTTCAAGTCTTCAACTTCTGCTTCCAGTTGTGCTTTCTGTGCTTCAAACTCTCTTTTCTTTTGTGCTTCTTTTTCTAGTAAATCATTAAATTTTGACTCTATCGCATTCAAACTTTGTTCCAAGCTCTTCTGCGGTGCTGCATAACTTACTGATGATACTGCTATTATGCTCATCAACAGTATTATTTGTTTTCTCATTTTTCCTCCTTATTTTTTGTATAAAACATTACTTTTAGTTACCTTTATTTTATCTTATAAAATTATAGCAAATATGTATACAAAAATCAACATTTAATTTTCAGATTGTTTTTAATCAAATTACAAACATGCCTTTAAATCTCTTAAATACAAGGCTTTATAGCACATACAAGAAAATTATAAAACGCTATTAAAAAACATTTGTTTTTTATTAATAAAACAACAATTCTAAATTATTCTCTAAATTTAACCTTTAAATAACGATTTTTTTCTATTGATATATTTCCTTTTTTTCGCTACAATATAGTATATTTACATATGAAAAAGAAAGGAAACAAAAAATGGACGAAAGTTTATTATTTTTAGGATTAATTTTATTTATCGGGATCATTTCAAAAAATCATTCTATAATAATAGCAACAATATTTGTAATAATTCTAAAATTATTGCCTTTTACTGAAAAAGTCATGTTTCAATTTAAAACAAAAGGTATAAATTGGGGAGTTCTTATAATTACTGTAGCAATTTTAATTCCTATTGCTACAAAAGAAATAGGATTTCTTGATTTGTTAAATGCTTTCAAATCTCCCATAGGATGGGTTGCCATATTAAGTGGAATAGGAGTTTCTCTGCTTTCAGCAAGAGGAGTAAATCTTCTTTCGGGACAGCCTGAAATAACCGTTGCTCTCGTTTTCGGCACAATAATAGGTGTTGTATTTATGAGAGGTGTTGCTGCAGGCCCCGTAATCGCAAGTGGAATAACATACTGTGCTTTACAGATTATAAATATTTTTTTCAAAAAATAATTTTAACAAAAAAAGAGCTTTTAATCAGAAAATTTTAAAATATAATCCGAAAAATTTTAAGGTTATATTTTATTCCTGATTTGAAAACTCTTTTATTTAAAGTCCTTATTTAAAAGAAAATTTATTATAAGGGCTGTTTTTGTCTTTTAGAAGTTTGTCGGCTACGATTTTATTTTCTGAAAAATTATTTGAAAAAGTTATACCTCTTCCTAACATAACCCCTGCAAAATAACTTTTCCAGCTATCATAGTCATTTCTTGCTTTTACTACAGTTTTGTCGATATAAGACCACATTTCCTCTTCCGTTATATAACCCGCATCATAAGCAAATCTGGCTACATTTATCAATCTGTCATAATCCCATGCACTTATAGTTTTTACATTGTCTACTTCTTCTTTTGTATATCCGTAATCATTTACAAGGGCATCTCTTATGTTGTTATACGTAGCAGCTACTTCCGCATACTCTCCGCTTAAAGCATTCGGAGATTTCAACTCGGGAAGAATCAAATCCACTTCTCCTCTTGTCCCTTCGTCTAATAATATGTCAAGAGTTTCTGTTGCAGACTTTTTGTCAGTTATATCCCAATCTCTGCTTAACACTTCAACACTGCATTTATCACAATCCTTTTTATCAGGCAATCTGTCATAAGGAAAATCATTTCTCGTGAGCAATACTGCACCGTATACCATTTTATGCTGTTGCTCTTTCGTCAGTTTCTTTTTCCCGCAAGATATTAATAACGCAGCTAAAATCGTTATCAATATTAATATTTTTCTCATTTTATCCTATTTCCTTTCTTGAAAATTATCTGTTTGAACGATTGTACTCTCTCACAAGTTCATTAAAACTTCTTATAACATTTTCAGGTGTTCCGTTATCAGTTTCAAGGAAGAAAGAATTACTTAATTTAAAGTCATCCACTTTTTTCTTATTTTCTATTCTTTCTATGAAAGTAGCTGTAGTTGCTTTAAACTCTGTGGCTTCACTTAAAAAACTGCTTAATGTATGACTCGCATAACCTTCTTTTTTCAACTGTGCTTCATCGTTTACAGAATTTTGAAATTCAGACACTGCATTAATAAGTTTTTCTTGTAAAGGTTTAAATTTTGAAACATCTCCTGTTGTAAAGTTTGCTCCGTTTAACTTCTGTTTTTTTATTTCAGCCAATATTTCTTCAGAAACACTTAAAACCATCATTTTATTGTAACTGATTTTTCTTCCTTCTTTTTGAAGCATTTTCATTTCTTTTTCTCTCTGTTCAGCTACTTTTTTATCCATCGCAGCTCTGAAAGGTACTACAGCTTCATTATACTTTTTCACTATTGCCAAAAATTTTGTGTGAAATTCCTGAGCTTTTTTATAATTATCACTTGTATAATCTTTTCCGTCATAGTATACTTTCATATCCTGAGTAAGAGGAGAAGCTTCCTCAATTACAGAAGTTAAAGCAGCCGTACTTTTATCCAATTCAGCCATTGCAGGTTTCGCAGAAACAGCCTCTTTCATTTTTTTTATTAACGAAGTTAAATCGGAAAAACTCGCATCTACACTTCCTGAAGGTTTTTGAAACTGTTCTTTATCTCCAGCATCTTCAAAATAATCATTAACATCATCTTCAAAATTTAACAAATCATTATATATACCTACATACATATTATATTTTTCAACTTCATTTACTTCTTTTTTAGTTCCTCCCTGATTCAAATTATCAAAAGGATTGGACTTACTGTCTTTAGCCTTTCCTTTCCCGCAGGAAATCAATATTAACAACATCGAAACAGCAATTAAAAATTTTTTCATAAATCTTCTCACTTCTTTCTTTTATAATTTTTTGTTTTTACAACTCATTATAATAATTTTTTATCATAATGTCAATTAAAAATGGAGATCATTCAAAACTGAACTTTCCCTTTTTCTATATCGGTAACATTAATTCCGAAATTCCAAAACGAAAAATTTTTCTTCCAAACTATCTCTTGTGAATATTCTATAAATTATTGAATTTATTTTCTTTTTTCAGTAATAACTCTCAACGAATGCCAACTCAAAGTCGCACATTTTATTCTGGCAGGCATATTTGCCACATATTCCATTAATACCGCATCTCCCAGCTTCTTCTGTTCTTCAGCAGTCAATTTTTCTTCCTGTTTCATCATTTTAAAAAACAGATTTACTTTCTCTTCAGCTTCCTCCATTGTTTTACCTTTTATCAATTCTATCAGCATTGCTGTAGAAGCACTGGATATAGCACAGCCGTTCCCTATAAATGCAGCATCTTCTATAATATTCCCGTCTAATTTTACCTCTAAAGTCAAATCATCTCCACAGTTGGGATTATGACCTCTTTCAACATAATCGGGATTCTCTATTTCCTTTTTCAAATCCTTTCTGTTACTGTATTCCAGTATTGTCTGTTGATATATTTTCTCAAAATTCATATTCCGAACACTTCCTTTACTTTTTTTAAACCTTCTATAAGTTTGGCAATGTCTTCATCATTATTGTAAATACCGAAACTCGCACGACAACAGGACGGAATCCCTATATAGTTCATTAACGGCTGTGCACAATGATGTCCCGATCTTACTCCCACATGATAAGAATCCAGTATAAATGCTACATCATGAGAATGCACACCTTTTACATTAAAAGCTATAATTCCTGTTCTTTCTACATTTTCAGTACAGTAAGTTTCCACAAAATCAAGTTTTTTTATTTCAAATAATGCTTTCATATCCAATTCTTTTTCAACCTTATCTATTTTATCATAACCCATTGCCTGTATGAAGTTTATTGCTTCTTTCAGTCCTACAGCTCCTCCGACATTTTGAGTGCCTCCTTCAAACTTATTCGGCAAAGGAGCAAAGGTAGATTCCTGCTCGGTTACAAATTCTATCATGTCTCCTCCGTATAAGAAAGGAGGCATTTTATCCAAAAGCTCTTTCTTCCCGTACATCACGCCTATCCCCATAGGTGCAAATAGTTTGTGTCCTGAAAACACAAGAAAATCAGCATCCAGCTTTTGCACATCATGTTTAAAATGAACTATAGACTGGGCAGCATCTATTAAAACAGGAATATTTTTTCTGTGTGCAGCTTCTATTATTTCTTTTACAGGTTGTATAACTCCCGTTACGTTGACTACTCCCGAAACTGCAACAATCTTTGTTTTAGCCGACAATTTATATTTATAATCATTTAAGTCAAACTGTCCATCATCATCCAATTCCACATATTTTATTTTCGCTTTTTTCTTTTTGGCTACAAACTGCCACGGAACTATATTCGCATGGTGATTGGATATTCCCAGTAAAATTTCGTCTCCCTCATTTATAAACTCCATTCCGTATGAATAAGCAATCAAATTTATAGATTCCGTTGTACTTTTTGTGAAAATTATTTCCTCTGTTTTTTCGGCATTTATGAACTGTCTTACCGTTTCTCTCGCACTATCCATTATTTCCGAGGCTTTCATTGACAATTCATGAGAACCCCTGCCCGGATTACCGTTATATCTTTCATAATACTGCACTACTTTATCCAACACTTTTTTCGGCTTTTGAGATGTTGCCGCAGTATCCAGATAATGTTTTTCCCCATTTTCAAATATAGGAAACTCTTTTCTGTAATCCATATTTAAACTCCTTTCTTTTATTTATATACCTTTTTATTTATATACCTTTTTTCTTCAATACAATTCTTCTCTATTTTTATAACATTTACAATTCACTTTGACAATCTCCGTTAATATACCGTTATTATACATTTTAATCCGTTCTTTTACAAGAAAAAATATGTACCTCCAAACTTATCAGATTTTTCGTTCAGTCTTTCAGTACATATTATTTTCCCGACATTAAAATTTTACTGCAAAAAATACGAAACGGAATGTTATAAAAACAACTGTCTGAGCGAGGATTCTCAATCCGAAGCAAGTTTGTTGTTTTTATAATGGAGTGAGTCATTTTGAGTTAGTAAAATTTTAGTCGGTTGTTTTTTGCTACTTTTTATAAAAAAAGTAGATAAATCATTTATATTCTTCTTTCCAATTCTTCCAACAAATGTTCTCTTATATTCTCGTCATCTATATTATCGAATATAGGTCTGAATGACGATTCTACAATCAGCTTTTTCGCTCTTCCCTCAGAAAGTCCTCTGCTCATTAGATAAAATAATTTTGCATCATCCACTTTACCTATCGAAGCATAGTGTTCTCCGATTACGTCGTCTTCATCGCAAAACAGAGTCGGAATTGCATGTACTTTAACATCTTTATCCAAAAGTATTGCAAACTCCCCTTCTCTTCCTTCGGATTTTGCCGCACCTCTTTTAAAGTACATATTTCCTCTGAATACTTTCCTTGCAGTATCTTTAACAGCACCTCTTCCGTGTATTTCTCCTATTGTCTGTCTGCCGTAAAACACTGTGGAATATTCCAAATCCAGTTGTCTTGTCCCGTCAGCAAGGTATCCGGGCCATACATAAGTTTCGGCCCTATCTTCCATTAGATAAGTTTTATGACTTATTCCGTTTATTTTCGCTCCCAACTCGATACTGTAATAATTTACAATTCCCTGTCCTGAAGTTTCTATTTTTGAAGATTCAAAATTTGAGCTTTCAGTATTCAAAGTCTGTATTTTTATTATTTTTACTTTGGAATTCTGTCCTGCAAATATTTTTGTTATTCCGTTATGATAAGCAGGCGTATCATCTTCGGAATTATAAGTTATTATTATTACAGCCTCGGCAAAATCTTCAACTTCTATAATATTGCAATCTATTAAAAAATTATTCTCTTTATTTGTATTGTAAGTTATATATACAGGTTTTTCCAATTTTTTTCTTTCTTTTACTTTTACAAACTGCCCCGCATTATGAAAAGCAAAAATCTGTAACTTGAAAAACTCATCCAAACCGTATTCATTATCATTTTGCAATCTCGTCAAATCTTCGAGAGAATTATTTATCTCCTTTATTGTCAAACCGTCCTGATTTTCATTTTTTATTACTGTATTATTGAAATCAGTATATTTTTCAGGTTCTTCGTATTTATATCCTACTCTTTTCCAATTCGGTTTATCAAGAGCGGAGTATTTTTTAAAAAAATCCAGTCTGTAATCTGAATTTTCAAGATTTTTTAAACTCGCCTCATTTAGCATTATTTTTCTCCTTTATTTTTCGTTAATACTCGGATTTAATTAACCTATCGTTCCTTCAAGTTCCAATTCGATTAATTTGTTCAATTCTACAGCATATTCAAGAGGAAGCTCTTTGGAAATAGGCTCGACAAATCCTCTTACTATCATTGCCTTTGCTTCGTCTTTACTGATTCCTCTCGACATCAGATAGAATATCGCTTCATCACTTATTCTTCCTATCTTTGCTTCATGCCCTATATCTACACTGTCATTATTTATTTCGATAATAGGTATAGTATCCGAATGAGATTCATTGTCAAGCATTAACGATTCACATTCCACAGTGGATTTACAGCCATGTGCATCTTTTGCAATATGTAAGTATCCTCTGTA
Source organism: Pseudoleptotrichia goodfellowii (assembly GCF_007990505.1). Lineage (NCBI taxonomy): Bacteria > Fusobacteriati > Fusobacteriota > Fusobacteriia > Fusobacteriales > Leptotrichiaceae > Pseudoleptotrichia > Pseudoleptotrichia goodfellowii. Next base: position 567,940 of record NZ_AP019822.1, on the reverse strand, counting down.
AAAAGCATTTCCTCCGTTTTTTGAAATTGATTTTGAATGTACTGTAGATGTTGTGTAAGGTGCTGCATGCACAATTTTACAACCTGTATCCAGATACTGTCCCGTAGAAGCAAACGTAACTCCTGTAAATTCACATCTTGCTCTTTCTCCTCTTAATATCGTTCCCGGATAAAGCATTGTCGCCCTCGAACCGAATGATCCCGATACCCATTCCATAATACCGTCTTCATCTATTAATGCTCTTTTTGTATTCAAATTATATAGATTTCTTGACCAGTTCTCTATTGTAGAATATCTCATTCTCGCACCTTTTCTTACTATAAGCTCTACGGCTCCGGCATGTAAAGCATTTCTTCTGTATTTCGGTGCCGAACATCCTTCTATAAAATGTAAATCTGCTCCTTCTTCAACGATTATCAGTGTATGCTCGAATTGTCCCGCTTCGGCAGCATTCAATCTGAAGTACGACTGTAAAGGCTGATTTACTTTTACACCTTTCGGAACATAAACAAACGATCCTCCTGACCACACTGCAGCATGCAATGCTGCAAATTTATGATCTGTCATTTTTATTACTTTCATAAAATATTCTTTTATTATATCTTCATGTGTATGTAATGCCGTTTCAATATCCGTATAAACTACTCCCTGCTCTTCAAGTTCTTTATGTAAACTGTGATACACGACTTCCGAATCATATTGAGCTCCCACTCCTGCAAGAGACTGCTTTTCAGCTTCAGGTATTCCCAGCCTGTCAAATGTCGCTCTTATATAATCAGGTACATCGTCCCAGTTATCACTCATTATTTTTGAATCCGGCTCCAAATAGTGTATTATCTGATTTATATCCAAATCCGACAAATCTGCTCCCCAAGTCGGCATAGGCTTTGAATTAAACACTTCCAATGCTTTCAGTCTTAATTCCAGCATCCACTCCGGTTCATTTTTCTTTTCGGATATTTTTCTTATAATTTCTTCTGTAAGTCCTTTGCCTGTTGTATATTTATGGTGCATTTCATCTTTAATATCATATACACCTCTTTCAATATCCGCAACATATGTTTTATTTCTGCTTTCTTCCATTTTTACTAACCGCCTTCTCAAAACTCGGGATTATAACCCCAGCTCCTTTTTTATTTTAGAATATCCATGTTTCTCAATACTTTCAACCAGTTCTTTTCCTCCTGTTTTAACGATTTTTCCGTCCATCAGAATATGAACAAAGTCAGGTTGCAGATATTCCAGAACCTTATCGTAGTGAGTTATAATAAGCATTGCAGTATCAGGAGTTTTAAGTGATTTTACTCCTTCAAACACTATTTTTGTAGCATCTATATCAAGCCCCGAATCAGTTTCATCAAGTATTGCCAATTTAGGCTCCAAAACAGCCATCTGCAATATTTCATTTTTCTTTTTTTCTCCCCCTGAAAACCCTACATTCAAATGTCTTTCAGCATATTCGGGATTTATATGCAATTTCTCCATTTTTTCTATAAGTTCATTATGAAATTGCATCATATACTGTTTCTCTCCTGTTACCGCTTCTTTTGCAGTTCTCAAAAAATCTTCCACTGTTAATCCCGGTATTTCTTCAGGATACTGAAACGACAAAAAAATACCCCTTTGAGCTCTTTCATCTACTTCCAAATCATTTATATTTTCTCCATCAAGTATAATTTCTCCGTCAACTATTTCATGTTTGGGATGTCCTACGAGAATACTTGCAAGGGTAGACTTTCCTGCACCGTTAGGCCCCATTATTACATGTACTTCTCCTTTATCAATGGTTAAATCCACACCTTTCAGAATAGGCTTTCCTTCAACTTCGGATTTAACTCCTTTTAAATTAAGCAAACTCATTTTATATTACCTCCAATAATTTATCCAAAACAGACCGTTTCCAAGAATAAAAGTTAGTGAAAACTTTATTTCCTCTATTTTGAAACAATCTTAATATATAGATATTTTACAAAAAATTTGTAATAAAGTCAAATTTAAAAATATTATATTTTAAAAATTTTTTAAACAAAAAATATTAACTTTCATATTGATTTTTACATAACATCGGGTATAATTAATATGGAAATTTAAAATCAGGAGGTCTTTAAAATGGCAAATTTAAAAAAAGTAGTTACTATCGCAGGTTCGGATACAAGCGGAGGTGCAGGAATCCAAGCCGATCTTAAAACTTTTCAGGAACGTGGAGTTTACGGCATGAATGTCCTCACAGTAATAGTTACTATGGATAAAAACTGGAATCATAAGGTTTTCCCTATTGATATGAATACTATAAAAGAACAGGCACAGACAGTTTTTGAAGGTATCGGCGTAGACGGAGTAAAAACAGGAATGCTGCCGACTGTAGAAATTATAGAATATGCAGGTTCTCTTTTGAAAAAATGTGACTCTTCGGTTATTAAAGTCGTGGATCCTGTTATGGTCTGTAAAGGAACAGACGAAGTTCTTTTCCCTGAAAATACGATAGCTATGCAAAAACATTTACTTCCTTATGCTACAGCTGTTACTCCGAATTTATTTGAAGCAGCACAGTTAGCAGGAGTTGCTCCTATACATTCCCTTGACGATTTGAAAGAAGCAGCTAAAAAAATATATGATTTGGGTCCGAAAAACGTTGTTATCAAAGGAGGAAAAGCCCTAAGTGATAAAATTTCCATAGATGTAGTATATAACGGAAAAGATTTTGAAATTTTTGAATCAGAAAAAATAAACACTCCTTACACTCACGGTGCAGGATGTACATTTGCTGCTTCATTAACAGCTGAACTGACTAAAGGAAAATCTGTCACCGAAGCTATGAACACAACTAAAAAATGTATAACAGATGCTTTAAAAGAATCTTTCAAACTCAACGAATACGTAGGTCCTGTTTACCACAAAGCTTTTTCATTAAAATAAACATAAACAGTTTATATCCTTCATATAAAATCAATCAATTTTACAAATGGACATTTATGTAGTAAAATACATTCGTTATGAGTTTCTCAAACAGTCAATAACCGATTTTGATAGTAAATTAGCGATATAATGGGGAATATTGTGATTTATTAATAAATACATAATAATGAAATTGATTGTTTCAATTGTGCTTTTCTGTATGGAGGAGTTTTCAAGATCCGGTTTAGTTTTCCGGGTCTTTTTTATCGCTATTTTATAATATTGAAAGGAGATTTATGAAAATTAAAGATTTATACGAAAATAAAAATCCTGTTTTTTCTTTTGAGATATTTCCGCCGAATAAAAATTTTTCCGAAGAAAAACTCAAAGCGGTAACCAAAGAACTTGCGAGTTATAAGCCTGATTTTATAAGTGTTACTTATGGAGCAGGAGGTACTACAAAAGCGGGGACTGTAGAAATCGCATCCTATATAAAAAATGAGCTTAAAATAGAAACTTTAGCTCATCTTACATGTATCGGAAGTAAAAAACAGGAAATAGCCAATTTTTTGAAAGAATTGAAAAATAACAATATTAAAAACATACTGGCTCTAAGAGGTGATATTCCTCAAGGAGAAGACGAGTCTATTTACAATAGAGGCGACTATAAATATGCTTCGGATCTGATAAAAGATATAAAAGAAAATGAAGATTTTTCCATAGGAGCGGCATTCTATCCCGAAACTCATTATGAAAATAATGATTTGATTGATTTATTTCATTTAAAAGAAAAAGTGGATTTAGGTGCGAATTTTCTTATTTCTCAAATATTCTTTGAAAATGAAACTTTTTTAAGATTCAGAGAACAGGCTAAAAAACTGAGTATAAATGTGCCATTAGTGGCAGGAATAATTCCTGTTACAAATGCCGCACAAATAAAAAGGATTACTGCCCTCTGTAATTCTAAAATACCTTCAAAGCTTGAAAAAATCCTCGATAAATACGGAAGCAATCCCGATTCTATGAAAAAAGCGGGTATCGCTTATGCAACAGAACAGATTATCGAACTTTTATCCAACGATATAAGAGGTATCCATTTATACACAATGAATAAAACCGACACTACAAAAGAAATACTTGATAATGTCAGTTTTGTGAGATAATTTATTTCTTTAGGGGATTATTTCCCCTAAATTTTTTTATTTTTAAATTCAAAAAAGTTCGGAATGGGAACCTGTACGCAATAACAGGAGAACTAATATATCATCATAAAATTCATATATTAACAGCCAATCCGGATCAACATGGCATTCTTTGGTACCTTTATAATTTCCTGTTAAATTATGTTCTCTATATTTTTCTTTCAATTTTTTTCCATTTGCTAAAATTTCAATAACTTCAAACAATTTATCTACATCTTTGCCCTGTTTTTTTAATAATTTCAAATCTTTTTTAAATTGCCCTGTAAATTTAACTTTATATTTCATACTTCAAGTGCTTTTTTCAAATCTTTAATATTTGAAAACCCCTCAATTTCTTTATTTTCAGCAATTTTTCTACCTTCTTCTATTGCTTTAATAGTCATTTCATTCGGTGTTTCCAATTTCAATGAAAAAGGTATCCCATTTTCTCTTATAGCAGTTTTAAGAAATAAATTAACAGCTGTTGTCATTGACATTCCAAGTTCCTGAAATATCGCATTTGCCTTTTTTTTCACATCAATGTCCGTTCGAATATTTAAATTTGTGTTTGCCATAAACTCTCCTTCTGTTATGATATAAATTATTATATTCTTTTTTAATGACAATGTCAATACACTACGATTATAAAACAAAAATTACTTTCAAAAATCCCGCACTCTCAGAAATAATCTGAAAATGCGGGACCCACAATTTATTATTAATATTTTATTATTTACCGACATTAAAATTTTACTTCGAGAAATAATAAATGCAACGTCATAAAAACAACTGTTTGAGCGAGGATTCCTAATCCGAAGCGAGTTTGTTGTTTTTATAGTGGAATGAAATTATTTCGAGTTAGTAAAATTTTAGTCGGATAATTTTTCGCTTCCTTTTTTGAAAAAAGGAAGATAAAATAATTTTTTGCTATTTTTCAAAAAAATAGACTAATTCGACAACTTTATCTCATTCCATATTTTATCCTGTTTTTCTTTCGCTTCATCGGATAATGCTCCCGGCAATTTTGCATTTTCCACTACCTGTTTTGATTTTACGATAGCTTTTACCTGAGATTTTTCTTCTACACCTTTTATTACTGACGGAGCTTTAAACTGCTCGTATACTTTTATAAAGTTTTCAGGTCTGTATAAAAACTCCAAAAATTTATAAGCATTTTCCTTATTCGGTGCATTTTTGACAATAGCCATACTGTCGATGTACATCATCGCACCTTTAGGTATGAAATAATCATAATTACTGTACTCGGACTCTTCCAATTCACCGTAAACATTTTCGGCATATCCATGTGCCGCATAAAACTCTCCTGTAACAACACTTTTACCGAATGCAGTGGCATCAAATTTTGCAAGATTCTTTTTCCATTCCAGAATCTTATTTTTAGCTTCCTGTAATTCTTTGTCATTTGAAGAATCCGAAAGATATCCTAAATATTGAAGAGTAGCTCCTATAACTTCTCTTCCGTCATCAAGCATTGTCATTTTTCCTTTATATTGAGCTAATCCGAATATATCAAAAGACTGAGGATAATCTTTCATAAACTTCTTATTAACTGCAATTCCTGTTGCCGAGAAAGAATAAGGTATAGAATAGTCCAATCCCAGATCATATATTTTAGAATGTTCCATTAATTTTAAATTATCTGCATCTAAATTATTGAATGTCTGTCCTAATTTCGATTTATCCAATTTTTCTATTAATCCGTTTTTTATCAATATATCAACATAATCAGTAGACGGCGAAATTATGTCAAAACCTTTGGCACCTGACATTAATTTAGCAATCATCACATCGTTATTATCATAGTAACTGAGGTTTACTTTTATTCCTGTTTCTTTTTGAAAATCATCTATTACTTCCTGCGGTATGAAGTATGTCCATGTGTATATGTTCAACTCTTTACTTTCTGAACCTTTACTTCCTTCACTTTTTCCTCCGCAGGCAACCATCAATAAAGCAATACCCAACAACAAAATAATTTTTTTCATTTCTTAAAAATCACTCCCTTCAATTTTTTATACAAAACAAGTGTATCAAAAAACTGTAATTATATCAAATATTTTTTTGCAATTTCTCTGTCATCAAAATGTCTTTTTTCTTTACCTATAATTTGATAAGTTTCATGCCCTTTTCCGGCTATAAGAAGACTGTCTCCTTCTCCTGTCATTTCCTGAACTGCATATTTTATAGCCTGTTCTCTGTCTTCAATAACAGTATATTTATCTTTCGGAAAATTTATTTCAATAAGTCCCGCTTCCACTTCTTTTAAAATATTCGCCGGATTTTCAGTTCTCGGATTATCCGAAGTAAGTATTATAAAATCACTAAATTCAGCAGCAGCTTTTGCCATTTTAGGTCTTTTTTTGTTATCTCTGTCCCCTCCTGCACCGAATACTGTAATTACTCTATTATCAGTTATTTTTCTCAAAGTTTTCCCGATGTTTGTCAACCCGTCATCAGTATGTGCGTAATCTACTACAATTCTTGCATTTTTATTATTCTTTACAGTTTCAAATCTTCCTGGAACCGAAGGCATTTTCTGAAGTTTTTCTATAATTTTTTCTATTTCTATACCTAAAGCCAGTGCAGATGCTGCACAGCCTAAAACATTGTATAAATTATATTCTCCTACCAGATTTATATTTGCAAAATATTCTTTACCGTTATGCACGATTTTTATTTTCATTCCGTCGTTGGTATATTCAGCTATTTCTCCGTACAAATCCGCATTTTTATCTTTTATGCTGACCGTTTTGTAACATACATTTTCTGCATCCTTTTTTTCTTCGATTATTCTTTTTCCGTATCCGTCATCTATATTGACTGTTCCTGTTCCACTGTTTCTAAGCATGGAAAATATTTTTCTTTTCGCATTAAAATAATTTTCCATAGTTTTATGAAAATCCAAATGATCCTGAGTCAGATTGGTAAATATTGCCGAATCAAATTTGAGCATGTTTACTCTTCCAATCTCAAGAGCATGCGAGCTGACTTCCATTATAAAATATTCCACTCCTCTTTTCACACTTTCATTTATTAATTTCACAAGTTCAAGTGATTCAGGAGTAGTATTTACGGTTTCAAATTCTTCGTCAAGTATTCTGTTCCCTGTAGTTCCTATTCTTGCAGTTTTTTCAAGAATGTTTTCCAGTATATAACTCGATGTTGTTTTCCCGTTTGTTCCTGTTATTCCTATTATCTTTATCTTGTCTTGCGGATATCCGTAATAATTAGACGCGATAATTCCCAGATGTTTTCTCACATCTTCCACAAACACAAAAGATATATCCTCATATTTATCGTACTTGGATACTTCTATATTTTCTTCGACAATTATCATTTTCGCACCGTTATCTATGGCTTTTTGTATAAACTCATGACCATTGACACTGCTTCCTTTCATTGCGGCAAAAACAAAATTTTCCTTTATTTTTCTCGAATCATATTCAATTCCTTCGATTTTAAATTCTTTTCCTTTATGCAAAACTGTATGGGATATGTTTTCAAATATTTTAAACATCACAGGACTCCTTTTAATTTTATAATTTTTCATAGTTATTTTATCACTTTAATCAAGAAAAATCTACAATATAAATAACAATATTTTTCAAATTCAAAACAATAAAAATTCTATTGCTATTTTAATTGTGCTATGATAATATTTATACCCGAACAGGAAACTGTATAAGCCTTTTATTTTCAGTAAAAATAATTAATTTTGAAAGGAACTTAAACTATGAAAAAAATATTTTTAACTTTTTCAGTAATAATATTTTTATTATCTTGCAATAGCAATAAACCTGAAACAAAAAAAGAAGTAACAGAAAATAAAAATCAGGAATATAATAAAATTTTAAACTCAGATGGTATAGAATTTAAAATTTCTTCTGAAAATAAAGATAATAAAAATATCGTCAGCATTTCTACAAAGGGATTATCCGAAGTGGAATATAACGAAACTTTTGACATTGAAAATTACAAAATTGCAAATTCGGAAGTTGCAGATTTGGATTCTGACGGTTCACCTGAATTGTTTGTTTACGCTCAATCAAAAGACAAAGAAAAGTACACAAAAGTCCTTATATTTTCAGTCAATAACAAAAAATCAATGAGTGAAGCGTTTTTTGCCGAAGATAATAAATCACAAAGTCAAAATAAATTTTTCGTTGAAGGAAAACATTTATGCGAAGTTTCTTCCTTCAAATCAGCAAAAAGTCTGTTATAATCTCGTAAACGGAGAAGCATCGAAACTTCTTAAAGCAGATAGCGATTCAAAATAAGGAGAAACCCGAAATGAATGAAATTATTGACGAGTTATACGGGAAATACTATGTAAATGATATAATTTTTGAGATAATGGAAAGTTCTATTTTTAAAAGACTTAAAAACATACATCAGTCAGGCGGAGGATATTTAGTAAACGAATTGTGGAATGTTACCAGATATGAGCATTCTGTAGGTACAATGATTTTATCCTTAAAATTCGGAGGAAATGTTGAAGAACAGATAAAATCTCTTCTTCATGACATCTCTCACTCTGCTTTTTCTCATGTTATAGACTATATTTTGAAAAATAATAACGAAGATTATCATGAGATTATTCAAGAAGATTTTCTGAAAAATAAAGAACTCTTTGGTATTTTTAAAAAACACAATCTTAATCTTGACATAATCATGTCAACTAATTACAATCTTTTGGACGCAGACCTTCCCGATTTATCTTTTGACAGAATAGACTATACTTTCAGAGATTTATTCAGACAAAAACTCATTACAAAAGATGATATAAACTTTTTACTGAATCATATAATTGTTCATAAAAATATATTATGTTTTAATTCGATTGAAGCAGGAAAATATTTTAAAGAACTGTATTTTAAAGAAACTGTGGAATATTTCAACGATCCCTTAAATAAATATATTAATACCGTGTTAGCAAATTTACTGTCTAAAGCCTTGCACGAAAAAATTATTGAATTGAAAGACTTTAATTTCACTGAAGAAATTATATTGGAAAAAATCAAAAATTCCCATTACGAAAAGGAACTTGAAAATATCATTAACAAAAAGTATTTTGAATCTTTTTTACAATCAAACAGAAAAATAGAGATAAAACAGAGACACATAGATCCTTATGTTTTTATAAATGGTGTGATTAGGAGATTGTCCGGGTTTTAATTTTATGATTTTCAGTTTTTGCTCTTTTTATAATTTCATAATAATATTAACCTTTTAAAGGAATGCCTCATAATAAGAAAGCAATATTTTTGAAAAATTTATTATCAAAGTTAACTTTATAAAATTTATATGAGAATAACAAAAATTTATAAATGAGGCATCCTTTAGATTATAGAATTACCGCATGTTTTTAAATTACTTTAGTAAATAACCAGATCATTGTTTTTATATCTTTTTATAAACTGACCATATCCTTCTTCCCCTATAAACTCATTATTTTTAACTATTACTTTTCCTCTTACGATAGTCATTATGGGATATCCTTGTAATTCCAACCCTTCATAGCTTGTATAATCAACATTTTCATGAAATAATGATTTCGTAATATTAATTTTTTTATTTTTATTAATTATTACTAAATCAGCATCACTTCCTACAGCAATTGAACCTTTTTTCGGATACATTCCGCAAATTTTTGCAGGATTTGTACTTGTCACTTCAACAAACTTATTAATTGAAATACGACCTTTCATAACTCCTTCTGAAAATAATACAGGTATTCTTGCTTCTACTCCGGGTGCTCCGTTAGGACATTTTGTAAAGTCGTCTTTTCCCATAGGCACTTTTTCTTTCTCATATGAGAATGGGCAATGATCTGTCGCAACTACCTGGATATCTCCATTCTTTATTCCTCTCCATAATTTTTCCTGATTGGATTTATTTCTTAAAGGCGGACTCATAACATATTTTAGACCTTCTGTTCCGGGCAATTTATACAATTCTTCATCTAAAACAAGATATTGAGTACATGTCTCCACATATATATTTTTTTGTCCTCTTTTTCTGGCCATTTTTACATAATCAAGTCCCATATCTGAAGTCAAATGTACTATATATATCGGTGCATCCCCTACAATATGTGCTAATGTTATTATTCTGTTTATAGCTTCAGCTTCACATTCTTCAGGTCTGCTTTTCGGATGATACTCTGCCGAAGTCATCCCGTTTTCTACATAATACTTTCTTAAATATTCAACAGCTGCATGATTTTCAGGATGCACTGAAACTATAGCATTATTTTCTTTAGCGGTTTTTAATACTTTTAAAGCTTCTTCATCTCCTATTCTCTGTCCATAAGTCATATAAATTTTATAACTTTCTATTCCTTCTTTTATAAGTTCTTTCATATCTTTTATCTTTTCTTCATCCGCATTATAAGCTATAACTCCGTGAAATGAATAATCTATTACTGCTTTTCCGTCTGCGAGTTCATGATAATGTTTTATTCTGCTTTTTAAAGTACTTCCTACGGGACCTTGTCCTATATGGTCTACTATTGAAGTTGTTCCTCCACAGGCAGCTGCAATTGTCCCTGTTCTAAAATCATCGTTTGAAATTGCAATTCCTACATCAAGACTAAAATGAGTATGTACATCTACTCCACCGGGAATTACATAATTTCCTTCTGCATCTATAATTTCATTGTCATCTATATTTAAATTTTCTCCTATTTCTTTTATTACTCCATCTTTAATATAAATATCTCCCGGATATAAATCACTTGCAGTTGCAATTAAAGCATTTTTTATCAACATATTTTTATCCTCCTATTGAATTATTTTTATTAAAAATTTTTATTAGCAAAATATAAACAAACATTCCTATCAGTAAGCCTAAAACATAAGAATTTTCATAAAATATCTTATAAAAAGAGTCTGAAAATTTCCCGAAATATAAAAATAATGTTATTAAGAAAAGTGAAATTATTGCTATTTTATTTACTCCTTTATCATAATAATATTTTCCGCCATCTATTCTGTATAAATCTACCAACTCAATATTTGATTTATACTCCAGCCAATAAGAAGCTAAATATATTCCTGCCATCGGTCCTAAAAAGGTTGCTAAAGCTCCGTTTACTTCATATATATAGTTATTAGGATTTTCCAACACTTTCCAAGGTTGTGCAACTATAGCCAAAAAACCTACAATAATTATGGCTTTTTTGTATGTTAAAAATTTCGCAAAAAGATTAGAGAAGATAATTCCCGGTGGAACGAGATTAGCTGCAACATTAGTTGTTAAAGTTGCCAATATTATAAATATGGAAAATAGAATTACTATTAACGGATTTTTAAATTTCGATACTAATTCAGCAGGATTCCAAATAGGACTTCCAAAACTGATTGCAGATGCTACTGTTCCGCAAATTCCCACAAAAACAATAAAAGCTGTCATTACAGGGGCACCTATAAATTGACCTGAAATTTGTGCTTTTTGAGTTTTTGCATGTCTTGTAAAATCTGATATATTTAAAGCTATAGTTCCATCAAAAGCTATCATTGCAGTTAAAGAAGGAAAAAACAGTTTCCAAAAATTATTTTTTCCTCCTTGTGCAACACTATGGGTTAAAAGTTTCCCAAAACCTCCGGAAACTCTATATGCCCATATTATAACTGCCAATCCCATTATTATTAATACAGGTGCAGCATAACTTTCCATATATTTTACAGCTTTGGAACCGGTATACCCTATGTAAACATTTAATAACAAAAAGATCCCATAACAAACAAATAAATGTCCATTAATTTGTATCCAAGCAGGTATAATAGCTGATATCATTGAATCTACAGCCATACCTCCTATCCAGCATTGAATTCCGAACCAAAAACATCCTAAAAAAGCTCTAACCATTGTCGGAAAAATATTACCTTTAGGTCCAAAAATCAATTTAGATACCAATGGATAACTTATACCGTATTTTGTCCCTGAATGACCAAGAAGTGTTGCAGGTATTATTACAATTGTATGCCCTAAAACAATAACTGAAATTGATTGCCACCAATTCATTCCTGATGCAATTAAACCACTCGCCAACATATAAACCGGAATTGAAACCATAATTCCTATCCATAATGCAGCAATGTCCCAACTTCCCCATTCTCTTTCCTTACTGGAAATAGGTTTTGTATCATTTGTATAAATCGTTTCATATTTTTCTATTTCTTGTAATCCCTCTTTTGTTAAATCCCATATGCCATGATTATCTTGTTGAAACTTTTTCATAAAATCACTCCCACAAAAATAGATTAATTAAAAACTCAATTATATTTCATCCTCCAAAACAAAATATTATCCTTTTATTGAATTTATATTATCATTTAATATTTTTTATCAATATTTCAATATAATTAATTTTTTTGATGCAATTTTTCTAATTTTTTTATTTTATTACAGGAAGTTCTCATTATTATTTTGTTTTATATATTTCAGGTAATGCTGCATAAACAGCTGCACACACTACCAGATCATTTTTCCAGCTTTTTTCATTAGGTGCATGTGCTTGAGCTTCTGCTCCCGGTCCAAACCCTATTACAGGTATTCCATTTCTTCCCATAATTGAAACTCCATTTGTTGAGAATGTCCATTTATCCACAAGAGGTCTATTTATTCTTGTTTCTATAATTGATTTTGAACCTGTTCTTTTTTCTCCATATAAAGATTCATATGCTTCTTTTAAAGACAATGTCACTTTATGATCTTCAGGAAGTGTCCATGTAGGAAAATAACATTCTATAGGATAAACTAATCCTGTATACGACGGTCTATCATAATCATACATTAAAATCGTTACATCATTTTTATATTTTTTAACTGCCGGTAACTGTCTTATTTCTTCCAAACAATACTCCCAAGTTTCTCCGGCTGTCATTCTTCTATCAAGAGAAACAGCACAAAAATCAGCAACTGCACATCTACTTGGACTTGTATAGAATATTTGTGAAACTGTTATTGTTCCTCTTCCAAGAAAATTAGCCTCTTTCCATTCAGAATTATACTTTTTATCCAACATTTTTATTAAACCTTTTATTTCGGTTCCTTCAGAAACACCATTTTCATTTAAAGAACGTATATCCTGCAAAATATCTGCCATTTTATAAATTGCATTATCTCCTCTTTCAGGTGCGGACCCATGACAGGAAATCCCTTTAACTTCAACTCTTATCTCCATTCTCCCTCTTTGTCCCCTGTATATTCCACTATCTGTAGGTTCTGTAGACACAACAAATTCAGGGCGGATCTTATCTTCTTTTATTATATATTGCCAGCATAAACCGTCACAATCTTCTTCTTGTACACTTCCAACTACTAAAATTGTATACTCCGGATCTATTAACTCAAGCTCTTTCATTATTTTAGCTCCATAAACTGCTGAAACGATTCCTCCTAATTGATCACTGGTTCCTCTTCCTCCTATTTCTTCTTCCGTTTCATATCCTTCATAAGGATCAAATGTCCAATTTCTTATTTCTCCTATTCCTACTGTGTCTATATGACCATCAAAAGCTATTATTCTTGGTCCGTTTCCCATATAACCTAAAACATTTCCTTGAGGATCAATTTCAACTTTATCAAATCCTACTTTTTCCATTTCTTCCTTAAGTCTTAATGCATGTCCTTTTTCTTCAGCACTTTCTCCCTTTATTTGTACTAACTCTCTTAAAAATTTTGTCATATCGGATTTGTAATTTTCAGATTTTCTTTTGATTTCTTCATAATTCATCTTGTTTACCTCCAAAAACTTATTATTTTATTTACTAGGATATTCTCCATCCCATACTATATCTGTATACTTATCAGGGTCCGTATTTCCTTCCGTATTAAAGAGCAAAATTTTCGAATTCTCATCTAACTTCAATTTTTTTCGTAATTCTTTATAATAATCGTCTTTCAAAATAGAAAATAAACTTCCTAAAGATACTGCTCCTGATTCTCCCGAAATTATCTGCTGATCTCCTCTTAACGGTGCTGCTGAAATCCTCATTCCTTTAGCTGCTATATAATCCGGACAGGATAAAAAAGCAGTTGCATAATTTTTCAATATTTCAAATCCTATTATATTAGGTTCTCCACATGCCAAACCTGCCATTAAAGTCTGCATATCTCCTCCTACATTTACCGGTTTTCCATCCCCCTGTACTGCCGATCTGTAATAACAATCTGCTGAATTAGGTTCTACTACTATTGTTATAGGAATATTATCTTTATAAGTTGAAGCAAAAAAACCTTGTATAGTTCCTGCTAATGAACCTACACCCGCTTGAATAAATATATGAGTCGGTCTGTCGACTCCGTATTTTTCAAGCTGCTTTTTAGCTTCTATAGCCATTGTCCCATATCCTTGCATAATCCATGTCGGTATATCGGTATATCCTTCCCAAGCCGTATCCTGTATTATTACTCCGTTATTTTTTTCAGCATTTTTAGCTGCAAGCCTTACAGCATCATCATAATTCAATTCTGTTATACTCGCCTCCGCCCCTTCAGATAAAATGTTCTTTAATCTTGTTTTTGAAGAACCTTTAGGCATATAAACCACTGATTTCTGTTTCAATTTATTGGCTGTCCATGCGACTCCCCTACCATGATTACCATCTGTAGCAGTATAAAAAGTAATTTCTCCCAACTCTTTCTTTACTTTTTCAGATATTAATTTTTCATAAGATAATTCTGAAATATCTTTCTCCAATTTTTTTGCCAAATATTTTGCCATCGCATAAGAGCCGCCTAAAACCTTAAAAGCATTTAATCCGAATCTATAAGATTCATCTTTTATATAAATTCCTGAAACCCCTAAATTCTTAGATAAATTATCTAATCCTACTAAAGGAGTTTCGCAATATTGCGGAAAACTTTCATGAAACTTTTTAGCCTTAATTACTTTATCTTCTGTTAAAATCTCAATACTTCTATCTCCATCAGATTTAGACATTGTATTTAAAATCCACTTGATTTTTTCCATAATTAAATTTTTCCCTTCTTAATTTTTTTATGACTGACAATTATATGATATCAATTTTACCTAAATATTTTTTTTGATACTAAATTATTTTTTGAATCAAAAGAAAAAAAATAATTGAACTTTTGAATGTACTGAAAAAATCTATACAATTATATACAAAATATAACTATTTATAATTTTTCTCTGTTAAAAGACTTGATAAAATACACAACCTTTTATTATTCTCCTATAATTCTCTAGAAATTCCATCGAATTTTATTTTGAATCATAAGATTTTCCAATGTTTTTTCAGGTTCTTTTACTTTAGATAAGAATATCATAGCTGCTATAATATAGGGTTTGAAACTTGCTTGCTTATATAAGGGTATTCTATATCTATTAAATACTGAAGCTTCTACTTCACCTTTCTCACAGGAAACTCCTGAAATATCAGCCGGCAAGCAATGTAAATATAAAGCTTTTCCATTTTTAGTATTTTTCATAAATTCTTCAGTACATTCCCAATCTTTATGCTTTGAATTTTCTTCTAACAACTCTTTCTCTAACTCTTTGATTCCCTGAGTATCCCCATTACCGTATAAAACTGTTCTTTTTTCCATTGCTACAAATGGTGCCCAACTCTTCGGATAAACTATATCTGCATTTTTAAATGCTTCTTTCATATCATT
Organism: Pseudoleptotrichia goodfellowii; assembly: GCF_007990505.1. Taxonomy (NCBI): domain Bacteria; kingdom Fusobacteriati; phylum Fusobacteriota; class Fusobacteriia; order Fusobacteriales; family Leptotrichiaceae; genus Pseudoleptotrichia; species Pseudoleptotrichia goodfellowii. The sequence goes on along the minus strand of NZ_AP019822.1, from coordinate 552,197 downwards.
TGTAACTTTAAATGTTCCTCCTGATTCTATAGCATTTTTTTCAGCTACTTTTTGAACTTCAGGCATAATTTCATATCCTTTAGGATGAGCTAGCACCACTTCCATCCCAAATCTTGTCATAAGACCCACTATTCCTTGAGGTACACTTAATGGCTTTCCATAAGAAGGAGAATATGCCCAACTCATAGCAATTTTTTTCCCTTTTAAATTCTCCACTCCACCAAATTCATGTATTAAATGTAACGCATCTGCCATACTTTGAGTTGGATGATCTATATCACATTGAAGATTTACTAAAGTAGGTTTTTGTTCCAATACACCGTCTTTATTTCCTTCAGTAACCGCATTAACTACATCATGCATATATTTGTTTCCTTTTCCGATATACATATCATCACGAATACCTATAACATCTGCCATAAATGATATCATATTTGCTGTTTCCCTAACTGTTTCACCATGGGCAATCTGACTTTTTCCTTCATCCAAATCCTGAACTTCTAAACCTAACAAATTACAGGCAGATGCAAAAGAAAATCTGGTTCTTGTAGAATTATCTCTAAACAATGAAATTCCTAATCCTGAATCAAATATTTTAGATGAGATATTATTTTCTCTTAAATATCGAAGAGCATCTGCTACTATAAAAACAGCATCTAGTTCATCTCCGGTTTTTTCCCATGTCAAGAAAAAATCACTATTATACATGCTCTTAAAATTAAGCTTTTCTAATATTTTTATATATTTTTTTATATTTACCATTGTTTATCACTCCTATTTTACTTATAATTGTTCATTTAATATAATTTATATGATTTTCTACGGGAAATACATAATTTCTTTTAAAAATTTTATTATTACTTTTTTGTATTTTTTTGCATCTTTTCTAATTTTACTAAAATCCATTGTATTTTCCTCCTTTTTTAAAAGAAAATTTTATCATTTTAAAATTCTAATAAAACAAAATGCCTCTTTACTTTTATTTTACCCCATTAAATATAAATTAGCAAGAGAAATCTAAAAAAAATTTTTTTATCTAATTTTTTTTTAGTTTTTTTGTTTCGCCGGGAACAAAGTTCACAGTTATTTATTATTCATATAATTTTTTATAAAAAAAAGAGAGTTGTCCTATATTTACAACTCTTTTTAAATATCATATTCTATTCTACTTACAGTTATCTTCTCCTAGACTATTTCTTTTTTAGAAATTATTTTTTTATTATCTTTTTCGGTATTTTTTATATCTATATAACTATATAAAGTGTATTTTGAAATCCCGAAATATTGAGAAATCCTATCACCTGATTTAGTTATTAAAAATGCTCCTGCTTCATTTAAATATTTTATGGCTTTTTTCTTTTCAATCTTTGTCATGAGAGGAGCAGGCTTCCCTATTAATTCCACAGATTTTTCTATAAGACTCTCTAATAGATCATTTACATTATTCGGTATTTCTATAGCCTCTTTATTTTTATCTTTCCCTGTACTGATGATAGTTTGTATAGCTGCATCCACTACTAATAAATGAGTTATATCATAATTTATTGATAATACGTATTTCAATCTTTTTTTAGTCTTATCAGAAAAAAACAAAGTACTTGACTTTAATATTTTTCCGTCTTTTGTTTTAGTCAAATAACAAAGATTATCTTTTATTTTAGAAAGTTTTTTTTGAGAAGATTCCAAAATAATTCTTGACGGTCCGTCTCCTAAATGTCTGCCTGAAACATGTCCGTTTTTTATATATACAATTCTGCTGTCATGTCCATCAGATTTTATATCATGAATCAAAACTTCACAATTTTCTCCAAAATGTTCTGCTATACTTTCTCCTATTTTTTTTAATGCTTTTAAAGTACAATATTCCATAATTTATACTCTCCTATTATTACAGTTAACTATCAATTTACATTTTTGTAATGCTACAAGTTTATTATAACATAACATCTAGCTATATCGAAAGAAATTTTTACATTCCTGTACTCACAAAAAAATAATTGACAACTCTATTATTGTCAATTTAATCAACTTTTTTATTTAAACTGAATGGTGCCCAGACGCGGAATCGAACCACGGACACAGGGATTTTCAGTCCCTTGCTCTACCGACTGAGCTATCTGGGCAAATGGCGGAAGTGACGAGACTCGAACTCGCGACATCTTGCGTGACAGGCAAGCACTCTAACCAACTGAGCTACACCTCCATAAAAATGGTGGTCACAATTGGGCTCGAACCAATGACCCCCTGCTTGTAAGGCAGGTGCTCTCCCAACTGAGCTATGCGACCACTTCTTAATGCTTAATTATTATACTACATTTTTTTTACAATTTCAACTATTATTTTAAAATTTTTACAAAAAATCAGACAAAAATTTAATCCTACCCAATAATCCCCCCTTTTATTTAATTATTAAAACTCAATATTTCTTTCTCTCATTTTTTCTTCCATTGTTTTCTTAAGTTCAGGAATAAATTTTTTCTTTGCCAAAAAGAATCCTACAGGACCTCCGTAAAATATAAATATTGTAGACATCACATCCAATCCTTTATATTCTTTCACGATTCTTTCGTCAGTCATTCTTTTTGAATTGAATACACGTTTTATTCTCATTTGAAGGCAAAAATTCATAAAATATGCCAATCCTACCCAAGCTGCAATTATTATTGCTATCACAATTATAAAGTAAACAATTTCCATAGTTTTATTACGATAAATAAAATTTAATATTTATCCTTTTCTCCTTTCTCAAATCTGTTTGAGATTATACCATAAAATACTTAAATTTTTAAAAAATTTATATAAATTTTAACATAATCCGTTTCATACCCGGTTTTCCAAATAAAATCTTTTACTTCCCTAAAAACTTCTTAATTTATCCACAGAAAATCTCCATTGAGGAGTTACAAGAATATCTTTATTTTTTAACGAATACCAGACTTTCATATCACTATTTTCAGGATTTATAAGTATTTGTGTCTGTTGTGCAGGCATGTAGGATTGGGCTAACATAAATATTTTTTCTCCTTTATCATTTACAGCCATATCTACGATTATTACTGCATGACCGGGACTTCCACCCATTATAAATACATCTCCGATTTTCATATCTTTCAATGCTTGAGGTTTCATTTCATTTTCCAAAGAAAGAGTTCCCGAATATGCAAAAACTATAGTCATAAAATTTCTGAAATCTTTGTATGTATTTGAACTGCCTGTTTTTTTGTAATAGGAACCTTTGCCCTCAGGATTTATTCTGTATCCTTCCATCCATTTGGAATATTTTGCATCGAATCCCGAAACAAATTTAAAATTTATTTTGTCATATTCTTTTTTTGAATAAAAATATTCTCCTCTCAACAGCATTATCGCATCTGCACATTGATGCAAATCTCTGTCACCTATTTCCACATCTATAACACTGTCGTATATTCCCTCACTTCTTTTAGCTTCTCCGTTAAAAAATAAAGCTTTTTCTCCGTAAGGTTTCAATTTCTGATTTCTCAAAAATTGTGCAAAACTTCCTTCTTCCGCCTGTACTCTTTTATATCCTGCAGGCACATTATACCTTGTTTCTATTGTAGTTCCCTTCGGATTCACAATGTTATTTTTCATATTCTCTTCATTTTGCTGTATAGTTTGTGAATTATCATTTTTCACATCCTTACTTTGGTTTTCGGAATTACAGGACATTTGCAGACATATAAATACAGCCATTAATAATTTATTAAACTTCAAATTCTTATTTTTCCCCATGGATAATCCTCCCGAATAATTTTATTTTTCATATTTTATATTTTTTATTCTCTCCTGTCAATAACTTTTAAAAGTTCCTTATCATATAAAAAGAAAGAGTATTTCAGCTCTTTGAAATTACTCTTTCCCTTATTTAGAAACTATTAGTAAATAACTCTAAGTCCTAATCCGCCTCTTATGTTTTTACCTTTTGTGTCATATCCTGCATTCAATGTTACTCCGAATCTCTGATTTTCTATTCCGAGGTTCAAATCCGCTTTAAAGTTTCCTCTTCTGTCGTCTTTTTCTCCTCTTATATTAAACCAGTCCGCATCAGTATATGCCACTCTTCCTTTATTTTTTACATTTCCTACTTTTCCAAGTTCGTTTTCATATCCTAAACCTAATGTAGTCGTAAATGTCGTTCTTACTGCCATAGGTTGTTTATATTTGAATTCGATTCCTACTTCAGGTTTTACAGAGTAATAATCATTTCCTTTTACTTCAAGTCTTACTTCTCCTGTTTTCTCCTTTATTGTATTGAATCTTCCATATTCAAGTTTTAAACTTCCGTATGGTCTTATGCTTGTTCTTTCACTTGTTCTTATATTATATCCAAGTTCGTTCTTAACTGCCACTCCATATGTTGTATAGTCTGAATTCGCATTGAAGATTTCATCAACTACAAGATACTTTCTGTGCATGTCGTTTCTTGATACATATCCTTCTCCTGATATTGTCCATTGAAGACTTCCGTTATGGTCTGCTACCGGTGACATTGTCTTGAAGATTCCAAGTTTTAACATAGTCTGATTTTCTTCTGATCTTCCAATATCCTTGAACTTGAATCTGTTATATACCGCTCCTGCATACCATCCTGATCTGTTTCCAAGTTTAACTGTTTCATCTTCATGCAGATATGCAATTCCATATGCATTACTTGTATAATCTATTACTCCTGCTGTATCTGTATTATATTCGTCTCTCATTCCAAATAGTTTTATCTTATTTGACTGTTTAGACTTAGTATCCCACTCTTTAGACAGATGACTGATTTCCTTATCTATCATTCTTCCTGTTCCATATATTCTCTGCTGTACATTTGCATACTGGTGTCCCATCATTTCATCTACTGCCTGATAGAATAGAACTGCTTCATTTTTTCCTATTCCATTTAATTTATTAAATAATAATTTTTCTCTAGATTCAAGAGCATTTTTATCATATCTTTGTTCTAAACCATCTAAGAAATTATATGTATCAGTTACCTCAACTGGTGTTGGTTTTTTCCCAGCAAATTCTGTATATGGTATTTTTGCCATTCCAACTTTTAAAGGTACTCCATTTCCATCAACTGAAGGTAATGCCATCCATGTAAAAGAAGCAGAATTATGACTCCATTTCATTCCTGTTGCTTTTTTTACAGCATCCTGATATGGTTTTAAAATTTTCCCAGAAACTTCAAAATATTTAGAGTTTGAATTTTGCGCAGCTTCTACTCCATATAATAATTCAGCTTTTTTAACATTTAACTTCTCTAATCCATTTATAGGATTAGTTCCTCTTAAAGTATCAACATACATTCCTAATCTTGATATCAAAGCATTCCCTCTATGTCCTATTGGATCAGTTATTTTTTCAACATTTGGTACAGGTTTTCCTTTTGATGTTATATTAACATCTGTAGTACCTTTAGGTGCTTTTAATGTTACTCCTCCTGCTGTCTTCTCTAATTCTTTTCCTCCTGTTGGATCAAACTTTCCACTAGCTGTTGCTCCACCACTTACTGTTATATCTCCATAGTTTGCTATAGTAATATTTGTTTCTTCAGAATTTACTCTGTATATTCCAAATCCTTCTGCAGAATTTATATTAATTTTAGCTCCTGCTCTATTTATCAATTTCGAATTATTACTTAAAACTACTCCTTTAGCTCCTTTAGGAGAACCAACAGTTGTTATTGTTCCTTCATTTATTCCTGTTGCTCCATTATCCAGATACATCCCTACTGAATTTTCTCCTCTAAGATTTATTGTACCTTTATTTATTGCAGTTGATGAAGCTCCAGTCGCATACATTCCAATACTGTTCTTACCATTTACATTTATTACTCCTGTAGGGCTATTTATTATATTTGCTGAGTCTCTTGTTTTATATCCTGCAGCCATTCCTATTCCAAATTTTTCTCTCGCTGTATCAGAGGCTCCTACTGTTATAGTTGCATTATTCGTTCCTGTTCCACCAAATATACTATACATTCCTACATTACCTATACCTGTTCCAAAATTTATATCTCTATTATTTGTAACTGTTCCTGCACTATAGATTCCATAGTTTCCATTTCCAGTAGAATTTAAAACTGTATTGTTTATAACTGTCCCTGCTCTATTATTTGAATAAGAATAAACTGAATCATTTTTTAGTGTTACATTAGCTGTGTTTGTTGTTAATGTTACTCCTGCACCGTGTTCATTTTGTATAACAAATCCATATGCACTATTTCCTATATTTATTTCACTTGCATTACTTGTTACTGTTCCTCCCTGTCCTACATAGTAAACTCCTACTGCATCATTTGCTCCTTCTGCTCCATCTTCTCCTACTGAAAGTTTCCCATTTGCAACAACATTTCCACCTTTTGAATATACTATTGTTCCTCCTGTTCCTGTTTTAGCAACTGAAGTACTTCCAAGATTGACATTGTATCCATATATTCCTACTGTCTTGTTTCCACCTGTTATTGTACCATTATTATTTAATGTTATTGATGATTTATCAGTGTACATTCCTATATTAGGTTTATTAATATTTGTTGATGATGCAAGGTTTATTTTACCCTCATTTGATGCTTCATATGTTCCTGTTCCTGTTGCAAATATTCCAGTTGATTCCTGTCCTTGTAAGTCTATCACTCCTGATGATTCATTTCTGAATATTCTTGCCGTACTATGTGGGTTGTCAATTGATATTCCTGTTACATTATTTGCTGTAGATTCTATTCTACCTGCATTAGACACTCCTCCTGCTGTTCCTGTGTGTGTACCTGCAGAATTTACCTTATAGAATATTCCAGTTGAATTTTCTCCTAATTTTATCGTTCCTGTTGCATCATTTGCAGCTTTTGATCCATCCGCAGGACCTCTGTCATCTTCTACAAGATATATAGCCGTAGATTTTTTACCTACACTTATTGTTCCTTCATTTCTTATAATTCCTCTTTTTGCATATATCCCTGTTGTTTCTTCTCCAGTAAGATTTATTGTCCCTGTTGCTGTATTTGTAAGCGTTACTTCTCCAGGGTTGTATCCATTTCCACTTGTATCATTTCCGTTTTCCTGTGCCATCGCAACTTGTCTATTTTGGCTTCCTGTCATCTGATTAGCATTATCAATAGATGAATTTGCGATTTCTAACTGTGCATAATTACTATTAGAATCATTTAAATCAACAGGTTGATTTATAGTTAATTTACTCAAATACAACATGAATGTTTTATAATTTGAACCATTTATTGTTGGGGCATTTGTTATACCTGACATTAAATTTGTTGCTGATGTATCTGACAAATTCATTCCAACATTGGAAGCAACAAATAATCTTGAACCTTGTTCCATATTTAATGTTAAATTATTTAATGTGCTTGTTCCATTACCAAAAGTATTATTAAAATAATTCTGAATAGCTGTTTTATCAAAAGTTCCATATCTTGTTGGAGATACATAATAAAAAGCTGTTCCTCTTGTATTTGGAGTAGTTCCACCTTTTATTGTTGATGTCATTGCTCCACCAAGAGTAACTTTTCCAGTTCCACTTGTATAAAATAATAATGATTTTTGTCCTGTTACAGTAGTTCCTCCACCTGTTATGTTTATTTTTCCATCTTTTGCAAAGAAATTTATCGCACCATCTGTTGCAGTTATATTAGCTTTTTTTACAGTTAAGTTTCCTTCAGAATACAATCCTATAGACTTATCTGTTTTTACTTTTGCATTAACTGTTGTACCAGTTCCTTCAAACTTTCCTGCTGAGCCTCTTACAACTATACCATAAGAGCCTTTTTTATCTATTTCTCCTGCTTCTGAGCCATTATCATCAACTGTTACAGTCGCATCATCTTCTAATTTAACATTGGTCCCATCTGCCACTATACCTGTTATACTATTTCCAGATACTTTTACATTTCCTTTTAAAGTTAATGAACTGCCAGCACCTGTTACAAGAACTCCAGTAGAATTATCTCCTGAAACTTCTACTGATGGTGCACTGGCTCCTGGTGCCATTGTTCCAACAGTTCCTGTAGAACCAGAATTTATAAGTACTCCTATATTGTTAGTATTTCCTGTTCCAACAACTTTAACAGTTCCTCTGTTTTCAACAGTTGCTCCATTCATACCTACAATACCTATACCATTTTTTACATTTGTACTGCTTATTGTTTTAGTATTTACTAATTTAGAACCTTTAGCTAACATTCCAATAGCATAAGATCCATCAATAGTTATTTCTCCATTATTTATAATTTCTGCACCTGCATGAGAATCTGCTCTCATTCCCATATTAAAAGCTTGTTTCTTTCCGGCATTTTTCTCAGCTTCTGTTAATTTTGCTATAGTTGAATTAATATTAATTTTACCGGTAGAAGTATTTGTTATATTAGAATCTACATTTACATATGTTCCTATTGAATTTTGAACATCTTTCAATGTTATTGTACCTTCATTTCTTGCATTTCCTCTTTTTAAGCTTACGCCATTAGCAACAGTGTTATCAGCAGTTAATGCCATAGCAATTGAGTTACTTGCACTATCTTTACCATTTTTACCTAATGTAATTTTTCCTGTTGAGGCATTTACCATTTCTGCTCTGTCAGCAGACTTTGCAGCTATTTTCATACCATAGCTTTCGCTTCCTCTTAGATTAATTTCTCCTTCATTTTTCATTATTGCATAAGTTGTACTTCCTGGTAAGTATACATACATACCAATAGATCTTTCTCCAAAGAAATTAATTTTTCCTGTTGGAGAGTTTGTCATTTTTTGATTGATTGCACCATATGAATTCGACCCATTTTCTTGAACTTGTGCAATTCCAACCTTGTAACCTACATATCCCTCTCCACTTCTTTTTACTTTATAATCTTCCGTTGGACCTTTTATAGTTAAATAATCTTTTCCAGGATCATAAGGCATTTCTTTAATCCATTTTTCATCTTTTTCTTCTTCATCAGTTATCGTTCCAGAATTTTTTAATTCTGTTCCATTTTCTTGAGATACAAGACCAAGAGTAAGAATTCCACCAAGATTTAATTTTTTCCCATTTGGAAATTCGAATGTCCCTGAGCTAATATTATCAATTTCCCAGAATCTGGACCCTCCTATAAAGAAACGTTGATTATTTTTATTATCTCCTTGAGAAGCCACAACACCATTTGCAAATTCCTTTGTTCCACCAAAATTATATGAATTAAAATAGTATGTATTTCCGCTTGAAGGAGCTGGTAAATTTGTTGTATCTCCTTCTTTATACATTTTAAATGCATAGGATTTTTCTGCACCTGTATTATTTGGCCAAGTATAATGTAAGATTGTATCGATATTTTGTTTACTTTGATTTTCTTCCGATCCTAGAAAGTTTCCTTTTGTATTTTGTCTAGGTGTAGAAGCAGAACTGTCACATCCTTCATTACAGTCTGCTCCTAGTACTACTGAAAATTTAGGTGCTTCCGGTAAATCTGGATCAGCAGGTATAACTATTTTTGGATCTATAGGTGCAAATTTTACTGCTTCTGGCAATGTTGGTGAGTTTGCAGTCTTAGCAGCAATATTTAAAGGCACTTTATTTACACTCTTAGGATTTATCCCAGCATTTACTTCTGTTACAGCAGGTGGTTCAGGAACAGGTTGAGTACTAGCAATACCATAGCCATTTAAATTTGTTCTTTGATTAGAAGCAGCAGATCTAGGATTAGTTGATGTAGGTAATAATCCATAATTTTCACTGTTCGGTGCTATATATCTATTAAATTCATCTTTATCTCTTTGAAATATACCTTCATAAGGATATTTTTCTGCCTTATCTCCTCTACCTTTGTAAGTTCCTCTCCAGTCACTGTAGAAGTAGTTCATTCCCATTTGCCAGCTGCTCCATGGTGATTTTACTACATGGTCTCCCTGTTCCATTAACTGAATCAATTCCAAATTTGCTCTTTTCAATAATCTGTTGTTATCTCTTTTGGCCTGTTTAAACGCCACATGTAAATCGTTTATTGATGTATTCAATTCTTTTCTTGTCTGATTTATAGCATTTTCTGTGCTCTTAACTTCAGGTGATGTCAATGTATCGGAAAATGTCAACATTCCCATTAATAGAAAGCTGAATAGAAGACCTTTTGTATATTTTACATCTTTTGATCTTTTAGCAAAAGCTCTTAAATCTTTTTCCATTTTCTTCAAATTATTACTCATAATTTCTTCCTTTCTATAACTAAATTCCTTTTATTTTCCTCTCATTTCTTATCGCTTTTTCTTCTTTATCTCTTATTCTCATCCTGTTTTTTAAATTTCGTCTGTTTTCAATAGATTTTATTCTTGTTTATTAATTTTTTCTCACAAGTTTAAATTCTATTCTTCTGTTCAATGCTCTTCCTTCTGCTGTGTCATTTGTTGCTACAGGTTCTTCTTCTCCTCTTGATTCTACTCCCACTATTCTGCTTGCAGGCACTCCAAACTCTATCATTTTAGCTTTTACACTTTCCGCTCTTCTCATTCCGAGTTTCATGTTGTATTCATTTGTTCCCTTAGAGTCTGTATGTCCTATGATTGTTACATCATAGTCGTTTACTTCTATGTATTCTTTCAAGTTTTGTAATATTCCGTAATATTGAGGTTTTACATTAGACTTGTCAAAATCAAATAACAATGATCTCTCATCCAATACTACTGTTACTTCTTTCGGTCCTTTTACTTTTGTTATATCTATTTCATCCAATTCCAATGCATTTATTCTTATCGAATTTTCTCTTATTTGTGTTGTCGTAAGCTTTCTGAAAGCCATCGTAGGAATCGAAAGCATCAATAACAACATCATTAATATTATTGCTCTTGACTTTCTTTCCATGCGTCCGCCTCTCTTTCCAATGACTTATATTGTGTTGTATATTCTATTTGTCCTTCATTTTTCAATTTTTCTAAATTATCCGAAGGTTTTACAAATTTATTTTCTTTCAAATATGCTTCTATATTGTCTAATCTATCTGTATTATAGTTTACCAACTTTGCATTTGTACATGATACTGCCAATGCTCCTAATCCTAATGCTATTGCTATCTTTTTCATATTTTCTACCTCTCCTGTTATATTTTTATTTTTCTCTCAACATCATATTTTACAACGTTGAAGTTTTCTTTACTTCCGACATTTAAATTTTACTTCGAGAAATACGTAACGAAACGTCATAAAAACAACTGTTTGAGCGTAGCGAGTTTGTTGTTTTTATAGTGTAGTCAGTTATTTCGAGTTAGTAAAATTTTGTCGTTTGTTTTTTCGCTTCCTTTTTTCAAAAAAGGAAGTTAAAAGTTTCATTTTACTTTGTATACCTTCCAGTCTCTCTTCCATTTTCTCTAACGCTTCATTTGTTTTGTGGAATGTTTCTATATTGTTGTTTATTTCATCCACTCTTTTTTTGATTCTCTGTATTTCTACATTCATCTTTTCACTTTCTGTCATGTTCTTCTGTCTTGCCTTATTTGCTCTCATTTCTGCTTTCTTTTGCATCTGGGCATCTTTTTTCATCTTCATTTCTTGACTTTTTTTACTTTGTGATTCTCTTTTTATTTCTGCCGCTCTCTTTTGTATACTGTTTGGTGTTTCTGTTGTAACAGGTGTTTCTTCCACTGTCACTTCTTCTACCTTCTCCTGCTTCGCTTCCTCTGCCTGTCTTTTTCTCGCTTCTTTCAATAATCTGTCCACTGCAGGGTCACTGTAACTTATTTGTGTCATTAACAGTACTAATCCTGCCAACAACCCTATCGCTTTTCTCACTTTCATTGCTTCCTCCTATTTCTTCTTATTTACTTTCTTAGGCTCTCTTACTTTTTTCTCTACTACTTTCTTTACTTTCTTTTTCTTGCCTATTACTTCATTATATCCGTTTAATTCTTTTTCTTCTCTTTCTACACTTCTCACTACTCTTTCGTAAAAGTCCACTCTGTCTTTTGCCTTTGCTGCATTATACTCAAGTTTTTCCATCGGTGTCTTTGGTTTTACTTCTTCTACTGCTTCTTCTTCTACATCCAATGTCACTTCCTGTACATTCCCTTCAGCTGTTTCTCTTCTTAACACTTTCTTTTCTTTTACTTTTTCTTCTCTTACAGGTCTTGATGCCTCTTTTTGTTGTCTATAATAGTCTTCTCTTGCTTTTCTTAATACGTCCTGTGCACTCTCTGCCATTACTATACTTCCTATCGCAAGTAAGCCCAACATTACTATCTTTTTCATTACTTCCCTCCTAATTCATCACTGATAACATTGCTTCTAATTCACTTATCTTCTGCTCTTTTTCTCTTATCATTTTTGCTATGTTTTTATAGTATGTGTCGTAATTGTTAAGAACCTGTTTATACTTGTCTCTTAACCATCTTACTTCCGAATCCTTTTTCAGCTTTTCAAACAGTTTTTCTTTCCCCTGTTCTTTTGCTTTCAAGTCTTCAACTTCTGCTTCCAGTTGTGCTTTCTGTGCTTCAAACTCTCTTTTCTTCTGTGCTTCTTTTTCAAGTAAATCATTAAATTTTGCTTCTATCGCATTCAAACTTTGTTCCAAGCTCTTTTGCGGTGCCGAATAACTTACTGACGATACTGTTAATATTCCCGCTAGTAATAAAATGATTTTTTTCATACTTCCTCCTTGTATAAGATAAATATAGTAGTTATTTGAATCCCTCTTCAAGGATTTTATTGTATATTATTATTTTATACACTGTCATTAAAACTTCCCCATTTTTATTTACTATTAAAATTTTTCGATACGATTTTGCATTGAATGATTAGTTGAATTTTTAATTTGATAATCAGGTTATTTTTTCATTCACATTGAGAATTGAATCACTTTTAATTTTTTTACTTAAAATGTATATTATTTTAGATCCGTATTATATTTTAAAACGAAATATTTTCCGACACCGTTTCTTTTTGTAACAAAAAAACAACTCCAAATATCATTTTTACTTTTTTAGTATTACAATAATATTACAAGATAAAAATTTAAATAATATTTTCAAAAATTCAGTTATATATTTATTATTTTATTTTTATTTAAACTTATTTTTTTTAAATCTTTATATTAACTAAATTTTCATAAAAATACTTGTTCAAATATAGCAACTAATATTAACTCTTATAAAAATATAACTTTTATTTTTTCTTTATTTTATCTTATAACATTATAACAAATACCTTTTAAAAAAGCAATAACGAATTTTTGGAGCATTTAAAAAAAGGGATATTCTTTATAGAAAAGAGTTCTATCAAAATAAATTTTTCTATACAAATATTAATTTAAAACTATTTTATATTATAAATGATAATATAAAAAATAATACCTATTAAAGAAAATCTCTAAAATAAATATTATTTTTACTTATCAATTCTTTTTTAAATATTTACTCGGCAAAATTCCGAAATACTTTTTAAATGTTTTGGAAAATTTGCTCGGATTTTCATAACCTATTTCCATTGCGATATCGATTATATTTTTATCCGATGTTTCTAACAGATGTTTTGAGTAGTCCATTTTCTTTTTCTGAACATACTGATAAATAGTAATTCCCTCTATTTTTTTAAATGCCTTTTGCAAATGATAATTGCTTATTCCTACAGTTTCATACATTTCTTTTATTGTAGGTATTTCCGAAATTGCATAGCCGTCAATCATTCCTTTCAATTTCATTACAACTTCTTCTTCATTTATTGACACCTCTTTTACAGGAGTTATTCTGAGCTTTAAAATTAAAAATAAAAATTTAAAGATTTTCATTTTAAATTCCAAATAATCATCAATATTATCAATATTCATATTTTCTATCTGATTTGATAAAATATCTATTTCCGAGTTTGTTTTTCCATAACAGAATATATTATTTTCAAAAATATTTATAACTTTTTCTTTCCACTCAAGAATAAGATTTTTATCTATGGACTTTGAAAGGCTTGTCTCCAATTTATCAATATCCAAAAAAATCAGAATTTTCTTAAAATTACTGCTTTTAAAACTGTATTCATTTATATTGTCATTATTCATTTTATAAATTAAAATACTGCCTTTTTTCATGAAATAACTTTCATTACCCGAAGAAATTATACATTCTCCATGTAAACAATACATTATTTCATATATATTCATATTTATTGAAGGATAAAAAAATCCTTTGTCCATTTCACCGACTGTATTCAAAATCGAAACTTCATAATCTTCATCAATTCTGTATCTTTCCAACATACATTTCAATTTTTCATTTTTAGATATTAACTTGTATTCTTTTCCGAATTTTTTCTCTTTTTCTTTTATGCTGAAAAACTTTTTTAGTTCATTTACCCCAAATATTCCTATAAAATCTTTTTCTTCCAATAATTTTTTTTCTATCTTTTCCATATCGTTCACTACCCTACTAGATTCTATTTTTTATTTTCATTATACTTGAAATCTTTTCCATATTCCAGTCCTTTATTTAAAATAGCCTTAATTTTAAATCTTTTTTATAAAAAAGATTTTCATTTTAACACTTTATCAGATTTTTTGAAAAATAAATATAATAAAAGAGGCTGTGAAAATAGAAATTTCTATTTTAAGACAGCCCCTTATTCAAAAGTCATTTAACTAAAATATTAGAAATTAAATCTGAATCCTGTCGTAAATACATTATTGTTTAATTTGTTTTTCTCCATTTTTGCATCATAGTTTACATACCATGAAAACTTAGGATTTACTTCTGTCAATACTCCTATTCCTGCCCATGTACTGTTCTTTGAAAGTCCTATCCCTTCTACTCTGAATCTTGCGTTGGACAGTCCGCTGTATGCTGCTTCAAAACTTAAGTCCTGTTTCTTAAATCCTATATACTGTGTTACATACCCTTGGAATGTCGTCTTGCTTCCATTGCTCCAGTTTACTGATTTACCTAATCTCAATCCCAACAATGCAGATGTCTGATTATATCTCTTCTTATCCGCCGTCAATCCGAACTGACTGTTTTCCTCACTGAACGCTCCTCTTTCCACTGTGTCATGACTCAATCCCACATAAGGTGTTATTGTTAAACTGCCTATCTTTGCATCATAGCCGCTTTCCAAATATCCCGATAATACTTTATCTCTATGCTCTATCTTCGCTCTCGATATATCTCCGCTTCCTAACAGTATATCTCTTTCCACATTACTTGTTATAAAGCCTAATCCTATTCTTCCCTGTAAGTAATATGGCACTTCTTTATTTCCAAGTCTTCCGTATAACGATATTCCGAAACCGTCTCCTTTGGATTCTCCTCCGTATCTGTCAAACTTCACATCGGATTTTGAATATGATAATGCCGTTCCCAATATTAAACTGTTTCCGAATGCTTTATCTATTCCTACCTGTCCTCCGTATGTATGTGTTTTTCCTACTCCGAAGCCTTCCTGTCTCAATCTTCCGTTTGCTCCTATTCCTGTTACCCATATACCTGCATTATCTCCTACGTTGTCCAATGTTCCAAGCATTACAAGTCTATTGGACAAGTCTTTATTCACTGTTTGTGAATGCTGGAATGTCAATGCCTGTGCAGAAGCATATATTTGACCTGACAAGCTGTCAAGCACTGCTGCAGTATTAGGCAATGAAAGTTTTTGCAGTAATGCCGCACTTTTTGAGAAAGATTTTACATTTTCAGTATTTCCGTTTTCTATTTGACTGTCAAGTTCTTTAAATGATGTTTCAATGTTTTGAGCTACGTTATTTCTCATTGTATCCGATAAACTCAAAGTAGATACATAATCTTCAACATTTTTTCTGCTTAAATTAACATCTACAGAGTTTTCAGATTTTTCAACATCGGCATTAAGTAAAGTTTCTGTTTCCACATTGGAGAAGTTTCCTTTTATTGCATTATCCGAAGTTATTATATTTTCCTTTACTCCTCTTGCTGTTATGTATTGTTGCTCTCCATCTTTTACAGCAGATGCTTCAAGAGTTCCGTTTAATTCTGCCTGACCTTTTACATAGGCACTCGCTCCCAATTCGGAAACGTATTTTGAAGATGAAGAGGCAACATAATTTCCGCCTATAACAGTATTACTTCCGCTATTTACATATGTTCCTTCATTTTTTATTCCGTTTTCCAAGTTAGCATTTTCAGTAGTTTCAACCGTTCCCATTTTTGCTATTTCCAATGAAGATACATATTGATTTCCCAATTTCAGTCTTCCTGCATTTACTTTTGTTCCTCCGGTAAAAGTATTTTTACCGCTTAAAACTAATTCTCCCGTACCGTTTTTTATAATTCCTGCATCTCCTGCTATATCATTGGAGAAAGTATATGTTCCCGACGTTACATCGGCAACTACATTATCTCCCAACGCAAGTCTTTTATCAAATAATGCAGGTCCTTTAAGAGCTTTGTCTATATTCAAAAGTCCCCAACCGAAGTCTTCATCTACACCTTTTTTACCTATATCGGTTGCAGTAGATAATATGGTTTGTCTTATAAGGCTTCCGTCCATCCACGGATATTTTTCCTTTAATAATGCTGCTGTCCCAGTTACCATAGGAGCTGCAAAAGATGAGCCGTTTGCCTGATAATTATTGTCCCCTGTTTTAAAAGTAATTCCTGAAACAGCACTTACAGTCCAGTTTTTAGCCACTCCTGCCCCTGAAAGTCTTTCCTGCTTACTCCATTCTGTATTTCCCGGATTTTCTTTATTGCTATGAGCCAATCCGACAACATTAATCCATCCTTTTTCAAGCTCACTAACACGATAAGGCAATCCCGCTTCAAGAGAAGGATTAGAGTCTTCTTTATTATTACCGGCAGCCCACACAAATAACGAACCGTCATTTACAGCAGTTTTGTAAAAGCTCAATATATCAGAGCCCATTTGTGCTTCAACATAATATGGATTATTCCATTTAGAATCAGTTACCTGACTGTCTACTCCATATGACTGATTAAATATTCTTGCCCCTTTTGAATAAAGAAAATTATACATACTGATTGTAGGATCAGGGTGATATTTTCCGTCACTTCCTCTTTTAGACGCATCAGATACTGCTATCGTTACATTTTTGGCAATTCCGTTAGAAGTATTTCCTCCTATTATTTCAGCAACTATTATACCGTGATTATCATTACTTGTTTGACCTGTGTAACTGCTCGGTTTTACAAGTCTTGAACCGAACTTATCTCTCATATCCGTAGCATATGTTATGTTTGTAGTATTGAATCCCATATCTATAACACCTACTGTTACACCTGCTCCTGTTTGTGTAGTCGCTGAAGTTTTGTTATTAGGATTACCTGCATTGTATGTTCTCGTTGTATCATTCCATTTTATATTTCCGTTAGAATCTTTTGATGAATCTACGGAAGGTGTAGGTATACTCGGTGTAGGATTGGAAGTATTTCCACCGCCTCCACCTCCTCCACCGCCGCCGCCACAACTTATAACGACTGTCAGTAGTGCTAATATTAATATTTTCTTATTTTTTTTCATAGTCTGTTACATCCCTTTCTATATTTTTGATAAAAATTCTTATCTTTCAGAATCTTCATCGGAGCTTTCATATTCTATATATGTTTCCGCTTTTTTCATTTTTTTGTTTCCTTCAAATACTCCTCCCTCCTGAATTACAAATAATGTAGACACTACATTTGCTAATACTTTACCTTTTTCTCCTATTTCAACTTTTTCGGCTAATATATCGCCGGAAACTTCTCCGTCTACAAATACTGATTTTGCGACAATATTTCCCACTATTCTTCCACCGTCGCTCACGTGTACTGTATTATCACACTTGATATCTCCTTCCAAAACTCCTTCGATTTGTGTCATAGTATCAGTTTCAATTACTCCTTTAACGTACGTTTTTGCCGAAATTACACTTATTCCCTCAGAAACATTTAATTCTTTCCCATTATTGTTAGAAAATATTCCCATGGTACACTCCTTTCGTTTTTAAATATTATATTAAAATTTTTACTATCCCAATCTATAAAATTTTTAGGCTGTATAGGTGTTCCGTTGTAACGGACTTCATAATGTAAATGAGGACCCGTAGAATGTCCGGAATTTCCTCCTTCAGCTATAATTTTTCCTTTACCTACTATTTCTCCCTCTTTAACAAGAATCTTATTCAAATGTGCGTAAGCTGTCTGAAATCCGTACATATGATCTACAATCACAACATTGCCGTAACCGCCTTTTACTCCTGCAAAACTTACTCTCCCTATTGCAGTGGAGACTACAGGATTTCCCACATCTACCCGCAAGTCAATTCCATGATGAAATTTTCTTTCATGAGTTATCGGGTGTACTCTTTCTCCGAAAGGACTTGTTACAAAAAGTTCTCTTAACAAAGGACTTCCGCTCGGAATTATACTTAGCATAAGATTTTTTTTGTCTTCAGGAACATTCTGTACATTGTCCAAAGATAAATTTTTCAGATCCTTTAACTCGGCTGCTTTCATTTTCTGCTCTTCTTCATATTTTTTACCGAGAGCTACGATTTCCTTATTTTTAGTCTTATATAGCCGAAAAGATTGATATTCGACGAATAAAAACCATATTATTCCTGCCATTAAAAGAAATATGCCAAATACAACCACATTAAATATTTTTCTTAAATTCTTTTTCCCCGAAGAAGATTTTTTTATAAAACTTTTTGTTCCGCATTCTCCGACTTGAATAATAATGCCTTCATTAAATTGATTCTGTTTTTTTGCTTTTTTCTTAGGTTCTTTTTTTTCTTTTTTCCCCTTATCTCCAAATACTTCGCTCATTTTCTTTTCTTTTAAAGCATTCAAAGTTTCCAATTCAATTTTTCTTTTTTTCTCCATTATATCCGGTCAGACTATCTCAAAAATATATGTTTTCTGAATTTCTGTCATTTTCTTCTCTAATAATAATGAGAAAAATCGGACATTCTTTCGATTTGAGTTGAGATACCCTTTCTTCCCTTCTTTTATTTTGTATTATTATACTATACTTTATCGATTTTTCAAAATACTGAATTCATTAAATGTTTAAAAAAATCCCGCTTTGCAGTCGACGAAGTCACGAAGACCGCAATTAGCGGGAATACGAGAGTAGACGGACTCTCATTTGAGACAACATCGTTAATAAGATTATTTACTCAGTTCAGCTCGATATAAATTCAAGTTTTTCAGAGTCTTTCTACTATTATTTCCACTTGTTTCTCAATTTCAGGTAACTTAAATTTAAAAACCCCGTTTTCTTTTGAATTAATCAGATTAGGTAACGCAAGAGCTCCCAACATTTGCATTATAATCAAATTTTCCGAAACTCTACTTTCTTCTCCGATAATTTCAAATAATACTTTTTTCATTTTAGGCAATCCTACATTTTTAACATAAGCAGAAAATTGCCTTTGTTCATCAAACAAAAATTCTCCTTCACACAAAAGATACTTTACTGATTCTTTAAATTTTACTAACTGATTTAAAAAATCCGTCAAAAATTTTTTAAATCTTGATCGAGCATCCAAATCATAATTATCTAAAACATCGAATATCGCCCATAAATCTTTTGACATAACCGAAACAGCCTCTTTTATAAGATTCTCTTTCCCTGTAAAATGATAATTTACAAGAGCTTTATTCACTTTAGCTTTTTCTGCAACTTTTTTCATTGTCAGATTTTTACTGCCTTCTTCCTGAATCAGTTTAATTGTAGTTTGCAAAATCTTTTCATAAGTTCCGTTTAATTTTTTATCGATTTTTCTCACCCCAATCCAGAAAACTGTTTTATTCAGATTGTAATAATTAAGTTGTGTTCGATACTAATATTTTTCTGTAACATATTATACTTCTTATAAACTTTTTTGTCAATAAAATTAAAATGTTTCATTTTACTATCTTTAATATTTTTTAATATTATTATAACTGCTCATTCCCTTGACTTTTCAATTTTTTTTGGTTATACTTTTACTGAAAAACTATAATATTACAGGAGGTTCAAAATGAATCAGAATTTACTTATCAACAATATTGTTACAGTTAAAAATAAACATTATGCAATAGCAAAAAATATATTGCTTGTTTTAAGCGGAACTATTTTTATAGCACTTATGGCACAGGTAAAAATCTTCTTACCTTCAACTGTTATACCTGTTACAGGACAAACTTTTGCTGTTATGCTCATAGGACTTACTTACGGAAAAAAATTAGGAACTTCTACTTTGATTTCTTATATCACAGCAGGTTCGTTGGGACTTCCGGTATTTGCAAATCTTAAAAGCGGCTTTCCTTTCTTTTCTCCAAGTGGAGGATTTGTTATAGGATTCTTATTTGCGGCATTTATTTGCGGATATTTTGCAGATAAAGGAGCAACAAAATCTTACGCAAAATTAATTCCTGTATTACTTCTTGCTCACTTTGTTTTATATTTTTTCGGACTTTTACAATTCAGATTGTTCTTTCCGGGTGTAAATGTATTTGAAAAAGCGTTTATTCCTTTCATTCCGGGAGATATAATAAAAATGGTATTAATGATAGGAATACTCCCTACTGTATGGAAATTTGTAAAAGAACAGTAATTTTAAAATAAGTATTGAAAAATAGATTTATATGCTCCTGCTTTTACCCCGGTTTTAATAACACCGACTTTGGTAATACAGGAGTTTTTTTAAGGAGATATATGAGAAAATTAAAAAAAGAAAACAAACAAAATACTGAAAATACTAATTTATCCAATAATATCGATAAAGAAAAAATTAAAAAACAAATCGGATTTATTCTTCTTATAAGCTGGATTTTTCCCTTTTTCGGATTATTTTTTCTGCATTTTTCGAGAAAAACCTTGTATGATAAACCTAAAGAAATATTATGCAAAATTATAAATATGGAATTTACTTCAATAATCATACTGTTTATTCTGACTTCACTGCTTAATACTCTTGCGATTGCCAAAGTCAGCGGAATTATTCTTCTTTTTATTACTGTAATTATGCTCGGAATTTTAATTTATGCTGTCATTTCACATGTGATAGGGACTTTGAAATGGTCAAAAGGAGAAGATTATTCTTTTAAATATTCTTTAGAATTTTTTAAACCTTATGAAAATATAAATAAATAGAAGTAACCGTTTAACTTTTTTCTGCCAATAAAATCAAAAAAACATAGAAAAATTGTGAGGGCTTATGCCCTCACATTACTGTTTATACTCCGTATATTTTCATCAATTCTTCTAATTCTTTTTTATCTTCTATTTCTTTGATTTTTTTAACCGATAAAATGATTGATTTTCTTTTTTCATTAGTTTCAGTAATTACAGCTTCGACTTCATCTCCTACAGAAAATTTTTCGGAAATATCTTTTAAAAATTCATCTGTCAACTCTTTTTTAGGAACCATTCCGTTAAATCTGTCTGTTAATTTTACAAGTACACCGTTTTCCTGTATTTCAACAATAGGTACTTTTACTTTATTTCCTATTTTATACTGTTCGGCAGCTTCTTTCCATGGAGATACTGTCAACTGTTTTATACTTCCTCCGATTTTCTTTTCGTTTTTATCCAAAGAAATTATTTTAAATTCAACTTCATCTCCGACTTTAAATTTAATGTTTTCGTTTCTGTCCCAAGAAAACTCGTTTTTATGGATAAATACTTCCACTCCTTCACGAATCTCAAGGAATATACCGTATTCCTGAACATTTACAACTTTACCTTTTACAACATCTCCGACATTGTATAATCCTTCTATTTTATCCCACATATCATCAAATAAAGCTTTCGCACTTAACGACAATCTGTTTTTTTCGTCATTAAATCCTATAATTTTAAATTTAATAACATCGCCTTTTTTATATTTGGAATTTAAATTGGAAACTCTTCTGTAAGCCAAATCCGAAACATGAAGCAGTCCTTCAATATCTTTTTCCAATTCTATCAACAGTCCGAACTCAAAAACTTCAGAAACGTCTTTTTCCAATATATCTCCTATTTTATATTTTTCCTTTACACTGTTCCATGGATTTTCCGACAACTGTTTAACACTCAGCTTGACGCTTTTCTTTTCGTTGTCAATATCTATAACTTTAGCTTCTATTTTATCGCCTTCCTTATAGTTTTTTAAAGCATCCGCACCGTGGTGCCATCCCAATTCGGAAATATGTATAAATCCTGTCGTTACTCCAAGATTAACTATTATTCCGAAATCAAGCACTTTTTTTACTTCTCCCGTTAGCGTATCTCCGATATTGATTGATTTCAAATAGTCTTCTTCTTCTTTTTTTATAAGGTCAGTTCTTGACAATGTCAAACCGTTTCTCGTTTTTTCTTTTATAATAAATTTGAATTTTTCTCCTATGTGATCGTTATTTCTCTCAAAACTTGAAAGCGAGAAAGGTAAAAATCCTTCATTTTTACTTACTTTAACTGAATATCCGCCTTTTATTTTTTTGAAAATTGTCCCTGTAACAGTTTCTCCCTCGCTGAAATCGACAAATTCTTTTGCTTTGTCAAGTAAAAACTTGGATACAATAACATTTTCTTCATCATTTCTCAAGACTTTTACTTCGATAGTATCTCCTATATTAAAATCTTCAATTTCTCTGATTAAAATTCTTCCTTCCTGTTTTCCGCTCAAATCCAGATATCCGAAATCATTGTCTTTTCTGACAATAACAGCTTCCACAATATCTCCTGATTTTTTCTCTTCGGGAAGATAATCATTCAGCATTTCTTCAAACAAATCATTTAATTCACTCATTTTATATCTCCTTAGACAGTATAGTTGATTCTATTATTTCTATTTTTTATTATACCAAATTAATCAAAAAAAATGAAGTATGGAGTTGCCTTTTTTATTTATTCTCATCAGGTACATACCACAAACCTTTATTATTTGCTTCCAAATATTTTTTAAATTCTTCTGAGTGATAAGCCTCCACAATAGCTTTAGCCCATTCGGTATTTTCAAATTTTGATAAACTGTTTGTGCTTCCAGCAAATTAAATTGTTGAAAAACCATTCCTATATTTTTTCTTAATTTATTCAATTCTCTTTCAGACAAGTAAACGATTTCTTTTCCTTTTATTTTTACACTTCCGCTATCAGGCTTTTCCAATAAATTTACCAAA
Source organism: Pseudoleptotrichia goodfellowii (assembly GCF_007990505.1). Classification (NCBI taxonomy): domain Bacteria; kingdom Fusobacteriati; phylum Fusobacteriota; class Fusobacteriia; order Fusobacteriales; family Leptotrichiaceae; genus Pseudoleptotrichia; species Pseudoleptotrichia goodfellowii. Next base: position 529,123 of record NZ_AP019822.1, on the reverse strand, counting down.
CGCAGTAAAGTCGATTTTCTTGCCCCTGAATATCCTACTATTCCGAAAATATCGCCTTTTTCCACTTTTAAAGAAACATCTTTTAAAGCATGAACTTCCGTTTTTTTATTTTTAAAGACTTTTTTTACATTTGAAATTTCAATCATTTTCTATTTTCCTTTGCCTTTCTACAATATTTCCTCAATCTGTTTTGTTGTTTCGTATTTTTCTAGAGGTAACTCAGGATGTTTGTGAAACCACTTAAATTCCTTTTTAAATATTTTCTGTAAATTCTGTATTTCTTTCATCCGATTTACACTCCTGTATACTAATCTCCTCTACATAAATATTTTAACTCTGTCCAAATCTATTCCATCTATAACATTTACAATTTTTCCAATTTATTTTTCAAATATTCAGCTAATTCAAGCATTGCATACTTACCTGCAATTTTTTCAGCATCGGCATTATAATTAGTGTTAGTATTTATATCATAAACATAAACTTCGTTGTCTTCATTTACGATAAATTCAATTGCTGCAACATTTATATTATGCTCTTCTAAAAACTGTTCATATTTTAGTATCTGTTCCTCAGGCAATCTGTCAATAATTTTAAATTTATTTTCTTTTGAAGAACTTTCTCCTACAGGACAAAATTTATCATCTATTTGACATGAGTCTGCAGGACAGAGCTCAAATCCGTCACGAGAATCTACTTTGACTGCATAAAAATATTTTCCTCCTATGAATTCCGCTCTTACAATATGACCGTCTGCAGGTTTCACATATTCCTGAATCAGACTTATTCCATCCACAGAATCTTCGAACTGTCCTCCTTCTACATAATTTTTCAGTTCTTCATAACTTCTTATGAGCCTTACTCCCAGTCCTTTACCTGCACGATTATGCTTAATTATAAAAGGATATTTATTAAGTTTTTTCCCGGCAGAAAGAATTTGCTCCTTTCCCACAGCTCCCAAAGATTCCGGAGTTTTTATCCCGAATTTCTGTAATAAAATATATTGCTTCAATTTACTTACTTCCAAATTTATTGCCGATGTTCCGTTGATAACAACAGCTCCTTTATTTTCAAGCCATGTCAATACTTGCTCTGTTAATTCCGGAGCATATCTATGCCCTCTCGTATGGGAAGAGGCACTCATTCTGTTGTAATAAACACCTTTCTCAGGCTCTTTCTGAATATCAATAACTCCTTCGGACAAATTCAATTCTTCATAAGGAACTGACAATTCCTCCAATCTTTTGATTAAGTGCTGTGTCCAATCTATATTTTCATGTATAATGTAAACTTTTGCCATTTTTTCATCTCCTTCATAACTATATTTTTTCATCTTCAGTATTCTGCTCAATAGAATGTTTCCATAAAGTTTTTTAATTACTGTTTATCAATACTTTCTCTTTCAAATCCGAAGATTCTTCAATAAACTCATTTTCAGATTTAGCAATGATAGTAGGTATAAGTGCATTTCCCACCACATTTACTGCTGTACGACCTGCATTTGCAAGAAAATCAACAGCCACTATCAACGCCACTCCTTCGGGCGGCAAGTTTAACTGTCCTGCGGTAGCTAATAAAACAACCAATGCTCCTGCCGGAACAGCAGCAATACCTTTAGTTATAATTGTTAAAAATAATATTAAAGGCAATAACTGCACCCATTGAATAGGATTACCGTATAAATTCGTAATAAATGCCACAGAAAGACTTATATATACACAAGCTCCTGTCAAATTAAAAGAATATCCCAACGGCACTGCAAACGCCGAAATTTCTGACGGCACGCCGTTTTTCTCACTACGCTCAATCAATGTAGGTAAAACAACACTTGAACTCCCTGTAGTAAAAGCTATTAAAATCAGATCTTTAATATTTGAAAGCAGTCTGATATAAGGAACTTTATATATATAAGCAATAATCGGAAAAACAATAAGTACTGTCGATAAATAACCTACATACAGTAATAAAACAAACTGTCCCAATAAATACAAATCTCCCAATCCTGTCTTTGCCACGTTACTCGCAACTAATCCAAACACTCCCACAGGTGCAAATGAGATAGCGTAATTTACAATTTTAAACATAGCTTTTGACCATGCTTCAAAAAAATCAATTACAGGTTTATTATCATCTCCTATAGCAATTAAAGCTATTCCTAAAAATACTGCAAAAAATATAATAGGTAAAAGATTTCCTTCAGACAAAGCCGAAACAACATTTTTAGGTATTATTGATAATAAAAAATCATTTATATTAATGTCCGAAGCTACCCCTTTAATCGCCTCTGTAGAAACATTCACGGCATGTATACTTGAACCAGCTCCTGAAACTTTCCCCAAAACTAGGCTGATCGTAATTAATAGTGTAGTTATTAAAAAGAAAAACGAAAATGTTTTAAATGCCAACTTTCCGAATTTGTTACTATTCTTAATAGTAACAATTGACAAGACAACTATCGGAAATATTAGCGGTACTATAACCATTTGAATAAGATTTGTAAATAATACTCCCAATATTTTTAATTCTTTTCCCAGTGAAGGAAATAAATATCCTGCAAAGGCACCTAACAATCCCCCTATTGTAATCTGAACTAATAAATTTAACTTTTTAAATCCTAAAAAACTTTTCATGTTTTATTCTCCTTTCAATAATTAAATATATTTTCTATATATAGTTACACCCGCTATACTTTAATTAGGAAAGGTTATATAAAACAAAAGCTTTCGGGAATCTTTCCTGAAAGCTCTTTATATCTATTATTCCGATTCAAATTTAGAGTCATCAGGTGCAACTATATAAAACACAAATAAGTCTGCACCTAACTATTAACAAATTAAGCAGCAAACTTATAATTTCATACAGCAACACATTAATTCTCTAAATTTTCTCATTGAATTATCCTCCATCTATAATATCTATCTTTAGAAACATTATAATAAATTTCAATCATAAAATCAAATATAATACCTAAATTTCCGAAGAAATAAACATATGAAGTAGAAAAAAGATTAATTTTATTGCTTTTTTCTACATTTTTTTCTTGACTTTTTCTTTATTTCTATGTATAATTATACATAGGTGATAATCTTATGGCTTCTTTAGTTTTTCTATATAATAAAAAATACAATAAAACTTATGTTTATGAATCTATTAACTATTGGGATAAATCTGAAAAAAAATCTAAATCTAAAAGAAAATTAATCGGTATTAAGGACCCTCTTACTGGACAAATTGTACCTACTTCCACTCAAAAAAAGAAATTGGAAGAAAATAAAGCTCAAAATGATAAGCGTAAATTTTATGGTGCTAATCTGCTTTTAAATCTTATTGCTAAAAAATTGGGACTGACTTCTAATCTTAAAGAATGTTTTCCTGATTTGTACAAAGAAATTTTATCTGTTGCACAATATCTGATATTAGAAAAAGATAGTCCTATATCAAGATATGAAAAATGGAGTAAAATTCATAAAACATTTAACAGAAGTGAACTAACTTCTCAAAGAATAAGTGAAATGTTTTCAGAAATAAATGAAAGCGGAAAAAACAATTTCTTTAAATTACAGGCTGAACAGTTGAAAGAAGATGAGTATTGGGCTTATGATACAACAAGCATATCATCTTATTCAAAAGCTATTAATCAAATGAGATACGGATATAATAAGGAAAATGATACATTAGCACAAATCAATCTTGCAATTTTGTATGGAGAAAAGTCAAGATTGCCTTTTTACTATAGAGTTTTACCAGGAAACATTGTTGATGTGTCAACAGTTAGAAGATTAATAAAAGATGTTCAGTATATAGGAGTTAAGAAACCTAAATTAGTGATGGATAGAGGATTCTACAGTAAAAACAATATAGATGAACTCATGAATAATAAATTTAAATTTATTGTAGGAACAAAGTCATCATCAAAAATAATAAAAGAAAGAATAGAAAAAGTAAAAGATATTAAGAAATTTACTAATTATATAGCTGAATATAATATATATGGTAAAAAGAAATACTTATGTGGGACGATACAGACAAGGAAAATAAGAAGTATCTTTACTTGTATGTGTTTTTTGATGATGAAAAAGCTTTAAAAGAAGATAAAGATTTTACAGAATACCTGATTAAATTAAAACAGATATAGAAAATAATGTAGAAAATGAAAAAAGTCGAAGACTATAGGAAATATTTCGATATTAAAGTTGAAAAAGAAAAATATAATTGCTGTAGCAAAAGATGATATTATAGAAAAACATATGAAAAAATATGGTTATTTCAGTTTGATAAGTAATGAAAATCTTGAAGCAAGAGAAATATTAAGTATATATAGACAAAAGATGTAGCAGAGAAAGCATTTCATAATATAAAAGACCGACTTGATGCAAGAAGATTAAGAGTATCATCAAAACCTACAATGGATGGAAAAATATTTGTAACATTCGTGTCATTAGTAATGCTATCGTATATAAAAAATAAGATGAGTGAAAAAGAATTATATAAGAAATACACAACACAGGAACTTCTTGATGAATTGGACTTGATAGAAAGTTATGAAAGAGGTAATGAAAAACTTAAATTGGGAGAAGTAACAAAGAAACAGAAAGAAATATTTAAATATATGGATATTAAATTTCCTGAAGAATTATTATAGAAAAAGACTAATTCTATGTCCTTTTTTCATATGTATAATTCTTCGGAAATTTAGGTCATATAGATTATCCGGGGCATTTTGTTAAAAACGCACGTCTTGCAGGGGATTTCAAAGTTGAGGACACTGTATTACCTCTTGTTGTTATTGATTTGAGTGAGAAAGTGAAAGAAAATAATGACTATGAAATTTCAATAGATGACATTAAAGAATTTGAAGAAAAACACGGGACTGTTCCTGAGGGTTCATTTGTAGTTTTCAGATCTGACTGGAGTAAAAGATGGCCTTGTATAGTTTCCCTTACAAATGCTGATAAAAATGGAAATGCTCATTCACCGGGTTGGCCTGTTTCCACTTTGGAATTTTTATTTGATGAAAGAAATATAGCCGGAGTAGGACACGAAACACTTGATACCGATGCAGCAGTTACCTGTGCAAAAAACGGGGATTTGGTAGGAGAAAGATACATTCTTCAAAAAGATAAGTTTCAGGTAGAAGCTATGGCAAATCTTGATAAATTACCTCCTGTGGGAGCTGTTATATTTATAGCCGCACCGAGAATTATTCATGCAAACGGTTTACCTGTAAGAGCATGGGCAGTTATACCTGAATAAAGAAAAAAGAGCTGTTTGAAATAAGTAAATTTTTAAAAACATTTTTTGAATAAAACAAAATATTTTTAAACTAATTACAACTTCAAAAACAGCTCTTTTTATTTTTAATTATTATTTTGTTTCAGGTTTATTTACTTGTTTTTCATTTAATTCGGCAAATGCAGTTACCATACTTGCCAAATTTTGCATATTGCTCGGTATTATAATTTTAGTTGATTTTCCGTCGGCAACTTTTTCAAAAGTTTCCATTCCTTTTAACGCCAATACTTCTGCAGTAGGGTCAGACTCTCTTAACAGTCTTAATGCTTCGGCTTTCGCTCTTTGAATGGAAAGAATAGCTTCCGCTTCCCCTTCCGCTTCTTTTATCTGTTGCTCTTTTTTAGCTTCTGCTCTAAGTATTGCAGCCTGTTTTTCTCCTTCTGCAACTAATATTGCCGACTCTCTTCTTGCCTGTGCTTCAAGGATATTTGCTCTTTTTTCCCTTTCGGCTTTCATTTCTTTTTCCATTGCCGATCTTATATCTGCCGGAGGAATTATACTTTTCAACTCTACCCTGTTTACTTTAATTCCCCAAGGATCAGTAGCCTCGTCAAGTTCCACTCTCATATTTGTATTTATTACATCTCTTGAAGTCAGTGTCTGATCGACAGTCATATCTCCTATTATATTTCTCAATGTTGTAGCAGTAAGATTTTCTATTGCCGAAATAGGTCTTTCTATTCCATAAGTATATAGTTTCGGATCTGTAATCTGAAAATATATTATTGTATCTATCTGCATCGTAGCGTTATCCTTTGTAATTACGGGCTGAGGAGGAAAATCCACAACCTGTTCTTTTAACGAAACAACCCTTGACACTTTATCAAAAAACGGATTTATAAAGTTTAATCCGGATTCCAATGACTGATCATACTTCCCTAATTTTTCAATTATGTAAACTCTTGATTCAGGTACTATTTTTATAGCTTTAAATACTATAATTAACGCAATTGTTATAAAAATTATTATAAGTGGCAGCAAAATAAATCCCATAATTTTCCTCCTGATTTTTATTAAAAATTATTTTCTTTCCAGTACTATTTTATTACCTTCAAAACTTTTTATTCTTACCATATCTCCGACTTTGAAAAATTCTTCGCTGGTACCGGTCCATATAGATCCTTTAAATTTTACTTCATATTCTTTTTTAGCTTTATCCGAATTAACAACTTTTTCTATTTTTATTTCAGAACCTGTCATATTTGAATTAAAATCGTGTTTTATTTTTTTCTTCAAATAATTCTGTAAAACAGGTCTTGTAAATAAAATAAAAATTAATGATAATACTGCGAATATGAAAAATTCAATATAAGCATTATTAATTAACCCGGCAAAAACTGTTACAACAAGAGCTGCCAAAGCTAACCATATTGTTACAAGTCCCGGAATAATAATTTCCAGTACAGCAAAAACCGATGCGGAAATTGCCCAAAAAATTGCTCCCATTGTATCTCCTCCTCTCTATCCTTTTTTCTAGAATGAAATACCTGCGTGTCCGTTGACTCCGTGCTTTCCGACATTTACTCCTACTCCGGCAGAACACGATATTAAAGACAATCCCAATAATATTGCTATAATCAATTTTTTCATTTTTACCTCCTAAAATATAAATAAATACTTTACCCCAACTATATTATACTACATTTTCGGATTTTTTTTAAGTTATTTATATAAATTTATAGATTCCCTGAATTTAGCTATTTTAGTTTCCAATTCTTCTTTTATAGCATTTTCTTTATCTATAACAGCTTGAGGAGCTTTTCCTAAAAAAGCCTCATTAGATAATTTCCCTAAAACTTTATCCAATTCTTTTTGAGTTTTCTCAATATCCTTTTCGAGTTTTGCTATTTCTTTTTCTTTGTCTATCAGATCGGCAAGAGGTACGTATATTTCAGTCGTTTCTACCAATCTGAAGCCTACAAGTTCAGGAATTTGAACATCAGGAGTAAATCCGTATTTTTCTATATTTGCCAATTTATCAAGTATTTTCGGATTATCCGTCAATATTTTCTTTTCACTTTCCGAAGAAGTTTTAAAAATAACTTCGATTTTTTTCGATGGTGAAACATTAGCTTCCCCTCTTATATTTCTTACAGCCGTTATTACTTCTTTCAAATAATCGAATTCCTTTTCAGCTTCTTTATTTATGAGTAATTTATCTTCCTTAGGAAAATCTGAAAGCATTACAGTTTCTTCATCAAAATCAAGTTTTTGCCAAATTTCTTCAGTAATAAAAGGCATAAACGGATGAAGCATTTTAAGTCCACTGTCAAGAACATGTCTTAATACCCATTGAGCAGTAACTTTGTCAGTACCTTCTCCTCCGTATACTCTCGTTTTTGCTATTTCCACATACCAGTCACAAAATTCTCCTCTGAAAAACTCATAAACCGCTTTTGCAGCATTATCCAATTCATAACCGTTCATATATTCATTTATTCTTGCTGCAGCTGATTGGAGTTTTGACAGTATCCATGTATCTTCCAGTTTAAATTCCAAATCAGTTACCGATGTTTCCGTATTAAAATCTTCGAGATTGGACAATACAAATTTTGAAACATTCCATATTTTATTTGCAAAAGTCGATCCCATTTCCATTAATTTTTCGGAAAAATGTATATCCTGTCCTTGGGACGTATTGTAAAGGAAACTGTATCTTATAGCATCCGCTCCGTATTTATCTATAAGATCCAACGGATCAGGAGAATTTCCCAATGATTTACTCATCTTTCTTCCGATTTCATCTCTTATCAGTCCGTGCAGATATACATAATTAAAAGGAATTTCATCCATTATGTATAAACTCATCATTATCATTCTTGCAACCCAGAAAAATAATATATCCGCTCCCGTTACCAATGTATCTGTCGGAAAGAATTTTTCCAGATCCTTTGTTTTTTCAGGCCAACCCATTGTGGAAAAAGGCCATAATGCTGACGAAAACCATGTATCAAGTACATCCGTTTCTTCTCTCAAATCAACATCTTTTCCGAATTTTTTCCTTGCCTGTGCTTTTGCCTCTTCAATATCTCTTGCCACAAACACTGTTCCGTCTTCGGCATAATAAGCGGGTATTCTGTGTCCCCACCAAATCTGCCTTGAGATAGTCCAGTCCCTTATATTTTCAAGCCAGTTATAATACACTTTTTCCCATCTTTGAGGAGTTATTTTTACCTGTCCGTTTTTTACCACTTCCAACGCTCTTTCTGCAAGAGGCTGCATTTTTACAAACCACTGGGTAGAAACTCTCGGCTCTATTACAGAATCACATCTGTAGCAATGTCCTACTGCATTTTTATGATCTTTTACACTTACAAGAAGTCCCTGCTCTTCCAAGTCTTTCAAAACAGCTTTTCTCGCTTCAAATCTGTCAAGTCCGCAGTATTTACCACCATTTTCGTTTACTTTGGCATCTTCGGTAAATATATTCAAAAATGCCAATCCTGTTCTTTTAGCCACTTCAAAATCGTTAGGATCGTGAGAAGGTGTCATTTTAACAACTCCCGTTCCAAACTCCATATCTACATATTCATCGGCAACTACAGGTATTTCTCTATTCATCAAAGGCAATATTACTGTTTTCCCTATTAAGTGAGAATATCTTTCATCTTTGGGATTTACAGCTACCCCTGTATCTCCAAGCATTGTTTCAGGTCTTGTAGTTGCTATTACTACAAATTCATCACTGTCTTTTATCTGATATTTTATTTCCCATATTTTTCCGTTTTTCTCAATATGATTTACTTCGTCATCTGCCAATGCCGTTTTATCATGAGGACACCAGTTTACAATATACTCTCCTCTGTAAATAAGTCCGTCATTGTAAAGTTTTATAAACACTTCCTTTACAGCTTTGGAAAGTCCTTCATCCATTGTAAATCTTTCTCTCGACCAGTCAAGAGAAACTCCAAGTCTTCTCAACTGTTTAGTTATAAGTCCTCCGTGTTTTTCTTTCCACTCCCATGTTCTTTTCAAAAATTCTTCTCTGCCGATTTCTTCTTTGGAAGTTCCCTCATCTTTCAGCATTCTTTCCACTTTATTCTGTGTCGCAATTCCCGCATGATCAGTCCCCGGAACCCACAACGTATCAAATCCGCTCATTCTTTTATATCTTATAATCGTATCCTGAATAGCATTATCAAGCATATGTCCCATGTGCAATATTCCTGTCACATTAGGCGGAGGAATAACTATGGAATAACCGGGCTTTTCGTCATTATGCTGTGCATTAAAATACCCTTTTTCTTCCCATATTTTATACCACTTTTCTTCTATCTCATTTGGAGAATATGTTTTGCTTAACTCCTTTATCATTTTTTCCCTCCTGTTTTTTAATCATTTATATTTATAGAATATCATTTTTTTATATTTTTTTCAATTTTACCAAATTACAATCCTATAAATTCCTCACCATTATCAGAGCATTCTGACCCGCTCCGTAATAATTTTTTCTCAGAGAAATTTCTTTAAAATTATTTTTTTTGTATAACTTTACAGCACTAAAATTATTTTCATTAACTTCAAGAAATACCGTTTTTTTATATTTTTCTTCATTAAACAGTCTGTCTATAGTCTTTTCAAGCAATTCATTTCCCAAGCCTTTATTTTGAAATTCTTTTTTTATTGCAATCTCAAATAAGTCAAAACTGTCAAAAGTATCGTAATAAATAATATATCCCGATACTTTTTCCGACTTTTTCATATAATAAACTGTATATTGTGTATTTGATAAAATTTCTTCAAAATATTTACTTTCGACTTTTTTATCAAAATTTTCATTATGTATTTTGCAAAGTTCGATTATTATTCTTTCCTGAACCTCACAAATTTTTATAATTTCTATTTTTTCAAGCACTTCTTTTTTCCTTATCTTTTTACAATAATCCTATTCTGTTCAACGGCCACCATCTGAATAAAAGGTTTCCTTTTATTCTGTCTTCAGAAACATATCCGAAAAATCTCGAATCTAAACTGTTTGTAGTATTATCTCCCATTGCCATATAATAGTTTTTATCAAGAGTTACAGTTTCTCCCTTTAAAAGTTTCATAAACTTTTCGTCGTTATATTTGAAATCCTGTATGGGAAGTACCAGTTCATCTCTTCCTTCCACTTTTAATGTGAATGTATAATAAACATTTAATTTCGGATCATCTTCTCTAAATTTATCAGAAATTCCTACAATGTTTTTAAAATCTCTATTTGTATTTATTCTGCTTAAAAATTCTTCAGGTGTTATTTCAAGATAATTTTTATCCTCTTTATATCCATCCCAATCTGCTTGAGATAACAAAAAGTTATCTTTTAATAATTCCGTTTCTTTTTCTTCTCTTTTTTCATATAATTTTGATATCATTATAATTTTATCTAACTTTACTTTATCTCCTTTTTTAGGAATATATATTTTTTTATCCTGAACAAGTCCTTCTACACTGTAAGGTCTGTTCAAAACTTCCGAAATTTTATCATCTAAATATATTCTTCCTGCATTTGTTTCTTCAGTTCTTTCTGATGAAGGGTCAGTAAGATTCGTTAGTGAAATATCCTTTATCTGAAAAGTCTGCCCCGGTGTTCCCGTTATTCTTTTAGTATACATTATTTTATCGGTTACAGGCTCTTTAAAAGCTATAATATCTCCGACTTTAGGCTTTCCGAACTTATATTTTACCATGTTTGCAAAAGCTCTGTCTTTTACTTTTATTGTAGGTTCCATGGATCCTGTGGGAATTACATAGTTCCCAAGATAAAATGTCTGTATAATCAGCACAAGAATTACTGCTGTTACAGTTGTATCAAGTCTTGCAAAAGATTTTCCCAATGTGCTCTGTTTTCTTTTTTCCAATTCTACCATTTCTTTTCTGGCTTCTTCGGTATCCAGTCCTGTTTCTTTTTTAACCTTTTCCAATTCAACATTAAATTCCTCAGGTTTGAGATCATTTCTCAAAGAAGACTCGGTAATTCTTTTTTTGGAATGTCTTCTGTAAAGAAAAATCAGCGGAAAAGCCAATATCATATTTATAAACAGATAAATATAAAAATTCGTATCCAAAATATTAAACATCAGTTTTGACAGAAACAGCATAACAAGATTTGCTAAAAATGCCCATTCATGTTGCTCCCTCATAACTAAAATACTCAAATTCAATACAAACATCCCGTATATTCCGTAAATTTTAATTCTGATTACCGGATCAGGCTCTTTATCCACTAAAAAATAAAAAGCTACAGAAACCAGAATCCCGATAACAGTTATAATATTTCCGATTTTTATTCTTTTTTCTTCTCCTTTATCTCCCATAGGAATTTTTTTCAATATCTCATCTTCTTTTTTTCTTATAAAATTAACCACCTGCTTTTCTCTTATAAAAAAATATAAAAGAATAACTGTCATTATCAGATAAAACATCCCCCATAATATTATATTCATCCTATTTTCCTTTCTATAAAACAGAAAAAGCCAGCAAAATGCTAGCTTTTAGCTACTTTCTGATTTCTTTAATTCTAGCAGCTTTTCCTGATAAGTTTCTTAAATAATATAGTCTTGATCTTCTTACTTTTCCTATTCTCTTAACTTCTATTTTTTCAATTAACGGAGAATTAATAGGTAATATTCTTTCTACACCTATTCCTGAAGATACTTTTCTCACTGTGAAGTTTTTAGCCATTCCACCACCGGAAACTCTTATAACTACACCTTCGAACACCTGTATTCTTTCCTTATTTCCCTCTTTTACTTTATAGTGAACAGCTACTGTGTCCCCTGACTTAAATTGAGGTATATCGGATTTTAAGTATTCTTTTTCTACCAGTTCGATTAATTTCTCTTTCAAGAAATCCACTCCCTTCTTTACGCGATATTCTTTCTATCTCTACCGATATATCGGCATCAACAATAAAAGCGGAATATCCTTTTTCATATACGAAATATAGTACCATATTTCCATATTATTTTCAAGTTATTTTTTTCTGCCTATACAATCAACTCTCATTATGTTATAATTCGTCATACATAGTAAAAAAGCATAATAAATAAAAGGATTTTTATGAAAGGAAAATAAGTATTAATGGGAATTTTTACGGATTTTTTAGCTATTATTATCGGGAGTCTTTTAGGGCTTCTTATAGGAAAAAAATTTAAGGAAAGCATGAGAAATATTGTAATGGACTGTATCGGTCTATTTATAATAATTTCAGGAGTAAAAAGCACACTAAGTTCAAATAGAGATATTACAGTTCTGATATATCTCATAATAGGTTTAATTATAGGACAAATTATTGATATAGATTTACAAATAAAAAAACTGAGTACTTTTGTAGAAAATAAATTTTCAAAAATTTCATCAGTTTCCTATAAAAATAAAAATTTAGTCGATTCTGTGGAAAATAAGGAAAAAGATTCCAATTTTGCCAAAGGGCTTTCAGTCACGACTATTCTTTACTGTGTAGGAGCAATGGCTATTGTGGGACCTATTAACAGCGGGCTTACCGGAGATAATAAAATAATGAATATAAAAGCTATTCTGGACGGGATTACGGGAATAGTATTTGCATCAATATACGGTGTCGGAGTTATTTTTTCAGCTATATCGGCTTTCTTATATCAGGGAACGATATACCTTTTCGCAAGACAGATAAAGTCTTTTTTAACTCCCACTGCAATATCGGACTTGAATTTCTTGGGCGGAATAATGATTTGTGCTTTGGGCATTAATGTTGTTCTGAAAAAAAATATAAAAGTGGCAAATATGATTCCTTCTATATTTATTCCGATAATTGTCGAAATATTTCTAAAATAACTTTTATTTTCGGGAGGTTATATGAAACCTGAAGAACTTTATAAAAAAGTATCTGAAATTTCTTTATTTAAAGGATTTAATATTCATGAAACAGAAAATATATTAAAAAAAATAAATTTTCAGACGAAAAACTATAAAAAGAATGAATCAATTTTTTTCAGAGGAGATAAAATCGATCATATTATAATCATTCTCGAAGGAACTGCCAAAGGAGAAATGCAGAAATTCGGAGGCGATTCCATTACTATTGATTTTATAAAAGCTCGGGAAATTATAGCTCCCGCTTTTATTTTCGGAAATATGAAAGTTTTTCCTGTAGATTTAATCTCAGTGGAAAATTCCAAACTTATATTTTTAAACAAAAAAGATTTCGTGGAAGTTATGCAGGAAGATAAAAGACTTCTCTTAAATTTTCTTGACGAAATTTCCAATAAAAGTCAGCTTTTATCCAAAAGAATATGGTTTAACTTCATAAATAAGACTATAAATGATAAAGTTCTGAGTTACATTAGAGAAAATCAGAAAGACAATATTATCATATTTAAACCTAATATATCCGAGCTTTCAAAAAAATTTGAAGTTACAAGGCCTTCTCTCTCAAGGGAAATATCAATATTATGCGATAAAGGAATTTTAATAAAACTACAGAATAATAAATATAAAGTCGATTTTTCAAAAATCGAAATATAAGGAAAAGAGTGGTTGGGGTTCCACTCTTTTAAGTAACGCTATGAAAAGACAAAAAAGATAAAATCTTTTTTAAAAATAAGTACTATTAAAATATACCTCATTTTTTGTAAAATCAAAATTTTTTTTGTATTTTTTTCTTTACTTTTTTAACTTTTTCTCAAATAAGTTTGTCATATCAAAAAAAATCTTTAAAATCAAATATTATAAAATTATACTTTTTTAACTGTTCATAAAAATATTTTAAATAAAAAATCCGATCTACCGTTCCGACTGAATTTTTGGTCGCCTGTAGTTGTTACAGGTGGTAGTCATATTTGTAAGTCGTACAGAATCCGTGCAAAGTATAGAAACCGCCGTGATGTACCTGATTCAAAATACAAAGATCTGACCCCATTAAGAAAGAGTAAAGCCCAAAAATTGTAATGTCGGTCACAAATAGACCAGAAAATTTTGTTTTCTTATTTTATAGATATATTATAGCCTTTACTTATAAGAATGTCAATTTGTTTTTGTCTATAAAATATAAAAAAATATTAAAAAAGCTGTGAAAACTTATTACTTTCATATTCCTACTAAACGAACGGATTTTCGGCACTTAAAAATGTCAAGATAAAAATTCCTCGACAAATAATAAATCTGTGATATACTATCAATATGTGAAATTTAGTTAATTTATCAGGAAAGCGAGATAAACAAATGTGGGGATATAATAAACAAAAAAAACAGACTTCGGACACTTTCCGATTGGGACTGTTATTGTGTCTTGTCGGAGGATTTACAGATGCATATACTTTTATAATGAGAGGAAAAGTTCTCGCAAATGCTCAAACCGGGAATATGGTTTTTTTTGCACTAAGACTGACCGAAAGACGTTGGAGAGAGGCTCTTTTTTATTTTCTGCCTATTTTTGCTTTTGCTTTGGGTATTCTGATTGCAGAATTTATAAAAAGAAAGTTTAAACACGATAAAATCCATTGGAGACAAATAGTTGTTCTAATGGAAATTGTTGTCCTTTTTACGTCTTCCTTTGTGCCTATAGGAGAACTGAACGTTTTTGTAAATATCGCAATATCATTTGTCTGCTCTCTTCAGGTTCAAGGGTTCAGAAAAATAAACGGTAATATTTCTGCCACTACGATGTGTACAGGAAATCTAAGAAGCGGAACAGAAAATTTATTTCACTATCTTATGACAAAAGACAAAGAATTTAAACATAAATTTATGACATATTTCGGATTAATATTTTTCTTTATGACAGGAGCTGTAACAGGATCCTTTTTCTCTGAAATTCTCAAAGAAAAAGCTCCTCTTGTCTGTTGTTTAATATTGTTTTCAGCATTTATAATAATGTTTAAAGATGAGATTTAAGAATTTTGTGAGGGCTTATTGCCCTCATTTCCCTGGTATAAACTATGAGAATACATTTTTGTATTCATACTCTCACTATATTTTTACGAAAATTTATCAATTTCATATTTCGTCAATTATATTTAGTCTATATAAAATAACGTAATTTATTTTATCTTTTTTTACTATTTTTTATACAATTTAGCTTTCTCTTCCAACAATTCAAAATCAACAGTATGTTTTATATAGTCCATAGACATATTATTAATCTTTTGATTATATAACCTTGAAGCAGTTCTGTTTATTTTCTCTTTGTTAACATAAATAAATCTTAATTCTCTAATGATTAACAATTTATAATATTCATCCTGCTCTTTATGAATATCGTAGTATTTTATAACACTTCTATCAAAAACAGGTATCATATTGCTTATTTTTATAGTGCCTAATAAAATATTTCTTTTACTTTGAGAAGCAACTATTCTAATTATAAAATTATTTGATTTTTTTATTTTTCCATTTTGGTCATAGTCACTTTTTTTATTCGGAGAAGAAAGAAGTGCTATATAATCACAGTCATTTACACGAAGCAGTAAACCGATATATTTTCTTGTTTTTTTATAGTTACTTCCTGAATGATTTAAAACCTTACTGTCAAAAAATTTTAAATAATTTATATAATTCTCATCTATTTCATATAATTTCATACTTAATCCCCCTCTTTTTTAAAGAAAGCTACCCAAAATAATCGGGTAGCTTTTCGTATTTAAAATTGCTTCATTTTAAGGTAGTGCAACACCTGTTTTTATCTGTCCTTCATTTTAAGGTAGTGGAACACCTGTTTTTAAGCTTTTTGCTTCAATATTATTATAGCATATTCTATAAATTAGTCAATATCTTTTCTTTTTTCTGCTACTTTATTAAAAATTAGAATCACTCAATATCTCTCCGTTTCTCAAAGCCGTTCTCATCTGTTGGATTGTATTGTCCATTTCTTCAAGTTTTAAGAGTATTTTCTTTTCTTCAGAACTTGTTTCTATTATTTTTGCAATCCCTCCGTTTTTAATTATTATTCTTTTATCGGCTATCAATGCCAATGTCGGATCATGAGTAGCCATTAACACTATCTTATCTGCCGACACGAGCAAATTGAGTGCTTTTTTTCTGTCAATTCCGGCATTTTCAATTTCATCTATTAAAACTATAGGAGAAGAACTCAAAATCGCAGTATCAGCTATCATTAAGGCCCTTGACTGTCCTCCGCTAAGGGCAGTAACAGGTGTATCAAGATTAAACTGTTCTCCTGCCAGTTTGTTTGCTTCCTGTATTATTTTATCCGTAACTTCCTCAACATTTTCAATCATTCTGCTTTTTGCATGCAGTTCAAGAAAATCTTTCACTGACAAATCCATAACAAAATTCATATTTTGGGATAACTGTGCGACCAGCTTATTGTTAGATGAAAAACGCCACTTTTTATCGGGAAGTTCTTCATTTATAAGTATTTCCCTTTGAGTCGGAGTGTCTTTTTGAGCAGTCCATTCAATATCGGCAAGGAGCCTTGATTTTCCTGAACCTGTAGGTCCCACTATAGATATTATTTCCGATTTATGTATATCAAGTCTGTTAAAGCCTTCAGGATTCCCGGATTTATCCTGTCCCGCAATTATCGTCAATACTTCGACCCCTTTATCTTCTTCCATTCCAAGAAACAGCTTCATCTGATCTATATATTCAACTAATCCCTCTTTTATCTTTTCGATATCCAGTGCCATGTCTTCTATTTCTTCTTCAGTAAATCTTTCCAAAAATTCACTGAAAGTTTTATCTTCATGACCGTTTATATTAATGGCATTTTCATTGAAAAAGTTTTCTGCAAAAGGATATTTTAAGATAAGTTCGCTTATTTTGAACTCATCGACCAATTTATTTTTCATCTTTACCGCCTAAATTCATTTTTCTTACATTTCCCATTTGATATTTCTCGCCTATTCTTGTTTCTCCTAAACAATAGGAACATAATGCCGACGGCATAGGAAATCTGAGCTTTTTCCCCTGAACACTTTCTATTTCTTTTTCTTTCTCGTAAAGAAGTGTACTCAACTCATAAGCCCCCTGCCCTGTAAGTCCGTTGACATGCATTGTAATTGCAGTAGGATTTACCGAATTTACTCTTGATGCAAATACTTCTCTTTCCGCCTGAGATACTATATCTCCCTTTGTAATAATAACAATATCCGCTGCTTTTAACATAGGTCCGATTTTTTTCGGAGTATTTATACCCGATAAATTATCTATTACGCATATTCCTTTTATATCTTTAATATAAGGAGAACAACGGTTGCAAAGTCCTGCCGACTCGGTAATAAGCATAGAAAGTCCTAAACTTCTTCCCCACTGCACCACTTCTTCTATATTTGAAACGAAAAAATGATCCGGACACAAAGCTCCCGAAATACCTTTTTTCACAGGTATTCCTGCTTTTTCATACAATATATCGTCATCTGTATACAAACAGTCAAATTTTACAACCCCTACTGACATTCCCTGTTTTTTTAGTGCATCTACCGTTTTTAAAATCACACTTGTTTTTCCTGATGAAGGGGGTCCGGAAACTATTATTAAATTCATTTTTACCTCCTTTTAAACAGCAATTTTTTCATATATCAAAGAAATATAATTATACTTTGTGTTTTTTAATAATAATTTTTTTGTCTTTTTATCGTCAAATAATAAAACCTTATTTTACTATTTCCAAGACAACTTTTTATAATTTCATAATCGCTTCATTAAATTCATCTTCACATTTTCTGACAAGTCCTCCGACATCATTTCCGTGAATGAAATCCCATCCTATCCATTTAAATTTCTGATCTTCGGTCAAATGATTGTCTACATTGGGGTTTGTGGAAGGAAATTTACTGTTTGCAGAAAACAGTGTTCCTATTTCTTCGGACATAAAGAAATCTATAAACGGCTGTATCTTATCTTTTTTAGCTTTTTTTGTAATCATAAATATAGGACTTAATAAAGCTCCGTCTTTGGGCCAAACAGCTTCCAAATCAGTCGCTCCCATAAGCATTTGCGTAAAGAAATAAGGAATTATACTTACTGCAGGAGCATCCCCGCTTCTCCCTTTAGCTTTTACCATTTGTGCAGGATGAAGATTTTTCTTGTAAGATCTCGCCAATTTCTGTATTCCTTCCGAACCGTGTTCTTTGTATATATTGATAATCAATGCATTGAACAAATCCAAATCGTTCATAGGTAACGCTACCGAATCTTCAAACTCTTCACTAAGTATATCTTCCCATGTTTGAGGAGGTTTTCTATCTCCCAACACCGTTTTATTTATAAGAAATACAGCAGGAACTACTCCCATTATGGCATATTGTTTTTTCGGATCTCTTAAATCTATTTTGTCATTGCAGAAATCTTTGTTCATTTCATCCAGATACGTTTCAAATATACCCTTTTCCATGTATTGACCCATAAGTTCCTTATCAAAAAACAACTCGAATCCTGCAGAAAGAAGTATATCCGATACTTTATCAGGATCTCCCGTTTTTACTTTATCCACAACCCAATCAAGTCCTAAATTTGCTGATTGCAATTCGTATGCTATTTTATAATCCACTTCATCATTTCTCTTATTTACCCAGCCTTTAATCCCCTCAAGCAAAGGTATTCTTATTGGACAGGGCAATACCCCTTCAATGAGTATATCTCCCGTAGAATCTTCTTTTCTTCCTTCAAGAGAAATATCCGTTTCACTGTCTTTTTCAAGAAAAGCGACAAGCTTTTCCTCAAATAATTCGGGATTTATTTTTTTAGCTTTAAGTGCCATATTAAGATTTATATTTTTTGCCATTGATTCAAACATTTGTTTGTTTTTCAGCTGATCAAAGCCGTTAGCTATGAGAAAATCCAATGCTTCAGGATATTTCTGTACAATCTGATACAGAGTATCATTTAAACTGAAAAATTTATTCATAAAACAGTCTCCTTTTATTCAGAAAATTTTTATTTTTAGTTTCAATTATTTTGTATATCCAATTATATCATATCCATAAAAAAAATATGTAACCAAAGTTACACATTTTTATTTTTTAAACTTATTCGCTTTTATCGGATTCTTTTTTTTCGCTATTTTTTTCATCTCCGTCAGTTGTTATATCCGACATAGATTTTTTAAATTCTTTAAACATTTTCCCTACTGCTTCGCCTAATTCAGGCAAACGTTTCGGTCCGAAAATAAGTAAAGCTCCGAGTATTATTACTATAAGCCCGGGTGTTCCGATATCTCTAAAAATTCCCATATTCTATCCTTCTCTCTTTTTATAAATATATTTACTTACTGAAATACTTATTTCATAAATCAAAACAAGAGGAACTGTCATTGCCAAATCGCTTATAAAATCTGCAGGTGTCAGAACTACTGCCAATACAAGCAATATAAAATATCCGTATCTTCTGTTTTTTGTAAGAAACATAGGTGTCAAAATATGCAGCGATGTCAGAAATGCCGCTATAACAGGCAACTCAAACACAACAGCAATAGGTAATGATGTATGTAAAACAAATTCCAGATAATTTCGTGCTGTAACCTGCACATTAAACAAGTCTTCTCCGATAGACAGCAATATATTCAGCAATGCAGGCGTTATCACAAAAAATCCGAATGCCAGTCCTCCGACAAACAAAATAAAAGTCGCAGGAATATATGTCAATATCATCTTTGCCTCTTTTTCTTTCAATCCGGGCTTTATAAATGCCCACAACTGATAACTTGCAAAAGGCAGAGTAAAACTCAAAGCACATATTCCCGCAAGAGTTACATAAATTCCCAAAACTTCGTCAGGTCCTAAAACCAGAAGTTTTTTACTGAAAGGATAGGTCAGTAGTCGATAAATATCAGCACAGAACACAAAACTTGCAACAAAAGCAAATAGAAAAAATATTATTGTCATAATAAGTCTTTTTCTAAATTCGCCTAAATGTTCTATTAATGATTGATTTTTCTCTTCAGACATAACATACCCTTTCAAAATATTATTACTGTTTTTTTCTTTTTAAAGTTATTCCTGCAATTATTAATATAAGAATAAGTTGACTTATAAACACTTCTACATTCGCATAAATCCCCAGTATTCCCACTGTCGGAATAAAATGTATCACATGAAGAGGTATAACTCCTACTACCTGAAGCATATGAATACTTACTCCGAGCATTTTAAATGCAAGGAAATAAATCATCCACGTCAATATAAAGAATACTCTATGTACTTTTATTTTTGAAGAAGCATAAGTCAGAGCAAGTGCTATTATAATAAGTATTATTACTGCTGCTGAAATACCTGTAATAAGATTTTGTACTGATATTAGAGGTAAAATTCCCGCATAGAATAAAATCGTTTCCGCTCCTTCTCTGAATACCGCAAGAAAACTTAATGCAAACATGGATATAAAGCTTCCTGTACTGAGTACGACATTCATTTTTCTGTCCATATAATCTTTCCAGGCCTTTAATGATGACTTGCTGTGAAGCCACACTCCTATACCTATCATCATAATTACTGCAAAAATTCCTACAAATCCCTCAATTATTTCACGATTTGTTCCTGAAGAAACTGCCGGAAATAGCTTTTGCAACACAACTGCAATTACGATACTCGCTAAAATCCCTGCAACCGCTCCTGCATAGACCCATTTAAGCCCTTTTTTCTGATTAGCCGCTTTAAGTCCACTCACAAGAGCCAACACTATAAGCAATGCTTCTACACCTTCACGTAAAAGTATAAACATCGCATCAACAAAAGTATATTCAGCCTTAGTGTCTATTTGGGATAACTCTGTTATCAAATTCTGTAACTTTTCCTGATATTGTTTTTCTCCACCTTTCACCATTATTACAGGCGTTTCCGTTTCGACTTTTGTATACAATGAAGCATTTCTGGTACTTACGTCACCCTCTACAGTCGGCCATATTTCAATAAATTTTCTCACTTTTGACTGTCCTGCAGACTTATCTCCCGATTTAAAAGCTTCAAGCCCTTCTTTTAAAAGTTCTATTGCCTGTTTTAAAGTAATTCCTTCTGTAGAAACCTGTTCAATCTTCTTTCCATCCAGAAATTCCTGAATTACGGTTTTCAGATTATTGAAAGAACTTATAACATTGTCGTAGTCAAAAGGCTCCATTTCCATAGAACTTCTGAGAAAAGCCATTGCAGTTTCCACTTTTCCGTAATAGGCAGTATCTCTGTCACGGATTACAGCCTCGTTTCTTGTCCATACACCGTTATATTTCAGATATTCTTTTTTCATAGCTTCTACATCTTTACTTTTGATTACTTTTTCCAAAGTATCAAGAGCTGGATATATTTTAGCTTTAAAATCTTTTTTTACCTGAACTTCGTCAACGGGATTCTGTTCTTTTTCAAAAGCCAGTAATGCTTTTGTAATTTCTTTCAAATCATTTTCAGTTATTTCACCGGTTTTACTCAAACTTTCCTGAACCTTTTTTCCTTGAGGCGAATCAGCATTTTTAACGGATTTGAAACTTTCTCTTATTTCTGCAATAAGTTTTTCGGTTTCTTTTTTATCATTATTTTTCAATGCTGTAGTTGCATCGGTTATTTTTATATAAAGTTCGCTGTAGCTTTCTTTTGCAATTATATTTGCAGAAAAGAAAGTAAAACATATTAACAATATAATTCCGATTTTACTCAAATAATTTTTGCCCAATATATTCCCCTTTCTTTACTCCTCCGAAACATGCAAAAATCCCTGTACCTATATGTGTTATATATTCATTCAGTTTATCTTCGCTTCCAAGACTGTTCTGTATCTTTATAAACTGCTCGGGATGTTTCTGGAAACAGATGAAAAGCAGCCCTGCATCAAACTGTCCGCTTATTTCGTTAATTCCGTCAGAATACGAAAAAGCCCGTCTGCATATTTTTGCTTCCGCTTTTTTAGCCAAAAACACATGGGAATCGATAGGAAGTATCGGCTTTCCGTCAGGCCCTTTTTTATTTATATCTATTACTGCAAATTCGTCTTTTTCTCCGAAAGGAGCTCCACTTTCTTTATATCTTCCGAAAGTATTTTCCTGTTCCTGCAAATTAGTACGATCCCATGTTTCAAGGTGCATCTGAATACGCCTTACAATAAGAAATGTTCCGTCTTTGAGCCAGTTATTTTTATCATACCAGACAACATTTTTAAAATCATTCTCATTTTTGGGATTTTCTGTTCCGTCTTTAAATCCGAACAGATTTCTAGGTGTTTCTTTTCTGTTTCCGATAGGAAGAAAGCCCGCCTGACTCCATTTAAGAGTAATCAAAGTACGTCCTTTTCTCACAAGATTTCTTACTGCGTGAAAAGCTACTTGCGGATCATCTGCACAAGCCTGAATACAAATATCTCCGCCTTTGTACTGTTCTTTTATCTGATCTCTCGGAAAATGGGGCAAATCTTTAAATTCCTCGATTTTTTTACTGTCAAGTTTCAATTTATCCAAAAATGCAGGACTTACACCGAAAGTTACTGTCAGACGATAAGGATTAAGACCTAATGCTTCTCCTGTATCTACAGGGGGCAACAAATGATTTTTAAGTTCGGGGGATACGAGCTCACCTTTCATAAGTTTTTCAGTGTAAGCAGTCCATTCTTTAAACATTTGGATTATCTCTTCTTTATTTTCAGAATGTAAATCCAACACCGCAAAATAAACGTTGCTTTGCACAGGTGTCGCGATTCCCGACTGATGTTCTCCGTAAAAAGAAATTTCCTCTTTTCCTTCCATCTGATCAGCAGTGTTACCAAATACATTCGATAAAACGGCACCGACTCCGCTCGCTCCTACTGCAAAGCCGGCTCCTGCCAATCCCGCCTTTTTCAGAAAATCACGACGAGATATTTTTTTATCAAACCATTTTTTTTCATTGTCATCTTTACTCATACTACTTACCTTCTTTAATATCCAATATTATTCCCATTTGAGATAAAGGTTCTCCTAACTTTGTAACTGCTTCTGCAAGTGCTTTTGTATCTTCTTTTGTCAAATCCGTATATAATTTATAGTTTTTGTCATCTGTCATATATTTGTCAAGTAATCCGTTTATAGCTTTAAATTCAGTATCCAAAGTTGCTACAAGTTTACTATCTTTTTTCTCCAATTTAGCTCTGAAAAGCTCGAATATTTTCTGAGCTCCTTCAATATTTGCTCTGAAGTCATATAAATCAGTATGCGAATAAACTTCTTCTTCCCCTGTAATTTTAGAAGTGGCAACTTCATTTAACAAATCTACGGCTCCTGTAAGCATGATATCCGGAGTTACTTCTACAGTGGCTATTTTTGCTTTTAATTCTTTTATGTCATTTACAAGCTGTTCAGCATATTTTTCAGTACCTTTTGTAGTATTTTGTTCCCATAATATTCTTTCGATTCTGTGGAATCCTCTCCATCCTTCTTCTGTATTGTGTTCTTCTTTAAAATCCACAAGACGGAAATCTATATTAACATCGGATTCTCCGAAACTTTCGGCGATAGGTTCTGATCTCTCATAAGCCATACGAATTAACGGATAAACTTTTTTAGCTTCTTCCAATTTTCCGTCTTTCAATAATTGTGCGAAATTTTCCGTATCTTTTAAAAGCATGCCAATCTGTTCTTCAACAAATTTTTTGTATTCTGATGTTTCGGCACTTAAATCTACTGTTGCATTATCCTGAGCAGTTGTTTGTGTTGTTGTATCTTTATTACTTTCTTTATCTTCTTTTTTATCGCACCCCACTATTACTAATGTTGCTATTAAAGCCAAAAGTGCAATTTTTTTCATGTTTTTCATTAAAAACCCTCCTAAAATAATTTTTTATTACCAAATTATACCTGTTATTTGATTATTTTTAAAGCAAAATTATTTGATTATCAAAATTTCTTAATCATATCATAAAAAATTGTTTTTATTGTATAATTTCTACTATCCTATAATTATGTTTTCTGCCGGGTATTTATAATTCGCACTTTTTATTTTTTTAGGTAATAACACCAATGTCACTGTCAAAGGTCCGACTCTTCCTATAAACATCGTAAATATTATAAAACTTTTAGAAATATCTGAAAGTAAAGACGTTACACCTTTTGACAATCCTACAGTTCCGAATGCCGATACTATTTCAAACAGTAAATCAATAAATTCGATATTTTTCTCTGTTATCATCATTAAAAAAAGAATTATAGCTATGTATATAATTGATATAAAAAACAATACTATTGCTTTATTAAAATTATTCCATTCTATTCTTCTTCTTGAAAATTCCAAATTTTCCTTATTAAAAAGTATCGCTCTTATCCCTAAAAAAATTATTCCTATTGTAGTTGTTTTTATTCCTCCACCTGTAGAACCCGGCGAAGCACCTATAAACATGAGTATAATAAATAAAAAAGTTGAGGCATCTTTTAAATCTACTAATGATATTGTATTAAAACCTGCCGTTCTTACAGATACACTTTGAAATATTGATGCTGTAATTTTTTGTAAAAATGATAGGTTGCCTATTGTCTTCTCATTTGAATATTCAATTATAAATATTGAAATTGTTCCGATTAATATTAATATTAGTGATATATTTATTGATAGCTTTGAAGTTATCGTAAGCTTTTTATCTTTTTTACTAAAATATCTATAAATATTTAATAATGTTGAAAATCCTATTCCTCCCAAAATTATGAGTAAAGAAATAACCAGATTTAAGATAAAACTGCTTTTAAAATCTGAAAGATTATTTGAGAACAATGAAAATCCTGCATTACAAAATGCCGAGATTGAATGAAAAACTGAATAATAAGCTGCTCTTTTCAATTCAAAGATTTTAGAGAATTCAAATAAAAGAAAAACTGCTCCGGAAAACTCTATAAGAAAAACTGTAAAAATTACATTTTTTACATATTTTTGTATATTAAATATTTTATCTGTATTCAGATCTTCTTCAACAGCTTTTTTTGTATAATAATTTATTTTTCTTGATAAAAGAATTATAAATAATGACGAAATCGTAATCAGACCGAGTCCTCCAAGTTGTATAAGTATCAATATCAGCGTTTTTCCGAAAAGATTAAAAACCGAATTCATGTCATTTACACTTAAACCTGTTACACATACTGCCGATGTCGCTGTAAAAATTCCGTCTATCCATCGTATTCCTTTTCCGTTTACTGTTGAAACAGGAAGAGACAGTATCGTTCCGCTTATCAATATTATCATACAAAATGATATCAGGATCATTGCCTGTGGTGAGATATGTAATTTTTTTCTCATTTTTTTAAATATCTCCTTCATTATTTTAAATTATCTTCTAAGTTAAATTATATTACTTAAAAAAGACATTTTTTCCTGTTCTGCCATTGCAAATAAAGTATCATTTTCTTCAATGACTGTCAAAGGATTGGGAGTAAAATTTATTTCTTTATTTTCAGATTTTATGACTATAATGTTTATTCCGTATTTTTTCCTTAAATCAAGTTCCATTAAATTTTTCCTGATAAAACTTTTAGGTGCTTTAAACTCGAATATCCCATATTTATCAGAAAATTTAAAATATTCCGTTATATTGGACTGTAATACATTAAGAGCTATTTTTTCGCCCATTGCTTCTTCAGGATAAACTACTGAAGAAGCTCCGATTTTTTCTAACACCTTTCCCTGCATTTTTGTTTTTGCTTTGCATATAACCGTTTTTACTCCAAGTTCTTTTAATATAAGTGTTACTAGTATACTTACCTGAATATTATCTCCTATACAAACAAAAGCTGTGTCAAAATCATCATCTATAATTTTTTTTAATTCATTTTCATTTGTAGCATCAATTACTATAGCTTCACTAATTATTTCATTATCTATAACTTGTTGAACAATTTCTTCATCTATATCCAAACCCAATACAGTTTTATTATGATTATACAATGTTTTTGCTATACTTTTTCCAAATCTTCCAAGACCTATTATAAGATATCCTTCCATTTTTTACCTCTTAAAATTATTTTCCCAAATTTTTTTAGCTGACTTTATATTAATCATTATATAATAAAACAATATCTATTTCAATTGAAAAAATTTTAATAATTGTTATTCAGCCAAAATCTCTTTTATCTTCTCTATTTTCGACTTCCATGAATTTCTTTGAATTTTTTCTGTCAACGCTTCATCTATTTCACGCTTTTCCCTTGTTCTTTCTATTATTTTTTCTATTTTATCAGCCAGTCTTATTATAAATGCAGGCTTTTCCTCTTCCACCGCTTTATCTGTATCATAAATCGTAGGCATATCCACATATTCGATAACTTCACTGCCATTCAGTTCATCTCCGAGCAGCTCCATAAGTGCCTCTATTTTCGTAGCGACTACTCTAAGTCCGCTTCCTAAAGCCTCTACCGCTATAAGCGCAATTCCCTCAAAATATGACGGTAATATAAAAATATCTTTTTTACGCATGATTTCAGCCAATGTTTTTTGATCTACAGGTGGATAAATTTTTATATTTTTAGAATTTCCCACAGCTTTTTCTATTCTGTCTTTATTTTTTTCAGTAATCGCCCCTATCAAATCTATAGTAACGTTTTTATCTTTTTCTTCAATCTTTTTAAACGCCTCTATTAATTCATAAAATCCCTTAGAATCATCAAATTTCCCCGCGTACATTAATTCCACTTTTTCTTTTTCAGGATATTTTTCAGGAGGATAAAATATTTTTTCATTATAACCTCCACCGATATTTATCATCTTTTTTTCATCTATTCCAAATAATTCACTTATTTCAGGAATTTGTTTATTGCTTAACGCCAGTACTTTATCAACATTTTTCAGAGCTTGCAAATGTTTTTCTTTTATATGCGGATTTTGCTTTGACTGTCTTATATCGGTATTATGACAAACCGCAACTACCTTTTTATCGGGAAAAACTTCTCGAACCATTGATGACAGTATCCATAAATGATGTGTCAGTATCACATCGGGATTAAATTTTTCTTTTGCAGCATTCAGCTGTTTCAAGAACTCTTTTTTCCATACACTCATCATTTCATCAGTCATATTTTTATAAAGAGTATTCGGATAAGGCATAATATCACTCATTCCTGCAATAGAAAAAGGCAGATTTTCACTTTCAAAAACTACTTCATATTGATTTGCCTTATTTAATATATTTATATTGTATTCTGCTGTTGTTGCATAAATACAAGCCTGTTCTATATTACTCTCTTCTTTCAGTCCATCTATAACATTTGTAAAATAAACTCCGCTTCCTGTTTTTAAAGGCAGCTGAGCTAAAACATGCAATACTTTCATAATTTATCAAGCCTTTCTTTATTTTTTCGTGTATTTATTCATCAAATCGACAATGTGTGTATTCTCTACATAGCCTTTCTCAAGGGAAATTATCCATTTCATAAAGTTTTTTTCTTCTTCGTTTTTACACTGTTTTAAACTAAAATCTCCATTTTTCCTGTACAGTTCCACTAAAGTTCTTCTTCTTTTCCATTTATTATAATGTTCAGCCTTGTATTTAAACATAAGTCCTTTTGCGTCGGTAAAGACGAGTCCTTCTACATTAGGTATATCGCCATATTTTCCCATAAGATCCAGCACTTCTTCAAAATCATTACATATGCTTACGGCTTTCTTCACTTTAATCACATCATCATTTATATTCAGTTCTTTTATATATTTTTCACTTAGAGTAATATCCGAGTGAATACCGTTTATAACAAGATTATTTTCAATAACATCAAGTAAAAATAGATTTTCATTCATAAAATAATCCACAATATGCCTGTCTTCATTGGAAACTACTTCAAAAATTACAGAAACATTTTTATTTTTACATAATTCAAAGAGTTTTTTCTTATTTTTTTCGTTTACTTTCTCGAAAAGTTTTCTGAAATATCGGGCATGTTCTCCTTCTGTTGTACTTTTTGTAGCAAAGATAAATTCATCATTTATGACTCCGAGTATTCCTAAAAATCCGTTATATTTTTCATATGCCGTAACAGGAAAACTCAAGTTTTTCTCAAGATATTTCTTTGATGAAAAATTATTTTCTCCATAATTGAAAAATTTATTGTAACTTCTCATTTTTACTTCGCCTGTTATCTTATCCACAAAAAGTCCTCTCGCTTTTATTGTCGAGTCATTCCATAATTTTCTTTTAAAAGCATTTCTCGTAAAATTAAGAGAATATAAATTAGGTTTTGTATTTTTTACATTTATGAGCTTGCTTATAATCAGTTTATTTACTTCGTCATCTTTTGTGAGATTTATTTCTTTTGAATTTTTTGCTTTATCAAGTTCATGCTGCAGATAATCTCTGTCATAAATATCATTTTTAACAGATTTCAATTCTATTTTTTCAGGAAGTATATTCAAAAATTTTAATTCTCCGCCGAATTCCACTTCTCCCTCAAGGCATACGGAATGCTCTGTCGACTCTATCCCTCTATGCCCATGAACCTGAGTGTAATCCTGACATTTCCCGAGCTTGTAGTTTTCCTCGTACACTATTCCTATTTCCGTTTCATATTTTCCTACACCTTTTATCATATCCTGTGCCGAAATCAATGCCATATCGGGTACAGCCGAAAGCCCTCCGTGAGTGCAGAGAATTTTATGATTATGAAATTTGAAACTGTAACATTGTCTCATTTTTTTGCAAAACACCCTTATCTGCTTTTTAAATTCTTCGGTATTTGTCACATTTTCCGAAATTGCAGGAAGTGTTGCTTCCATAAATTCTCTTGATTTTACAGGCAAATCACTTGCAAAATTTCTCAAATGAATTTCGTGATTTCCTTCGAGCAGTATTACATTGGGATTTTTCCATAATCCCAAAAATAAATCAAGAGTCTTTTTATGCTCTATCCCTCTATCAAGATAATCTCCCAAAAATACATACAGAGTTTTCTCACTGAAATCTTCCAGTATCTTTGATAATGCAGTATAACACGAATGAATATCGCCTATTATTTTCACATTTTCATATTTACCGGTTATATCGTCCACATAAAAATTTATAATTTCGTTTATATCATAAATTCTTTTAAATCTGTTAGGTAAAACCGAACTTTGCACCGAATTATACATTCTTTTTATTACATTTTCCGACACCTGCTTAAATACATCTCTTTTCAGATTATTTTCAAGGCAAATTTCGTAAGGTGTATCAAACTGATAATAATAAACTGAATATTTATACTTTTCAGCCAAGTCTTCATAGCTTTTTACCGATTGTTTTGTAGAATGCGTAGCATCTATAATTGTAAAATCTCCTTTAATCATTCTTTCTTCAAGACATTCCATAAGCATTTTCCATGAAATTTTATCGTATCTTTGGGAAATTGTAAAATCTCCTTTTTCATTTAATACGGGATTGGAAACAAGCGTTCTGAACCTATCTGCTTCCAATGTATACTGTTCCAATCTATTTTCTCTCACAAATGTGCTTTTTCCTGAGCCGGGTGCCCCTCTAAGCAATAATAGTGTCCTCATTTTTATTCCTTTCATAACTGTTTTAAAAATTAAAAGTTATCTTTTATAATACAATTTATATTATTGTACTAAAAATTATATTTGATTTCAACAATAAAAATAAGGATTTTTTAGATTCCCATATTATTTTAACCTTTACTTTAAGTTTATTTTAAGGTTTAAATGATAAAATGATTTATAAAAATAAACTGATTTTGGAGAGTGGAGAAATGAGAAAAATTCTTTTAATGCTTTTTATTATGATTGCTGTTCCTTCTTTTTCTTATTATAATTATTACGGAGCAATAGCAATTAATCAAAGTACAGGAGCTTCCGGTTACAGTTACAATTATTCTGATGAATCTTCCGCAATAAACACAGCTCTAAATCAATGCGGCTACAACTGTATCGCAACGGTATCCTTTGCAAACACTTGTGCCTCTGTAGCATGGTCTCCGAGTACAGGTGCTTACGGTTGGTACAGTTCAAGAGATAGGTATCTGAATAATCGCTTATCTAAATCATACTGTGGTTATAGTGATTGTTATGTTATTGCAGATGTTTGCACAAGCTGGTATTAATAAATAAAGAGAGTAGCTTGTAATTTTAATCTTTCATCTATACGAAAATTAATCATAGTTTGTCTCATAATACTTACTTCTCTTTTTTAATATAGCACCGTATTACGTAAAGCGTTTGAGAATAAAACGCTTTACATTTTATATAGAATTATTATTTACTTTTTTAACATAAAAATACCGCCTCTTTCCGATTAAGACGATATTTTTATATTTCAAGATTATTAACTTTTAACTTTTTCAACTCTTCCTCATTTTTCCAACAATTTCAATGCGGCTTTATAAATATGTTCTGAAGTCAATCCATACTCTTCCATTAAGAAATCCAACGTTCCTACCTGTCCGTATCTTTCCTGTATTCCTATTCTTTTTAATACTGCATTACCACTTTCAGCTATAACTTCTGCAACGGCACTTCCTAAACCATTGTGAACACTATGATTTTCACAAGTAACTATTTTACCTGTTTTATTTCCGTATTCTATTATAAGCTCTTTGTCTATAGGATTTAAAGTAAACATATCTATTACTGCAACACTATTTCCTTCTTTTTCAAGTTTTTCTGCAGCTTTTAATGCCTCTACTACCATTATTCCGTTAGCAATAAAAGTTATATCTTTTCCGTCTTTTAGTAAATTTCCTTTTCCTATTTCAAATGTCGAACCTTTTTCATAAATAGTTGCAGCATTTTTTCTCATTGTTCTTATCCAGTAAAAACCGTCTTTCAAAGCTGTCTGATCAAGGATATTTTCAAACATGACGGCATCGGTCATCTCCATTACTATTGTATCCGCAAGTCCTCTCATAATTCCCATATCTTCAAAAGACATATGTGTTCCCCCGTTATGTACAGATGTTACTCCCGCATCAGAACCTATTACTTTTATATTATTCTTCTGATATGCTCCCGACATAAAAAGCTGATCAAAGCATCTTCTGCTTGCAAAAGCCGTAAATGTATGAGCAAAAGGATATTTCCCCGCTATGGACATTCCTGCTGCTACCCCTATCATGTTCGCTTCCATTATCCCGCAATTTATTACTTTGTCGGGATTTTCTTTCTGTACTTTATCCATTGTCATAGAACTCATCAAATCAGCTTCAAGGGCCACCACTCTGTCATCTTTTTTCATTAACTCGGAAAGTTTGGAGGAATAAACTTTTCTCATCTCAATATCATCTTTTTTAGGTTCACCTTTATATACCTTAAACATTTATTCCGCCTCTCTTTCCAGTTTTTCTATTACTTCCTCTATTTCTTTTTTCAATTCTTCAGTTAATCTCAAGTGATGAGAATTTTTCATTTTTTCAATATATTCCACACCTTGACCTTTAACAGTATCAAGTATTACAAACAAAGGCTTTTCATTCTCTTTTCGGGGGTTTTTTACCATTTCATATATTCCTTTAATATCATCGCCTTTTATGGTAACTGTATCAAATCCAAAAGCTTTTAATTTATTCTCGAAAGAAAAAGGTTTGATTATTTCTTCCAAAGTACCGTCAAGCTGTTGCTTATTATAATCAAGAAATACCGTTAAATTATTCAGATTATGGTGAGCAATAAATTGAAACGCTTCCCAACACTGTCCTTCATTAATTTCTCCATCTCCGATTATTGAAAATACCCTGTTAGATTTTTTATCCATTTTCAGTGCCTTAGCAATTCCTGTAGCAATGGAAATTCCCTGTCCCAAAGATCCTGTAGTAGCATCAACGCCTTTAGTTTTAAGTCTATCGGGATGGCTTGGTAAATTTGTTCCATTTTGATTTAATGTATAAATTTCTTCTACAGGGAAAAATCCTTTTAATGCAAGAGTTGCATATAAAGCTGGTCCTGCATGTCCTTTAGATAATACAAAATAATCTCTTCCTTTCCAATTAGGATCCTCAGGATTAATATTCATCACTCCGCCGTAAAGAACTGCCAAAACCTCGACAACCGATAAACTTCCTCCGTAATGTCCGAAACCCAAATGAGTTAAAGATTTCAGAGTATTTATTCTAATTTTCGAAGCCAATTTTTCTATTTCTTTTAATTTTTCTTCACAATTACAATTTTTCACTTTTCTGCTCCTTTCGGATTATTAATGAATCTATAATTATTTTTCTTCTTTTTTCTTTGAAGGCACAAATCCTAAAGCTACCAATACAACAGTTATACCTACTATTATTGCAGATACTATCATTGGTGATACTGATTTAGCCATATTTCCTAAAACGATTCCTACAGTTACAAAGTCCGCATCTGAAAATGTAGTATTTGCAAACCCTAAATTTCCCAATACAGGTAACAGTATTACAGGTAAGAAAGTCAATAGCAATCCGTTTGCAAAAGCTCCCCACGAAGCACCTCTTCTACCTCCCGTAGCATTTCCAAACACTCCTGCTGTGGCACCACAGAAGAAATGAGGAACTACTCCTGGTAAAATAAGCGTCCATTTTAACATCCCCAATATAAAGAGCCCGATTATCCCTCCTAAAAAGCTGCATAAAAATCCTATTAACACTGCATTAGGTGCATAAGGAAAAACTATAGGGCAATCCAACGCAGGTTTTGCATTTGGTACAAGTTTTTCTGAAAATCCTACAAATGCAGGAACTATTTCCGCTAAAACAAGTCTTACTCCCGACAGGATGATATAAACTCCGGCAGCAAATGTTATAGCCTGAATAACTGCAAATACAAGATAATTATCTCCGCCGCTTAATTCTTTTTCAACAAAATCTTTTCCTGCTACCAAAGCCAGTATCAAATAAATTATCATCATTGTCAATGAAATAGAAATCGAACTGTCTCTTAAAAAACTTAAGTTTTTAGGTAATTTCATTTCTTCTGTTGATTTTGAACCTTTTCCTATTAAAGACCCTACTATTCCCGACAATACGTATCCTATTGTACTGAAATGTCCGAATCCTACATCATCACTACCTGTGATTTTTCTCATATAAGGTTGTGCCAAAGCAGGGAATATAGCCATTACAAGTCCTAAAGTCAAGGATCCTATAAATATCAATAAAGGTCCTTCAAATCCTCCGACTTTCAATATTATCCCTATCATACAAGCCATGTATAATGTATGATGTCCTGTCAGAAATATATATTTCAATTTTGTAAATCTTGCAATAAATATATTCCAAAACATTCCAAGTGCCATTATAAGAGCTGTAATTGTTCCGTATTCTTTTAATGCTAATGAAACTATTGCTTCATTATTAGGAACAATTCCCTGTACATGAAAGCCCTGTTCAAACATAGTTCCCATAGGTGCAAGAGAACTTACTACAAGTCCCGCTCCTCCTCCTAATACAAGAAATCCCAAAATAGTCTTAATTGTACCTTTTACTATATCGGCAACAGGTTTTTTCTGAACCATCAATCCTATCATTGCTATTAATCCTACTAAAATTGACGGTACTTTTAAAATATCCACTATAAAAGTCAATAAAGTTTTCATACTTTCCTCCTAAATTTTATTTTTTAAAATAATTTGTTAATTTTTCTTCAAGTTCTGGCATACTTATAATACTGTCCAAAACTATCCGTTTTTCAGCGGGAACACTTGAACTTTCTGCAATATCTTTTGCCATTACAAACAAATCAGCTGCTCCTGAAACTGCCGATGCCAAATCCGAATGCTCCACTTCTGCTTCAACTCCGATTTTTTTCAATACTTTTTTTATGTTCATCTCAACTATAAAGCTGCTTCCCAATCCTGAACCGCAAACTGCCATAATTTTCATAAAAACATCTCCTCTCATTCCAATAAATTTATATAAAAATAATTTTTATAACATATTTAATACTTCCCCACTATCCGCCTTATCTCTTCCACTGTCTCAGCCTTAATAAGCTCCTCTATACTCTCGTCGTCCTGAAACAGTTCCACAAGTTTCATAAGTATTTCCGTATGGCTGTCAGAATCTTTGGAAGCCAGCACAATTACAAGATATACCTTTTCATCTCCGTAATTTACAGGCTGATTCAGTTTTAAAAGACTTATCCCTGTATCTATCGCCCCCTCTTCAGGTCTTGCATGGGGCATAGCAAGATTTTCCCTTAAAATGATGTAAAATCCCAGTTTTTTTATACTTTCTATCATTGCTTCCACATATTTTTCTTCAATAATTTTTTTTTCAAGTAAGGGCTTAGAAGCTATTTTTATACTTTCTTCCCAGTCCTTTACAAAATCGACTGTCTGTATATTTCCATCAAGTATTTCTTCTAACATACAAATTCCTTTCTGAAATATTTTTCCAATTCTTCGTATTTACTTATTTTTGATATTTCTTCTATAAAATTATATTTGGTAATCAATTCAAACAAATCATTCAGTATATTCAAATGATCGTTTTTATTTATTGTTGCAAAACTCAGAAATATATTTGCTCCTCTTCCGCTCGGGAAAAATACTTTTTCTTTTACTATTAATAATGACACACCTGTTTTCAATACATTTTCCGAAATTCCCGCATGAGGTATCGCTATTCCCTCTTCGATTACTATATAAGCTCCGTGTTTTTTCACAAGTTTTATCATTTCTTCTACATATCCGCTTTTTACAACCTTATTTTCAACAAGTATATTGCCCGACTTTGTTATTGCTTCTTCCCAATCCTGAACTTTTTCAGCAAATCTAACATTTTCTTTATTAAGTATTTCTCTCAGAATCGTTCCTGCATCAGATAAATCATCAACAATACTGTTTTCCAGTTCCTGTTTCAGCTCCTCAATAAGTTTATCGGAATTTTCCATTGTCGTATTATTTTTTATTATTTTCATTAATTTTTTCATAGATATTTTCCTGTTACCTTTTTTTATGCCGTATTTAGAAAGTTTGACAAAATCGTCTTCTTTAAGTAAAGGATTTATCTTAACTACAGGAACATCTCCGTATTTATGCTTCAAATCGACAGTAGATAAAATCAAATCAATGTTTTTATAATTAGGCAAAGTATCTTCTATTAAATAATAAGGAAGAACATCCACTATATCTAAGTCATAATTTTCTTTCAGACTTTGCTCCAGAACTTTGGAACTTCCGTACCCCAAACCGCAAATGAGTATTACTTTTTTCGTTTTTTCCGAAGTATTTCTTTCTATTGAAGCTTTTATATGAAAACCTATTAAAGCTATTTCATCTTCGGGAAATTTAACTCCGAAAAGTTCTTCTATTTCCTTAATCCCTTCATTTACGACATTAAGGACAGGATCTTTTGCGAGTATAAGCTCTTTAAACACTGAATTTGTTATCTGAATATTGTTTTTTATTCTGTACATTGCAGGTTTTATATGATACAAAAGTCCGTTATACAGTATTTCATCCCTTGTCAAATCGGTTTTCACTATTTTACTGACTTTGGAAATCATCTTCTTTATAATCAGTTCTTCATTTATCCAGTCCTCAAAAGAATTATTTTCAAAACTGTTTATTGTAATTCCTGTTATTAAATCGGTCATTTCTATCAACATTTCCTGTTTTACAGTTGCTTTCAAAATATTTTCAAGTATTTCCTTTATTTTTTCATATTCATCAGTATGAGCGAGAAATTTTTTAGAAACAGAATCCTGACTGTTGCCGTATTTACCGTCAAAGTTCAGCAATATCAGCATATAAGAAAATATTTTATTATAGCTTTCTCCGTTTATATTCAGTTCCATTACTTTTTCGACTTCTACTATAAATTCTTTTGTATTTTCAATATTTTCTTCTTTTATATATTTATAAAAATAATTCAGAATTTGAGTTTTTACTATTTTAAAATCATCTTTTCCTTTGGACAGCTCCAGTATTTCTTCAATCAGTTCAATCTGTTTGATAAGAATTTCTCCGTTATTTCCTTCAGGTTTATAGCCGATATTATTTTTATAATTCAGCTTTATTCCGTCTTTTCCAAGCTCCTCCGATAACAGTTTCATATCTTTTTTTATCGTTGTTCTTGAAATTTGAAGTTCTTCGGATATTTTTGTTATATTAAGTCCTTTTTCATCAAAAAAGAGAATTAACTTCAAAATATTTACTCTGTCATCAACAGATAATTTCTGTGCTTTTTTTAAGATCTCAAAAATCTTACTGAAATCCTGATCTGTTTCCAGAAAAATAATATTTCTGTCCTTCTCGGTTATTTTATAGCCGAGTATTTTCAATATGTAATCAATATTATCAATATAATATCTGGCAGCTCTGTCGGATATTCCGTATTTCTCGGATATGGCTCTGAAACTGCACTTTTCACCTTTTATAAGGCTGTTTAATATTTCTATTTCTTTATAATTCAACATGATATATCACCTTTTATTTATTATAATAATACCCCATAAAACAGAATAATCAATTTGCACTGATTTTCAAATATATTTGAAATAATGTTACCCCCTGTTTTTCTTCAGAATCTATTTTATCCTTAATTTTATTGACATTTTCAGCATTTACAAAAAAATTGTTTTTTTCAAAAAAAGTGTTGACATATATCAAAAAGTATGATATATTATTTTTGTTAGCAACCAACGGTACAGAGTGCTAATAATTTAAAAAATAAAAGATTTGTACTGAATCTAACTTTATAATACAGTATATAAAAGCAACAAAAAATTTGAAAAACAAGGAGA
The DNA here is from genome assembly GCF_007990505.1 of Pseudoleptotrichia goodfellowii. Taxonomy (NCBI): domain Bacteria; kingdom Fusobacteriati; phylum Fusobacteriota; class Fusobacteriia; order Fusobacteriales; family Leptotrichiaceae; genus Pseudoleptotrichia; species Pseudoleptotrichia goodfellowii. The sequence goes on along the minus strand of NZ_AP019822.1, from coordinate 492,290 downwards.
TTGATAGATATGGAAGAAAAATTTACGCAAAAAAGTATGGAAGCTCTTTCCGAAGCTCATAACTTTGCGGTAAGATATAAAAGTTCGGATATGAAAGTAGAACATTTGTTGCTCGCATTAATCGGGCAAATGAACGGGCTTATTCCCAACATACTTAAAAAAATGGGAATAAACACAATAGAATTAACAAAAAAACTCGAAGATAAATTGAACAGAATGCCGAAAATTGAAGGCGGTACTTCAGATCCAAGACCTAATGGAGAGTTAAACAGAGTCATAGTAGGTGCCGAAGATTACGCTAAAAAAATGGGGGACGCTTATATAAGTACAGAGCACCTATTTTTAGCGAGTTATGACAATAACAGTTTTTTAAGAGAAAACGGTATTGTAAAAAATCAATTTGAAAACGTACTAAATGAAATAAGAGGAGGTAGAAAAATTATGTCCGACAACCCTGAAAATTCATATGAAGCATTGGAAAAATACGGAAAAGATCTGGTAGAACTGGCAAGAAAAGGTAAACTTGATCCGATTATAGGAAGGGATCAGGAAATAAGACGTGCTATTCAGATTTTATCCAGAAGAAATAAAAATAACCCTATTTTAATCGGTGAGCCGGGAGTAGGTAAAACAGCTATTGCTGAAGGTATCGCACAAAGAATACTCAAAGGTGACGTGCCTGAAAATTTAAAAGATAAAACTATATTCTCGCTTGATATGGGAGCATTGATTTCCGGTGCAAAATACAGAGGAGAATTTGAAGAAAGACTTAAAGCCGTTCTTGACGAATTGGAAAACAGCGACGGAAGAATAATACTATTTATAGACGAAGTACATAATATAGTGGGGGCAGGAAAAACCGAAGGTTCTATGGACGCAGGAAACCTTTTGAAACCTATGCTTGCCCGTGGAGAAATTAAAGTTATCGGTGCTACTACATTGGATGAATACAGAAAATATATCGAAAAGGATGCTGCTCTTGAAAGAAGATTTCAGCCTATTATGGTAAATGAGCCTACTGTAGAAGATACAATTTCAATATTACGTGGACTGAAAGAAAAATTTGAGATATTTCACGGTATCAGAATTACTGATAACGCCATAGTTACAGCCGCTACAATGAGTGACAGATATATAAATGACAGATTTTTGCCGGATAAAGCTATCGACCTTATAGACGAAGCCGCTGCTAAAGTAAAAACCGAAATAAACTCCATGCCTACAGAGCTTGACGAAGTAACAAGACGTCTTATGCAGCTTGAGATAGAAAAAGTGGCATTGACAAAAGAAAAAGATCAGGCTTCCAAAGATAGACTCGAATCATTGGAGAAAGAAATAGCCGAATTAAAAGAAGAAGAGACTAAATTAAAATCTCAATGGGAAAACGAGAAACAGGAAGCGGGAAGACTTACAAAAATCAACGAAGAAATTGAAAAAGTCAACTTAGAGATTCAGGAAGCCGAAAGAAAAAGCGATTATAACAAATTAGCCGAATTAAAATACGGAAAATTGGCTACTCTTGAAAAAGAGAGAGAAAATGAAGAAGAAAAATGGAAAGACAGAAACGAAGGAAACGGAAACAAATTATTGAAACAGGAAATCGACAGTGAGGAAATAGCCGAAATTGTCGGAAAATGGACAGGAATACCTGTTTCAAAATTATTGCAGGGAGAAAAAGAGAAAATATTGAATCTCGCTGAGCATATGAAAGCTCGTGTAATAGGGCAGGATGAAGCTATAGAAACTATAAGCGATACAATAATAAGATCCCGTGCAGGATTGAAAGATCCGAACAGACCTATAGGTTCATTTATATTCCTCGGACCTACAGGAGTGGGGAAAACTTACCTGACTAAAACTCTTGCACATAACTTGTTCGATGACGAAAATAATATTGTCAGAATAGATATGAGTGAGTATATGGATAAATTCAGCGTCACAAGACTTATAGGGGCACCTCCGGGATACGTAGGATACGAAGAAGGCGGACAACTCACAGAAGCTGTCAGAAGAAAACCTTATTCGGTTATACTGTTCGACGAGATTGAAAAAGCTCATCCCGATGTATTCAATGTTCTGCTTCAATTACTTGATGACGGAAGACTTACAGACGGAAAAGGTAAAGTCGTAGACTTTAAAAATACTATCGTTATAATGACATCGAATATCGGAAGTGAGATTATACTCGAAGATCCTAAACTTTCCAATGTTACAAAAGAAGCCGTGCTCGATGAAATGAAACACAGATTCAAGCCTGAATTTTTAAACAGAATTGACGATATTATCGTGTTTAAGTCATTAGGAAAAGAACACGTAAAAAATATTATAAGTTTGATACTTAAAGATATAAACAAAAAACTTAAAGATCAGTTTATAAAAATAGAATTTACCGACAAAGCTCTTGATTATATAGTAGACGAGGCATATGATCCTGCTTACGGAGCAAGACCTTTAAAAAGATTTGTTCAAAAAGATATAGAAACTAATCTTTCAAAAATGATTTTATCTAATGAAATACCTGAAAACAGTACTGTTTTAATAGACAGTGACGGAGAAAAACTTACTTATAAGGTAAAATAGACTGTAAAAATCAACAATATTCTATTTTGAGATAACTCCCACTAATTCTATAAGTGGGAGTTTTATTTTTAGTAATTAATTGCTTTTTAAATTCTTTCTTCCCAATTTTTTGGGAACCCCATTTCTATTAATACTTTATTAAATATACTCGTATTCAACTCTTTATTTATTTTATCTATTTCTATTTTCAATTCTTTTCTAAAAATATTAAAATCTTTTTTAAATAAAAATAATTTTAGTAAAAGAACAGCATCAAATAATCTTCCTTTAAATATTTCTGAACTATGCGGATATTCAATAGCAGTTTTCTTTTTATTTGTATTAAAAAAACGTTCATTATGGGCACACTTATTTCTCAAAAAATTCAAAAAATGAATAACATTTTCTAATTCTTCTTTAGAAAGGTTAATTTTAATGTTCTTATATTCATGAGAATATTCACTCGATATTTCATTTGAAATTTTAGCCTTAATATCATCTGTAAGAGAAGAATAGAAAAAAGCTGTAATACCAAACGTAAATTGTTTTATTAATACCCAAAGAAGTAAAGTCTTGATGATTTTTTAAATGATGAGAAATTTGATTATTTTTATTCGACTTACTTTTATCTTTTATGACATGTGATATATTTGCTATCAGTCCTGTATTTTCTTCTAATTTACTTGGGTGAAAATTATTAATATTTAAGTAGCTGAATTCTTTTTGATTTTTTTCTGAGAAATAATAAGAAATTTTCGTGTTTACAAGGCTCTCAATTTTTAAAATGTTTTTTTAAAAATATTTCTTAAATTTCTATCAAATTCAAAAATGCAATATATATCTTCAAAAGTAGTTCCCATTTTAAACTTTTCAATTGTAGAATTATTATCTATAAAAATATCTTTATATCCATTTATTATACTATAATAATTTTCCCTTTTTAAAATTTTTATAACTTTACCGCCATCTTTTATTTCCATTCCTCTATTTCTAAGAATAGAAAGTTGTTGTCTATAAGTTTTAAACGGCTTACTCATAAATCCTCCCTTAATTAAAATAAAAAGTCTTACTTCTCCGCAGATAGGTAAGACTCCACAAGTCCGCCTCAGCTCGCTTGTAATTCACTTATAATTATATTACCTTATATTTTATAAAAAGTCAACAACTTTATTATAAAATTTTTCAATTATTTTATATTACACTGCACTATATTTAATTATTTTAAATTAATTTAACCTAAAACGCAGTTATTGTTGCCAACAGTCCGAAAATAATTCCCGGAAGATTTGCTGCCGATAACGGATAATCTTTTTTCTCTTTAAGAAGTCCGTAACTTGTCCATATTGTACAGTTTATAGCAGCAGCCAAAGGTTGTAAAAACGGTGTTTTATTCCCATGTAAATTCCCCATTATTTGAGGTATGTAAGAAACATACATTATTACCGAAAGAAATGTTCCTATCCATCCCAAAATTTTCAAATTTTTCTCGCTCACATTTTTCTCCTTTCAAAAAGTTTTCTTATTATACTATTATTCAAGGAATTTGTAAACACTTAAATTTTCTATAGGGCAAAATTTTATCGATTATTATAATTTTTCAACAGGAATCCAAAGTTCCATTTCGTAATCTATGCTTTCCGGGTTTCCTTCAGAATACACTTCAAAATCCGGAGTTCCTGCATGTTTGTATCCCTGTTCGGGAAAGAATACGTTCGTTACATATTTCCAACCTTCGTGAATACATTCAGGAATTGCCCCTTTCAATTTAATAACAGCATATTCAGCTTCGGGAACTTCCAGTATTTCAAGACCTGCTTCTTTTGCTTTATTCATATCTTTAACATCATATCCCGCCATATAATCGAATATATTTTTTTCACATAAAACTTCGATTTTATTTTTAAAATTACAACAAGCTCCGTAACTTTGTCCATTTCCAAGATTTTCCAAAATACGACTGTCTACTTTGGAAAATAACTTATTCCATACTTCGGGAAAATTTGTATTTTCATTTACTTCTTTTCTTATCCCTGCAATTTTAAAACCTTTCTTTTTTTCAATTTTAATATCCATGTTTTTACCTCCTGAAACATTTAAAGATAACAGGATTGGAGAAAATATTTTAAAAGTCTTTCCTTTTTTAACCTCATTGGGAGTGTAGCCGTGAAATTTCTTAAAGGCCGCTGTAAATGAATCGGGAGATTCATAACCGTATTTAAAAGCAATATCGATTACTCTTTCATCTTTTCCCCGCAAATCAACAGCTGCACAACTCAACTTTCTGAAACGGATATATTCGCTTAAAGGATAGCCGACCATAATTGAGAATATTCTACTGAACAAAGGAAATGAATATCCTGAAAGTTGTTGTATGATTTTTTCATCCAACTTTTCAGTTAAATTTTCCTCAATATACCCGATCGTCTGATTAAATGCTTTTATTATATTCAATACTCTCTCCTCCTTACATGGATATTATATACTGAACACAATATTTTTTCCCTGTATTTTCTGTACAATTTTTATAAGTTATTTTCTACTTCTTTCTTTTTTTATTTTATTTATTTTTTCTGTCAATTTATTATAATCGTCTATTTTAACATCTTTGTTAATAGGAACATACCACACAAATTTTGAAAAATAATCTTTTAATTGCTTTTTGGAAAAATCATACCCTGCTATTGCATAAAGATAATTTTTAACAATATCAAGATCTTTATTACTCAGTTTTCTCATTTCTTTTTCATTGCCATAGGCTGCAATCATGAAAAGTTTATCCGTAAATATATAATTTCCTACTTTTTCTCTTGGAAGTTCATCTTCCATCTGTTCAATATTTTCTATATACTTCATGTAAAAATCTTTATCAGGAGCAAAATTTTCAGCTTTATATCTTATATATCCGTTTTTCAATCTCGCATATATATTTTCATTAATTTTTTGACCGAAACTGCCTTCCGCTTTTTCTGCCATCTCGGGAGTAATAGCCGTTAATTTTCCTTCTCCGACAATTTCCCAGTTTATCATTTTTTGATCATTCCAAAAACTGTACTGTAATTGAATAAATTTATTTCCCGGCTCAATAATCAGTTCAAAATCATCCACTTTTTTGTTTTTCCATTTGGAAATAGTCGTTAAAACATATTCAAAATCATAGATATAATCTCCTTTATAGCTGTGTTCAACTACATTTTCCCCTTTTACAAAATCAGCATTAAAATAATAAACATAATTATCCGGATATTCTTCATCTGTATATTTTTTTAATTTGTCCTCACTCATAATTCCCTTTTTTAAAAAATAATCCAGTTTTTCCACATTGGAATTTACTTTTTTTCCATTTACTTTTGTTTCAAAATCTCTGACATTTAATTTATCCAATCCCGGATTTTGCATATTTTTTATTGTTGGAGCTACAAAGCCTATCATTTTTTTACTTTTTACAGGGCTGTCAAATATAAATTTGACATTTACTACAGCTTCTTTTCCTTCTATGTTTATTTTTATTATTTCCTTTTTTATAGCTGTTTCCGAAATTTCAAAAGGAACAATCTGTTTTCCTGTAAAATAAAAATCCCAGTCATTTCCGAATATTGACAAACTTAAAAAACAAAATATAAAAATTTTAAAAAATTTTCTCATAAAATGCCTCCAAAAAGAAAAGTATTTAAAAAATTGTGAGAATTTTTCACTCTCACAAATTTATAATATTATTTTATCTTCCATGTTGCCGGTGCAAACAATATGAGCATAGGATATATTTCGAGTCTTCCTGCAAGCATAGCAAAACTCAATACCGTTTTTGAGAAATCATTATACTCTGCAAAGCTGAATGCAGGGCCGACTTTTCCGAGTCCCGGTCCTATATTATTGAAAGTTGCCGCCACAGCACTGAAAGCTGTTAAAAAGTCCTGTGAATTAACAGATATTATAAGTAATATAGCCGTAAACAATATCATATAAACCATAAAATAAGCTGCCACACTTTTCTGTATTTTTATATCCAAGGGTTTATTTTCATATTTTACAGTAACTACTCTGTTAGGACTTATCATCTGTTTTATTTCAGAGAAAAACATTTTTCCCATCATAACAACTCTTGACACTTTAAGTCCACCCGCTGTAGATCCTGCACAAGCCCCTGAAAACATAAGAATAAGCAGTATTGTTTGAGGAAATACAGGCCACATACCAAAATCTGCAGTAGAATATCCCGTAGTAGTTATTACAGAAGATACTGAAAAGAACGCATTCCTGAAACACTGCCACAAAGACTTATACATAGGGATTATATTTATCATTATTAACGCTGTACTGAAAATTACAATCATAAGATAATATTTCAATTCTTCATTAGCAAGAGCTTCTTTGGCTTTTTTTATAAGTATAAAATAGTAAATATTAAAATTAATTCCGAAAACAAGCATCCCTATAGCCAAAACCATTTCAATATAAGCACTGTGATAAGGCAGTATACTTCCGTTTCTTAAGCCAAAACCTCCTGTTCCTGCAGTTCCGAAAGCAAGTAAAGACGACTCAAACAAATCAAGTCCACCGAACATAAGTAAAATCATGACAACTATTGTCATTACAAGATAAATCTGGTAAAGCACTCTTGCAGTAGCAGAAAGTTTTGATACAAGTTTTCCAAAAGTCGGTCCCGGAACTTCAGCTTTCATTACGTGTACTGAACTCGGAGAATTTTTCGGAAACACTGCAAGAGCAAGTACCAGCACTCCCATTCCTCCTACAAAATGAGTAAAACTTCGCCAAAATAAATTTGAATGACTTATTTTTGAAAGATCGGTTATTATACTCGAACCTGTTGTAGTAAATCCACTTACTGTTTCAAAAAATGCATCTATAAAAGACGGTATTTCTTTAGTAAGAACGAAAGGTAATGCCCCGAAAGCCGAAAGTAATATCCATGAGAGCGACACGATAACAAAACCTTCTCTTCCCTGTATACTCATGTTCTTAGGAGATTTTCCCGAAAGAATAAATCCGAGTATGACAAGCATCATTATTACTGAAAAATAAGAAACCTTGTATTTCCAGTCTTCTCTATAAATAAAACTCACTATTAAAGGTAAAATCATCAGTCCCGCTTCAAGCAAAAGTATTCTTCCAACTATAAAACCTATCATTTTTTTGTTCATATTTTTCTCCTGTTCACGTTACCTTTATTCTAAAATATCGTCAATATCTTCTATTGCTCTTTTAAGAGTTACAATCATAACTTTGTCTTTTGCCTGAATTATATCATCTCCGCCGGGATATATAAGTTCTTCATCTCTTAAAATACACACTATCAAAAGATCGGAAATTACTTTTAAATCTTTTAACGGTATTCCTATTATTTTACTTTGAGGACTTACTTCAAATACTATTGCTTCTATGTTATTATCCACAAGTCTGTGAAGCGTATTCATTTTTGAGCCTTTAACATTTATTTTGGAACGTACCACTCTTATAATTATATCCGCAATCACTTTTTTCGGAACAATAACCGAATAAAGTCCCTTTTCTTCCAAAATCGGCAACAATAGAGTTCTGCTCATTTTAGTTATTACTTTTCCTTCATTTACAGACTCTGCGAACATTGAGATTACTATATTTTCTTCATCTTTATCAGTTAATGCCAGAACTGCATCATAATTTTTAATACCTTCATTTAATAAAAGTTCCTGATCTGTCTCATCTCCTTTTATTACTATAGCATTAGGATAAGACCGGCTCAATTTTTCGGCTCTTTCTCTGTCCGATTCTATTATTTTTACCTGTTTTTTTATTTTCAACAGTCTTTCAGTCAAATAATGGGAAATTGTTCCTCCGCCTATAAGCATTGCTGAATTTATATTTTTGTGCTGATATCCCATTTCATTATAGAATTTCATTACTGCATCGCTCGTTCCTGTAACATATATACTGTCATCTTCTTCAAGGACAAAGTTTCCTGAAGGGATAAAGACTTCATTTCCTCTTTTTACTATGAAAATTATAATTTTTTCCGACGTTACTTTATCCAGATCTTTCAGCATTATTCCTTTTAAACTGCTTTCTTTGGTTATTTCCAGTTCAAGAATAGTTGCTCTGTTGGAAAAAATACTGTCTACACTCGTTGCATTGGAAAATTTCAGCTTATTCATTATACTCTTTGCCGCTTCTTCTTCAGGGTTTATCATCATGGATATTCCCAGTCCTTCTCTCACGAATTTCTTATCCGCACTGTATTCGGGATTTCTTACTCTGGCAATGGTATATTTTGCACCGATTTTCTGAGCTATAATACATGAAATGATGTTCAGCTCGTCGGCTTCGGTTACTGCAATAAAGACATCAGCTTTATCGGCACCCGCCTCAAAAAGATTTTCATAAGAAGCTCCGTTTCCTACAAGTCCTGTAATATCATTAGTATCTATTATTCTGTTTAATACTTCTTCTCTTTTTTCTATCAGAATAACGTCATTTCCTTCTTCTGACAATTCGCTGCAAAGAGATTCTCCTACAACTCCCGCTCCGACTATTACTATTTTCATTTGTTCCCCTTTCTTTTATGTCCGAATTATAGCAGTATTATATTTTATTTTCAGCTTATATACAAGTATTATTTTTAGTTTTCTTCATTCAAATAACGGGCTACATCTTTGGCAAAATACGTTATTATTGCATTTGCTCCTGCTCTTTTAAAAGCATACATCTGTTCCATAACAATATTTTTTTCATTTATCCAACCGTTAATTGCAGCAGCTTTTACCATGGAATATTCTCCGGACACATTATAAGCAACAACAGGAACTCCGAATGTTTCTTTTACCTTTGTCAATATATCCAAATAAGCAAGGGCAGGTTTTACTATTACTATATCCGCTCCCTGTTTCAAATCGGCTTTTACTTCGCTCAAAGCATCTCCCGCATATCTGAAATCCATCTGATAGGACTTTCTGTCTCCGAATTTCGGAGCGGAATCGGCAGCATCTCTGAAAGGTCCGTAAAAAGAAGACGAGTATTTTACCGAATAAGACATAACAGGAATATTTGCAAAGTTATTTTTTGCAAGTATTTCCGATATTTTTTCCACTCTTCCGTCCATCATATCGGACGGAGCTATAATGTCCACTCCCGCCTTTGCATAAGATAATGCAATTTTAGCGAGAATTTCCAATGTTTCATCATTTTTCACATATCCATGTTCGTCAAGTATTCCACAATGCCCATGACTCGTATATTCGCAGCAGCATACATCTCCGATTATAAGAAAATTAGGATATTTACTTTTTATATATCTTATCGCTCTCTGAATAATTCCATCTTCGCTGTAACTTTCAGTAGCATACTCGTCTTTATGTTCAGGTATTCCAAACAGCAGTATCGAGTTTATTCCAAGTTTTACTAATTCTTCCAGTTCTTCATCAATTTTATCAAGGGAATATCTGAAAATACCCGGCATTGATTTTATTTCATTTTTTATATTTTCCCCTTCTTCAATAAAAACAGGGTATATTAAGTCATTTTTTTCAAGATATACATCTTTTACCAAATTTCTTATCATACTGTTATTTCTAAGTTTTCTGTGTCTTTTATACATTTTTCTCCGCCTTTTCTTACTCACTCATTGCAGCAATTTCATCTATTACTTTCTGTACTCTTCCTTTTAAAGCTTTCGATCTTCTGCAGCTTTTTCCGTATGAAGATATTCCTATTTGAAATTCTTTATTTTTAACTATTGCTCCGAACATGGAGTTCATTTCTGTTTTTGAAGAAACATTATTTACAAGAACATTTTCAGCTATACAGATATGAGCTGTTTTATCGTTTAACTCTTCATCATTAGTTGCAGCAACTACCACAAAATATTTTTTAACCAGTTCTTTTATTTCATTTTCATCGTGAGATAAATTTTTATTTACTATTTTTATCCCTTCGATTTTTATCAACGCTTCTTCAGTAACTACTTCCGAATAAACAGTAACATTTCCTCCGTACTCTTTTAAAAGCTCAGCTTTTCTTGCCCCGATTTTTCCTCCTCCTATTACTAAAATCTCTTTATTTTCAACGTTTACAAACATTGGAAAAAACATAATTTCACCTCTTCTTTAAATTTTTGTTCTACTTTTTGTAGTTTGTATATACATTATAATAATTATTAATGATTTTTGCAACCTGTATTTTATCCGAATATGTATTTTACTATCTCATCTGCACACTCTTCTTCGTTTTTGTTATAAAAAGTTTTCTGAAAAACCTTATTTTTCGTTGTATACACTTTATCATAATATTTTTCAATCAATTCCTTAATTACAAAATCATACTCCTCTTTTTTTATTCTCTCGATATATTCGTTTATCTGCTTTTCCCCTATATATCTTCCCAATTTTTTCATTGTTTCTATGATTTCTTTTTTTTCATAACTTTCTTTGAGATACTCTTCTTTTATAATATCTATCCTTTTAGCAAGTTCGGTTTCTATAAGAAGTTTTTCCGAATTTATTACTGCTTCGTATAAATATTTAGGCATTACTATATTTCCTATTCTTTTACTCTCCCCTTCAATTATAATTTTTTTTGTTTTAAAAGAAAGAAATCTTTTTAAAACTTGGGATTCAAAAAACTTTTGAGAATATTTCTCTCCCAATCCTATACTTCCCAACAAAGATCCTCTATTATTGGCACATTCTTCCAAATCAAGAACATCATAACCTTTCTTTTCAAGGACTTTAAGTATTTTCGTTTTTCCTGAGCCTGTTTTCCCGTATAAAGCTACATATTCACACTGAGCTACCATTTCGGGAAGTTTTTCATTAAGGTAATTTCTGTATCCTTTATACCCTTTGGCTAATTTCACGAGAGGCAAAGAAAATTCTTTAAAAAAAGAAACAATAGCTGATGACCTCATTCCTCCCCTTGCACAGTAGACTACTATTTCCGCATCTCTTTCTACATATTTTTCCATTTCCGTATAAATATCATATACTTTAGGACCTACTCTTTTCAGTGCCTCACGTATTGCCTCTTTTTTCCCTTCTTTTTTATACAAAGTACCTATTATTTCTCTTTCTTTATCTGAAAATACAGGTATATTTACCGCATCGGGTATATGGGCCTCTTTATATTCTTTAGGACTTCTCACATCAATAAAAACGAGCTTCTTATTCTTTTTCAACAACTCTTCGTAACTTTGAGCAATAATCATTTTTCCTCCGAAAAGACTTTCTTTTAAAGTCTGTTTATATAATCAAAATAAGTAAATCCGTCTTCCAGTATGCACATTTTAGTCATCGAACCGTTATCTACTTTTATTTTCCAGTATCCGTCCAAATTTCCGTATAAATAATAGCTTACTATACTTTTTATAACTCCGGCATGAGATACTATTACTATTGTTTTATTTTTATGTTTTTTTATCAGTTCCTCAAGTTTTTCGACGACTCTTTCCATAACTTCTTTAAGGCTTTCTCCCTGAGGCACTTTATATTCTCTCCAGTCTTTATTCATTTTTTCGACTTCTTCAGGAAATTCGTCACTTATTTCTTCATAAGTTTTTCCTTCAAATATCCCGAAATTCATTTCCCGAAATTCATTTAGCGGTATCTTTTTTATTTTAGCTCCTATTTTTAAAATACCTGTACTTTCCATACATCTTTTCAAATCACTGGAATATACAATATTTATATTTTTCTCAAAATATTTCAAAAGTTTTCTTGTTTTTTTGAGCTGATATATTCCAGTTTCATTTAATTCAGGGTCCAAATGACCGAAATAAAGGTTTTCTTTATTCATATCGGTTTCGCCGTGTCTTATAAATATGACATTAGTCTGTCTATTTTTCATTTCAATATTACTCCTGTTAATAAAATCAAAATTGAGGTCAGTTCAAGAGATGCTCCCATTGTATCTCCTGTTATTCCCCCTATTTTCTTTTTTACGTTTCTCATAAAAATGAGTATAAATACAATAGCTGCAGCTAAAACTCCAAGTCCTTTTATTTTCAATATTAAAAAGGACAGGACTGCTGTTATAACAACGGAAATAACCGCTTCTTTCGGACCGTTTTTCTCGATTATGCTGTTACTCATACCGTCTTTTCTCGCATATTCTCCCAATCCTGCATTCATGGACGTGGAAAGCCTTGAAATTATCGGATATAAAAGTATATATTCGGGTTTTACTTCCGAAAGCAGTATTATTTTTGTTATGAAATAAAGTATAAGAACTACCGCTCCGTTAGTCCCTATTCTCGAATCTTTCATAATTTCGAGCATTCTTTCTTTTTTTGCATAACTGAACAACCCGTCAAAAGTATCCGCCAATCCGTCAATATGCAGTATTCCTGTTATAAAAATTTCCGCAACAACAATAATTACAGCTATGATCTGTCTGTTTCCCGTAACTTTTCCCGCTAAAAAATTTATTCCGAAAAGAAAAATCCCGATAACTGCTCCTACCAAAGGAAAGTATTTTATAGATTTCCCAAGCTTTTCTTCGTCATATTCCACATTTACAAAAACGGGTATTCTTGTCATGAACTGTATTAAAATTAAAAATTGTTTTATCATTTCAAATCCTTTTCAGTATTATAAAATTATATCGAATAAATATCAATATTTTTCTTTAAAACTTTGTCAATTCTTCTTTTAATTTTTTTATCCCTTTGGAAAATCTTATCCTTTTTCTTTTCTGAGTTTCATTATAGATTTCCTTTAAATAAAAAACGTTATTTTCATAATATCTTTTTGTTTCGGTCAACCCCAGCAATTCTATATTTTCCTCAATTTTTTCCCCGTCTATTATAAAATCCAGAGTTAATTTTCTGTATTTTTCCTTTTTCAGTATTTCCATTTCCTCTTTTTCATCTTTTAGTGTGACAACATCAAAAAAATTGTTATTTTTATAAGTTCTATAAATTTCTTTATCTCCCGGATAAGACATTTTACCTTTATCATCGGAAATTTTCATTACATCTGTCTGTTCTATTCTGGACATTTTATAAACAGTGCTTATTTCCTTTTTAGGCAATGCTATGGCATCTCCAACTCCAAACATATCAGCCTGCACTCCCTGTTTCATGAGCCGTCTTATTTTCCCTTCGTCAATTCCGCCTGTCAAAATAATCTTGGCTTTTCTGAATCCTTCGTCATCCAATATTTCTCTGCATTTTTTTGAAAGATTCAATAAATTTCCCGAGTCTATTCTTATTCCGTATATTCCCTCATAATCATCATTTATATTATTGTCTCTGAAAGCTCTTATTGCACTGTGTATGCCGCTTTTCAAGACACTATATGTATCTGTGAGCATTATCAGAGGCAGTTTTTCATCTTTGCATGTCTTTATAAAGGTGTCGAAAGCTCTGTATTCGGAATCTTTTTCAGTGCCGAAACTCTGCACATATCCGTGAGTCATAGTTCCCGTACTTTTCAAGTCATAAAAATACTCTCCCATTATATTTGAATGGGAAATACATCCCGCAATATAAGATGCCTTTGTCATAGCCATAGACGCCTCAAATCCCGGCACTCTTCTCGTCCCGAAAAACAGCACTTCCTTGTCTTTTGCAGCCAGTGTTATTTTTGAAGTAACCGTTGCTGTCAGAATCTGATAATTCAATATATTTAAAATCGGTGTTTCCAATATTTTCCCCTGAATAAGAGGTGCAATAATAGTCAAAATCGGCTCATCGGTAAAAACTGTTTCTCCGTCTCTTACTCCTTTAACAGAGCCTGTAAACTTCATATTTGCAATATATTCTGTCAAATCTTCGTTTTTCAGTATTTTTGACAGGTATTTCTTTTTCTCTTCATAAGAAGTACTGTTAAGTATGTCTATAAGCTCCAAAACATCAGATATTCCGTATACGATCGCGTAATCCTTTTCTTTTTCCGTACGCAAAAATATATCAAATACGGCAATTTGATTTTCCATGTTATTTTTCAAATATATCTCACTTTCAGTATACTGATACCTGTCCGAATTTAAAAATTTAAAAAATTTATCCATTAACATGTCCCCATCTATGTTTTTTATTTGTATTATCGCATATTTTTACATATTTTAAAAGTATGTCCGATTGTAAAATTTTATAATTTATTATAAAATAAACAAAAAGGAGAGCGATTTCATTATGAAAAGAAAACTTATATTTTCTCTTTTAATAAGCCTTTTAATAGCGGTCATTTATTTTCTGAATGTTTTTAGGATACCTTATAAAAAGGATATTTCTTATCTACTTATGAATGATAAATATTTAATATCAAAGCCGGATTACGGTTATTTGAATAATTCACTTATTTTTCTGGATAACAGAGAAATGACAGAAAACGGCAAGGATAATGAAATTGATACTTGTCTTACAGTAACGAAAATGGCGATGATTAAAGATTATTATATCGGATATGTAACAGGAGAAAATTCGGAGTCCTGTAAAGGATATTTTTACGTTAGAAAAAGTGTTCCTGAAAATCTCATCGGGCTTACTGAAAAGGAGATAGAAGAAAAATTCGGTAAAAATATAAAATATGAGAATCCTTCTGATTTTATGAATAAATACGGTATAGACGAGCATGGACAGGAATATTATTCGGAAAATTTAAAAACTGTCAGTATAATCTTATTTTTCTTCTGTTTTCTTATTATCGAAACGGGATTTATCATTTACAGTAATATTTTTAAGATTATAAAAAAAGCCGAATTGAAATTCGGCTGATTTTTTTGTATACTGTATTTATGACTAGTAAACACTTTATACAAAATAAACTGAAAACTATCTTCAGTAATAAAAACATTGTACTAAATTCTTTAAACTTTTGCAAGAAAAATTATCTTAACCCTAAGCACCTTCAATATATTAAATTTTCTATCTCTAAATTTCTTGCTTGTAGAGATTTATCCAAAGGCTTTGTTTCTTTCAAATGCCCTAACTGTCCTATTACTCACAAATTCCCTCTTTCCTGTAAATCCAGACTCTGTCCTTCTTGCGGTCGCAACTTTGGACTGATAATATTCATAAACATATTCTAAACATTCCTCACAGACATGTTCTTTTTACTATTCCTAAAGCATGCAGAATGTTTTTCTTCTATGATAGAAATCTCCTTTCTAAGCTTTCTGTCGCTGTTAATGATATCTTTAAATTTCAGTTCCATAATATTTCTAAAAAGAATAAAAGAATTAATAAAATTTCCAAATCTTCTAAATATTACTTCACTGATTCTGATATTCTTCATTATGGTCTTATTTCTGTTATTCATACTTTCGGGCGTGATTTAAAATGGAATCCTCATATTCACGCTATCGTTTCTCTCGGAGGATTTAATAAAAATTTTGATTTTAAAAAACTTGAATACTTTAATGTTGATACTATTGCAGCTCAATGGAAATATCACGTCCTTGATATTATTTCTAAGGGGAACTATCCTAATCAAAAAATTAAAAGATTAGCTAAAATTACTGTCAATAAGCTATATAGTCAAAATGCAAGATTCTTTTTTAATGTCAGAAGCGGTGATGTCAATAACACCAAAGGTATTATCAAATACTTAGGTCGATATCTTGCACGTTCTCCTATTGCTGAGTATAAAATTACTGAT
This sequence comes from Pseudoleptotrichia goodfellowii, assembly GCF_007990505.1. NCBI lineage: Bacteria > Fusobacteriati > Fusobacteriota > Fusobacteriia > Fusobacteriales > Leptotrichiaceae > Pseudoleptotrichia > Pseudoleptotrichia goodfellowii. The sequence continues at coordinate 476,145 of NZ_AP019822.1, read as the reverse complement.
ATTACTGACAATGAAGTTACTTTCTTTTACAATGATTTAGCTAATGATAAACAAAAAACATTTATTACTATGCCTATTCAAAAATTTATTTCCCAAATTTTAATCCATGTACCTCCTAAAAATTTTAAAATGGTTAATAGATATGGACTATATGCAAGACATATTTCCAATAAGCTAAAAAGAGCTGTTATTCCTTTTAAGAAGAATATTGTCCCTAATAAATTTTCTTTTTATCAAAGACAAACATTTAAAACTTTCGGTATAAATCCTTTCTATTGTCCTATATGTAACATTAGAATGATTGTATGGGAATTTTATCATTATTTATATCCCAAACCTAAAAGATATTATTAAATCTTTTTAATCCAACTATGTTGGATATTTTGTCATGCATTTTTTTTAATAAAAAGATAATAAAGAGGCTTACGCCTCTTATATAATTTGCAAAACATATCATTGAATTTGATTTCTAATCATTTATTTAATCATTAAATTTAAATTTACTTTCCTTAGGAATAAAAAAAGAGCCGTTGAAGACCCTTTTTATGATTATAATTTTCATTATTCTATCTTATTATTTGAAATAAAACTGCAACTATTAAAAATGCTGCTGCTATATATTCTGTAAATTTTTCAATTCCTTCTTTTTCCTGATCCAGAACATTCGAGTTTTTAGCTAACCCCTGACTTCTGTCAGGTTGAAGAAGAATAACTACTATCATTATTACAGCCAAAGCTACCAATGCTACTACTAAAAGATTTTCCAATTCCTGTCCTCCTGTTTATATTTTACTTTTATCAAATTTTCGATTATATTGAATCTCCCGCTTTAATTATTTCTGCAAAACTTCCTGCTTCCAAACTTGCTCCTCCGACTAATCCTCCGTCTATATCTTTTTGAGAAATCAATTCAAAGGCATTGTCGGCTTTCATAGATCCTCCGTATTGAACTGTTACATTTTCGGCAACTTCCGCTCCGTACAAGTCTGTCAACAGTTTTCTTATAAATGCGTGTACTTCCTGAGCTTGTGCAGGACTTGCAGTTTTTCCTGTTCCGATAGCCCAGACAGGCTCATAAGCTATAACAACATTTGCCATATCTGCTGCAGAAATCCCTTCCAATCCTCCTACAGTCTGCTCTTTTACTACTTTTTCAGTAGTTCCGTTTTCTCTTTCTTCTAATTTTTCTCCTACACATAAAATAGGTTTCAATCCGTGTTTTAAAGCTGCTTTTACTTTTTCATTTATAAATTTGTCAGTTTCTCCGTAGTATTCTCTTCTTTCGGAATGTCCTAAAATAACATATTCTACACCTAAATCTTTTAACATTAACGGCGAAATTTCTCCTGTGTATGCCCCGTTATCATTTGGATTCATATTTTGTGCAGCAATTTTCACATTACTTCCTGCAGCTTCTTTTACGGCCGATTCTAAAGCTGTAAAAGGTGCTCCTATAACAATTCCCGTTTTTTTAACATCTGTTACCAAAGGTTTTAATTCGGATATGAATTTTGCAGCCTCTTTCGCAGTTTTATTCATTTTCCAGTTCCCCGCTACTATTACTCTTCTCATAATTTTCCTCCGTTTTATATAATTTATATTTTTATTTTCGTTATATTTTAGCATAAATTACGGTAATTATCAACTTGCATGAGTATGCTTTTTAAAAAAGCTCGGCGAAAACTTCCGACTCAAATTTCTCAGTCCTCTAACCTCCATATATTCTATTTCATAAAAAACTCCTCAATAACAGTTTTTAAAGCATCATTATTATTGGAAGTACTTTCAAATTTAGACATCTCTTTTATTTTCGGAACTGCATTTTCTACAGCGACAGGCATCCCCACAACTTCAAGTAAAGGAGCATCGTTATAGCTGTCCCCGACTGCTATCATTTCACTTGTATCTATTCCTGTTATCTCTCCCAGTTTTTTCAATGTTTTACCTTTATTTATATTTTTATTTGCAATTTCAAGAAAAATGGGAGCCGATATTGCAATAAAATAATCTTTTTCGTATTTTGATTTCATATATTTTTCGGCTTTTTTGACACTTTCTCCATTTCCTATAATCATACATTTTGTAGTTTCTTTTATTCCGTATCCGTATAACTCTTCAAGACTTTTAAATTCTACAAATTTCATTTCACATTGATTTACTTCAAACTGCACATATTCGGAATTTCCGTTTGCATAGACAGTGTCTCCTGCATATAAAACCATAGGAAGTCCTATTTCTTTTGAAGCATTGTACACTTTTTCTATATCTTCTTTATTAAGCCCTTCATGAAACATGACTTTTCCGTCTGACATATTTATAAGCTGACCCCCGTTAAATGCCAACACATACCCCTCGTTTTTGTCCATTTCCAACTTCTTTGCATAATTCAGCATTGCAAAACTCGGTCTTCCGCTTGCCAACACAAATTTTACCCCTTTTTTTTGAACTTCTTTTATTGCCTGAACATTTCCTTCGGAAATCAAATGTCTGTCATTCAATAAAGTTCCGTCCATATCTGTTGCTATCAGCTTATAATCCATATTTCTTTTTCTCCTTTTATTTTATATTATTTTTTCTATTGCTTTTTCGAGTATTTTAAAGTTATTGCTTCTTGAAAGTATCTTTTTTTCCGTTTTTGTAAGTTCTTTATAATCTTTTTGAGAAATTTCATATATCTTTTCGGCTTTTCTTTCAATAAATTCTCTATTTTTTTCGCAATAATTCAGTTGTTCCTGCAATAAACGAAAATATTTTCTCTCTTTTTCAGACTTACTTTTTTTTAAAATATTCAAGTCAATTACAGTTCTGTATTTTTTATCGTCTATTACAGGTATCATATTATTCAGGTTTATAATTCCCAATTCACCCTTTTTTATCTTGACAATATCTAAATTTTCTTTCATCAGCTTATGTTTTTCTTTTGGAGAAGATAAAGGTGCGAAATACTTTTTATTATCCACTTCCAAAACTATTCCGATAAGAGGTCTTTTAATTTTTTCGGATATTCTTGTTTCAATTTTTTTCAAATACATCAAATATTCATAAGTCAATCTTATGAAATACAGCCTGTTCTTTTTACTCATTCCCTTCCCCCCTATTTAAGTAAAAGGACGACATAACATCGTCCTCTCTTAGATTTTCTTTTTTAAGATCCGTTTTTTAACACCAAACATTCTCAGTTTGGGAGATCGGACTACTCGCTCCTATTAAGATCCGTTTTTTAACACCAAACATTCTCAGTTTGGGAGATCGAACTACTCGCTCCTGTCAAGGTTCAACTTTTAAACACCTGTCTTGCACAGGAAGGCTTGAACTGCTCGCTTTCTGTATATTTATTATATACTTTTTTGTGGATTTTGTAAAGATTTTTTGTATTTTAACATTTTCTATTTTATTTTTTTCTTATTTTATGATAATATGATTTTAAATAAAACAAATGAGGAGATGATATAAATGAAAAAAATAATTCTTTTAATATTTATAACATTAGCAATTATAAGTTTTCCTGCAACACAAAACGAAATAGAAAATGATAAAAAGATTATTAAATCACAAACTGAATTTATTATAGAGCTATTTAAAAGTGATTCTTTAAATAATTATTTGAAATCTTATATGAATTTGTAAAATGATGACGGATCTTTAACTAAAGAAGATATTGAAAAACTTTCCGATTTTTATTCAGATTATATAAATAGCAATAAATATGAAATTAAAGATGTTAAAATTACAGGAAAAAAGGCAACAGTATACATGAGTATTTCTATTATAGATATTGACAAATATTCATCTGAAATTATTGGAGATATCAAAAAACTTGCAACACAGAAAAAAGCATCCGACAAAAGAAATTCTGATGAATTTTCATCTGAAGAATTTGTAAAAATTTTTTCAACAATTTCAAAGAAAACAAATGCAAAAAGAAAAACAAAAGACTTAAAAATCGGATTTGAGAAAATTGATTCGGATTGGAAAATGGAAGATAAAGGATTTGACGAAATGTTTAATTTACAAGAGTTTTCACAAAAAACAGATGTTATAATTACCAAGGCTCAAAATGAAATAAAGAGTTTTTTCTCCAAATAATTTATAAGGAAAATAAAATATTATGAAAAAGATAATTTTGGCAATATTTTTGTCCCTGTCAGTAATAACATTTTCATCATTGCGAGAAGAAAATTTACTCAACGTCAATGATTTTTTCAAAGTTTTTGAAAATTTAGAAACTTCATCGAAATAAGTAAATCAACTCTTACAAAAAGGGCTGTAAAAAATAGAAAAACTATTTTAAATACAACCCTTTTTATATTAATCTAAGAATTTTTTGAGAAAGCATCGTTAAAGTATTTCTTTTCCCCTATTCATTCACTTTTCTTATAAATTTCAAAAAGCCTTTCTCTCCGATTTCGTTATTTTTAAATACTCCGCAATCTTCAAGAACTCTCGAAAAAGTTTCTCCTATAGCATTTTCAATAAATACATCCGGACTTTCTTCAATCAGATGTTTTATTTTATGCTCTTCTAAATAATGTTTCAGCCATTTTGTATGTTTTTTCAAACTTTCGTTTTTATCCATTTCCTCATAACATTTTTCATAATTTCCTGTATTTTTAAATTCTTCGGAATTTCTTACTTTTGTTATTATTTCCTTTATTTGTGCCGTTTCTTCTTTAAGTCTTCCCGGCAATATAGCCAGACCCATCACTTCGATTAATCCTATATTTTCCTTTTTTATATTATGATGTTCATCATGAGGATGAAATATCCCCAAAGGATGATTTTTATTGGTAAGATTATTTCTCAATACAAGATCAAGCTCGTATTTCCCGTCTTTAAACCTTGCAATAGGTGTAATAGTGTTGTGTCTTTCTCCCTTTGCATGCGAGTAAATATCAAGTTTTTCCTCATTGTAATCTATCCATTTTTTCAGTATTTTGTCGGCAAGTTCTACAAGCCTTTTCTTTTCTCCGTTTATTCTTATAACAGACATAGGCCAGTTCAAAATTCCCGCTTCAACGTCTTCAAATCCATTAAACACTATCTTTTCTTTTATTCTCGCCTTTTCCATAGGAAAAATATGTCTTCCCGCCTGAAAATGATCATGGGAAAGTATTGAGCCTCCTACGATAGGCAAATCCGCATTTGAGCCTATAAAATAATGAGGAAATATTGTTACAAATTCGAGTAATCTCTGAAAAGTCGACTTATCGATTTTCATAGGTCTATGCTCATGGGAAAACACGATAGAATGTTCGTTATAATAAGTATAAGGAGAATACTGAAAATACCAGTTCTCATTTGTCAGATTAAGTCTTACTGTTCTTAAATTCTGCCTTCCCGGATGATCCAGTCTTCCCATGTATCCTTCGTTTTCCTTGTCCAAAAGTCCTTTAGGGTAATTTGAGGAAACTTTGTCTTTTGCCATCGCAATTTCTCTCGGGTCTTTTTCAGGCTTTGAAAGATTTATTGTTATTTCAAGATTTCCGTAATTATTTTCATAATTCCAGTGAATATTTTTGGATATTCTGTCCATTCTTATATAGTTGCTTTTTTTGGATAATCCGTAAAAAAACTCTGTAGCCTTGTCTATTCCATAATTATCGTATTTATCCCAAAATTCTTTTCTCACTTCGGAAGTTCTCGGAACGATTTGACCCATTATTTTCGAGTTCATTAAATCCTGAAAAGTAACCGTATCACTTTTCAATCTACCGTTTTCCCCTGCCCATTTTACTATATTATCAAGAATTTCCGAAGGATAAACAATATTTTCCGTTTCCTTTTTTATTTCTTCTCTTTCTTTTTCGGAAAACTCTCTGTAAGTATCGAGCTCTATTGCTCCCGCTACTAAATTTGTTATTAAAATCCTGTCTTCTTCATTTACAAATCCGTTTTTTACTGAATATTCCACAAGTTTTTCAATTTCTGCATATATATCCATACTTTTCACATCCGATTTAATATTTTCTGTTCATTTCCCATTTCCAAGCCGATTTTATAATTTCTTCGAGATCGTATTCAGGTTTCCAGTTCAGTTCTTTTTCGGCTTTTGTCGAGTCGGCTACCAAAACTGCAGGATCCCCTGCTCTTTTTTCCACTTCATCGACTTTAAAATCTTTTCCTGTAACTTCCTTGACTTTTTCTATAACTTCTTTTACGCTATAGCCTTCTCCGCTTCCGAGATTATAGTTTAAACTTCTGTTTTCTTTAAACATTTTCTCCATTCCTAAAATATGAGCTTTTCCCAAGTCATACACATGGACAAAATCCCTTATACAAGTACCGTCTTTTGTATTATAGTCGTTTCCGAATATTTTTATACTTTCCCTTTTACCGCTTGCAGCCTGTAATATTAACGGTATCAAATGAGTTTCGGGGATATGACTTTCTCCTATAAGCCCGTCTTTGTCAGATCCGCTCGCATTAAAATATCTCAGCACCGTACTTTTCAGACCGTAAGCAGTATCGTAGTCTTCAAGTATTTTTTCCACTGTCAGTTTCGTTTTTCCGTAAGGATTTATCGGTAACTGAATATGCGTTTCATCTATTTTTTCTTTTTTAGGCTCTCCGAAAGTTGCTGCAGTGGAACTGAATATAAATTTCTTCACTCCCGATTCGACCATTTGATCGAGCAGTTTTAGAACCTTTGCTACATTATTATCGTAATATTCCGAAGGTTTCTGCACAGATTCTCCGACTTCTATAAAAGCCGCAAAGTGCATAACCGCATCTATTTTTTCTTTTTCAAAAACTTCTTTGAGTTTTTCCCTATCTCCCAAATCTCCTTTTATAAGTTTTACTCCCAATATTTCTGCTACCTGTTCGTATCCTTTTGACAGATTATCGTAAATTATTGGATTGTATTCGCTCTTTTTCAGAAGATTTACCGTGTGAGAACCTATATAACCCGCTCCTCCTATTACCAATATATTCATTTTATCTGCTCCTTTCTCTATTTCAATATCTTAAAATTTAACATTTCTTTCTTTGTTTTCTATTTATCGAGCAACATTAAATTCATATACTGTTTTACTGTGATACTTTTCCCCTGGATTAAGAGGACTTGTTTTAAAGTTTTTTTCATTTATTCCGTTAGGAAAATCCTGTGTTTCTATGGCTACTCCCAAATAACGGTTATTTTTATTTCCGTCATTTTCTCCTGTAAATAACGGCATATCATCGAGGTAATTTCCCGTATATACAACCGCTGTATTTTCAGTAGTATAAACTTTCATTTCTATTCCGCTGTATTCGGAGAAAAGTGTGATTTGAGGTTTTCCCTTTTCTACACTGTTCAAAACAAAAGGATGGTCGTAAGCCCTTGTTATTTCAAACTGAGAATGCCCTTTTTCTATACCTTTTTTTATAACAATTCCTTTTCTTAAATCAAATGCAGTATTTTCAACATTGATAAATCTCCCTGTAGGAACTGAATCATCGGCAAGTTCGCACACATTATCAGCTTCTATTTTCAAGATCTGCTCGTCTCCATTTCTTTCAGTATTTCCTGCCAAATTAAAATACGAATGATTTGTCGGATTAACATATGTTTTTTTGTCAGAAATCGCCTCATATTTTAATGTCAGACGATTTTTGTCCAATAAATAGAAAATTTTAAATTCTAGATTTCCGGGATATCCTTCTTCGCCGTCAGGACTTGTATAAGAAAGCTCTATCCCGTTTTCCAGTTCTTTCACATTGAATATTTTCGTATGAAATCCTTGATTTCCTCCATGTATGGAATTTTTCCCACTGTTTTTATCCAGTTTATACTCTGTCCCGTCTATGTAAAAAGATGCATTTGCAGTTCTTCCTGCTGTTCTTCCTATTACCGATCCTGGATAAGCCTTATTGTCAATATATTTTTCAATATTGTCGTAACCTAACACTACATTTTTAACTTTTTCTTCTTTATTCTTCACAAATATTTCGGTTATAATGCCGCCTAAATTTAAAATGTTTACCTGAAATCCGTTTTCACCTTTCAGTTCATATTTATATACTTTTTCTCCCTTATACATTCCGAATTCTTTTTTTTCTATATTAATCATAACTCTCTCGGTCCTTCACTTACTTCCACAATATAAAAATCAGCATCATAACCTATTTTTTCTTTATAACCTTTGCCTACATTTTTTATAAATTCGTCTACTTTATCTTTTTTTACAATGCTTACAGTGCAGCCTCCAAAACCCGCTCCTGTCATTCTCGAGCCTATTACTCCGTTCTGTTTCCAAGCGAGTTCCGTTAAAGTATCCAGTTCTTTCCCGGTAACTTCGTAATCATCTCTCAAAGACTCATGTGACTGATTCATCAGTTTTCCGAATTCTTCCAAATTCCCTGCCGATAATTCTTTTTGTGCTTTTATCGTTCTCTGATTTTCGTAAACTGCATGTTTTGCCCTTTTTCTGTTTATTTCATTTTTTATTAAATCTTTATTTTCTTCAAACTCCTCTATGGATAATTCTCCCAATGCTTTTATTTTAAGTTTTTCCTGTAAATCTTTCAACGCAGTTTCACATTCTCCACGTCTTTCATTATATTTTGAATCTGCAAGTCCTCTTCTTTTATTTGTATTGGATATTACTATCACTTCATTTTTCAGTATTACAGGAACATATTCATATTTTAATGTATTACAGTCAAGTAGAACTGCATGGTCCTTTTTACCCATTCCTACGGCAAACTGATCCATTATTCCAGAATTTACTCCGATAAACAGATTTTCCGTTTTTTGTCCCAGTTTTACCATTTCTATCATATCAATATTCAAGCCGAACATATTTTTCAATATTACCGCTGTCAATATCTCAATGGAAGCCGATGACGAAAGTCCCGCTCCGTTGGGAATGTTGCCGTAAAAGAGTATATCAAAGCCCTTGTCTATCTTATATCCCGCATCTATAAACATTTTTATTACGCCCTTAGGATAATTTGCCCAGTCGTGTGCTTTTTCATTTTCAAGTTTATCCAGACTAAATTCAATTATTCCTATTTTTTCAAAGTTTTCCGAGTACATTCTGAACCTGTTGTCATTTCTTGTCTTTATAAGGGCATAAGTACCTCTGTCTATGGCACACGGAAATACATTACCTCCGTTATAATCAGTATGCTCTCCTATAAGATTCACTCTTCCCGGAGAAAAAAATTCTTTTTCCGAATTTTCTCCGAACACTTCAAAAAATTTTTCTTTTAAATTCAACATTTTTTATCCTCCTGAAAAATTAATATACTCTTTTAAATTCCCCTTGAGACATTCTGTCTTATTTATTTTTTCTGTATTTTAATACGTCTATTGCAACTGCAGTTATTATTATTATACCTTTTATGATGTATTGCCAGTAAGGGCTGACACTTATATATGTCAATCCGTAGTTAATAAGTGTAAATATTATAACTCCCGCAACTACTCCCGAGATTTTTCCTACTCCTCCGTTAAAGGACACTCCTCCAACGACGCAGGCTGCAATGGCATCCATTTCGTACATGAATCCCAAGTTATTTGTAGCCGACCCTATACGTGCAGCTTCCAGAAATCCTCCAAGTGCATACATAATTCCCGAAAGAACATATACAAGTATAAGTGTTTTCGCCACATTTACTCCCGATACTCTTGCAGCTTCGGGATTTCCTCCCACTGCAAACAGATTTTTCCCGAATACTGTTTTATTCCACAATATCCACATAAATACTATCGCTATTACTGCATATATAATCAGATATGACAGTCTTAACTGACCGAATTGAAATAATGCTCCCTGTGCTACTTCAGAGTATCTCTTGTCAAATCCTGCTACGGGAGATGCTCCCACATAATCAAAATACAATGAGTTTATACCGTAAACGATAACCATTGTTCCCATAGTTGTAACGAAAGGCACTACATCCAGTTTCGCTACAATCAGTCCGTTTACAAGTCCGAAAATCGCTCCTAAAACAACTATTATAAGAATAACTACAGGTATAGGTAAAACTCCAAGTGTTTTAAATACTTTATTCGGATTAGTTACTGCCTGTAATAATGTTGCCGAAAGTAAAGCCGCCATACCGACCTGTCTACCTACTGACAGATCTGTTCCCTGAGTAACTATAATTCCTGCAACTCCCAATGCTATTATTATTCTGACTGATGATTGAGTAAGAATATTCTGTATATTTATTAATCTGAGAAACGTAGGATCTTTTATTACTATCAATATCAGTAATAAAATCAACACAAAATATATTCCTCCGTTTAATATCAGTTCTTTTAAATCAAAAGACTTTACGCCTTTATCCATTCTTTCCGCCATTTTTCCTCCTATAGATACTTAGCCGTTAATTTTAATATTTCTTCCTGAGTAGTTTCCGATGTTTTTACTATTCCGGCAACTTTACCGTTACTCATAACCAGTATTCTGTCGGTAACTCCCAGTAACTCAGGCATTTCCGATGAAATCATTATAATTCCTTTATCTTTTTTTGCAAGATTTACCATTAACTGATAAATTTCAAATTTTGCTCCTACATCTATTCCCCTTGTAGGCTCATCCATCAGAAGTATTTCAGGTTCTGTCAAAAGCCATCTTCCTATTATGACTTTCTGCTGATTTCCTCCCGACAGACTTCCTATGTGAGTTCTTTGAGAAGGAGTTTTTACTCTCATACTTTCTATAACCCATCCTGTGTCTTTCTGTATTCTTTTATCATTCAACAGCCCTATTTTAGATTTATAATTTCTCGTATTGGAAATAATTGAATTGAATTTTATGTCCAACATTGAAAATATTCCCGTAGAACGTCTTTCTTCTGTAATGAGTGCAAGTCCGTTTGCTGTCGCTTCTTTAGGATTTCTTATATTTACAGTCTTTCCGTGTATTTTTATTGTTCCCGACTTTCTTTCCATTACACCGAATATCGTTTCTACAATATCCGTTCTTTTAGACCCTACAAGTCCTGCAATTCCAAGTATTTCTCCTTTATGAAGAGTAAAAGAAACATCTTCGATAGAATTTTTTCTTTTAGCAGTCAGATTTTCCACTTCCATAATGACATCTGACGGTTTATTTGTCTTATCAGGGAATCTGTTTGTCAAATCCCTTCCGACCATGAGATTTATAATCTGATCGGTAGTCAAATCTTTTACTTTTTCAGTTGTAACCCACTGTCCGTCTCTTAATATTGTTATTTCATCACAAATTTCAGTAATTTCTTCCATTTTGTGTGAAATATATACTATCCCGATTCCGCTTCCCTGTAATTTTTTTATTATGTGAAACAGATGTTTTACTTCATTTTCAGTCAACGAAGATGTAGGTTCGTCCAATATCAATACTTTTGAATCATAAGAAACCGCTTTGGCAATTTCCAGCATTTGCATTTGGGACACTGAAAGATTGCTTACTTTCGTTCTCGGATCTATTTTTATTTCCAGTCTTTCAAATATTTCTTTCGTATCTTTATACATTTTTTCTTCATCTATGAACAAGCCCTTTTTCGGGTATCTTCCGAGCCATATGTTATCCATTACATTTCTTTGAATAACCTGATTCAGCTCCTGATGCACCATGGAAACTCCTTTTTCCAAGGCTTCTTTGGAATTTTTAAACTCTATTTTTTTATCTTCCAGATATATTTCTCCTGCATTTTTCTTATATATACCGAAAAGACATTTCATCAAAGTAGATTTCCCTGCACCGTTTTCCCCCATAAGTGCATGTACGCTGTTAGGTCTTATTCTCAAATTAACGTTATCCAGTGCTTTTACCCCGGGAAATTCTTTACTGATACCTTCCATTCGCAAAACATATTCATGTTTTTTATCGGAATTTTCCATTTTTCACCTCTTTTTTAAAAAGGTACCGCGAATAAGTTCGGAAAAATCTTATAAGCGGTATCCGTTTAATTTAATATTTAAAAATTATTTTTTGAATTCTGCCAAGTTATCTTTATCTACACCTATATAAGGAACTCTTACAGATTTCCCTTCAAATTTCCATGAAGTACCGTCAAGAGGTTCTTTTCCGTTTCCTAAGTTTCTTGCCAATTCCAATACTGCTTTCGCCTGATTTTTACCGTCATTCAATACAGTTCCTTTTAATTCTCCTGATTCTATTAATGTCAATGCTTCCGCTAACGCATCAACTCCGTATACAGGAAGATTTTTTTGATGAGCTTTTAATGCTTCCAATGCTCCCAATGCCATTCCGTCATTGTTTGAAATAACTACTTCTATTTTTGAAGCGTTAGGTCCTGACAACCATGCATCCATTTTATCTTTAGCCTGAGCTGCATCCCACATTCCTGTGTCTTCCTGAAGTTTTTCAGTTTTGATTCCTTTATCGTTTAATTCTTTAATTACGAAAGTTGTTCTTGCTTCTGCATCAGGGTGTCCCGGTTCTCCTTTTAATAACACATATTGGATAACTCCGTCACCGTTTAAATCTTCTTTAGCATCTGCTTTCCAGTTTTTCTCGATTAATTGTCCCTGAATTATTCCTGATTCTTCAGGTTTAGTTCCTACATAGTATGCTTTGTCGTAGCTGCTCAATGTTGCTTCTCCCGGATCTTTATTAAAGAATACAACAGGTAAATTTGCAGCTTTTGCTTTATCAACTATTGTCTGTCCTGCTGCAGGGTCTACAAGGTTTATTGCAAGTACGTCCACACCTTTTGCTATCATTGTATCTACCTGCTCGTTTTGTGTAGCCTGATTGTTTTGAGAATCGTTCATAATCAATTCCACATTTGCATCTTCTTTGGCAAATGCTTCAAGGTCTTTTCTCAATGTAGCCATGAAGTTATCATCATATTTGTAAATGGTAACTCCGATTTTGATTTTTTTACCGTCTTTAGCCGGTTCTCCTCCTTTTGCCTCTTCTTTTTTCTCTCCTCCACATGCCAGCAGCATAAACATTGCAAGCATAACCAATAAAATCTTTTTCATTCCTTTTCACCTCTATAAAATATTTTTTTTATTGCCTTAACTTAATATTACCCTTTCATCAGTTTTTCTCCTACAAACAAATTACTCGTAACAAGGGATATGGCTCCGTAAATCCCTATCATGTCATCCAGTGCCGAAGATACGATTTTAACTTTTTTATTAAAATCTTCCAAAATCATCCTGTCTACACCTTTTCTGAAATTATTCATATAAAGTTTTTCAGTCATAATTATATCCCCTGCAACTACCACATTATCAATATCAAGGATATTCAGTATATTTCCGATTACTTTTCCCGTTTCGTAAGCTGCCTCTTTCACTATGGAATAATAAGGTTCTTCCTTATGCTTGGAACGACTGTATATCCTGTCTATAGTTATTTTTTCTTTAGATTCATTCCTGTCCCTTTTTTCCAATTCCCAAATAACTTTGTTTATGAGAGCCTGCTCCGAATATTCCGTTTCCAGACATCCGAATTTACCGCATCTGCATTGAATCGTAGATTTTTCGTTCACTATAAAATGTCCCACTTCTCCTGCAGAATAATTGCTTCCTTCAAATATTCTGCCGTTCAAAAATATTGCAGCACCTACGCCGTTTCTAATATAAAGCAGCATAAAATTTTTCATGTTTCCTGCACACCCGTACATATGTTCGGCTGTAAGCATTGCTCTAACGTCATTTTCCACGATTACTTTGAGATTGAACTTTCTTTCAAGCTCTCTTCTTATATCCAGTTTTTTCCATTTGAAATGCGGCGAAAATATAACTGTTCCTTTTTTTCTGTCTACTAATCCGTGAGTTGCAAGTCCTATTCCTATGATTGATTCTTCTCCGAATTTTTCGACCATATCTGAAATACCTTCATAAAGTAAATCAAGAACTTTTTCCTGAGTTTTATACACAAATTTTCTTTGTCTTATTTGTATAATTTCACCGTTTAAATGAGATACAACTATATTTATAAAGCCTACTCCCAAATTTACTCCGATAATTTTTTTATACTCTTTATTGACTATTAACGATTTTCTCGGTCTGCCCCCTGTAGATTCCAAAACTTCATGTTCCATTATTATATCCTGCAACATAAGTTTTTTTATTGCTTTGGAAATTGCAGCCGAAGTCAATTCCATTTCTTTTGCCAAATCCGTTCTTGAAACTTCGGAATCTTTCATTACCTTTTCCAAAATCCAATAATCCGTTGTATTCAATTTCCTGATTTTTTTGCTCTCTATTTTTTGCATTGAAATCATCCTTTTCACATTTTAAATATACCCAACTTTTTTAACTTTAGCAAAAAAAGTTTTCACATTCCGCCTTCCTTTTTTAACTTTTTTCAAAAATACTCGTTTGGATATTGTTTTATATATTATACCACATTTTTACTTTTTTAACTTTTTTCAAAAAATATTTTTTACGTCATAAAATATGAATGTTGCAATTACACATGTTTTCTTTTCTTCGACATTAAAATTTTACTTCGAGAAATACGAAACGGAACGTTATAAAAACAACTGTCTGAGCGAGGATTTTTAATCCGAAGCGAGTTTGTTGTTTTTATAGCGAAGTGAGTTATTTTGAGTTAGTAAAATTTTAGTCGAATATTTTTTGCTACTTTTTTTCTTAAAAAAGTAGGTAAAGATTTACCCCATTTCCTCCACAAGATGTTTCCAATAATATTTAGGTAGATTACTTTGCTGAAGTTTTTTATTTTTCCGTTCTTTTATAGAGATACTTTTATGAAAAGTCGACCAGAGAGAAGAATATTCCTGTTCTTCATCGCTCCATTCGATTTCAGGTGTTTTTACAAAAAACAGCTCAAACTTTTCGGAATTATAATAAGCTATCATTTTTCTTTTTTTATCAAAAATAGCAAATTTTTCTTTTCCCAGTCTTTTTTCAAAATGAGAAAGCAGGATCGGTAACACATTATTTTTAGGTTCGATTGTTGAAAACAATGTTCCGTCTTTCATTTCTCTGAATCTTAAAACTCCGAGATATCTATGCCGTTCTCTCAAAACTCTTTTGACAAATTTATTCATGAGAAAAGCATGTTCATCTGCCGAATGTATAATTTTTTCATCAGAATCCAATGCTTTATAAACGGTATTAGCTATTACAGTATCTTTATTGTTTTCAAAGGATAAAAAACAAAGACGTATACTTTTGAAAAAATTTTCCGAAAGCCTTTTACATATTGTCCTTTCCACACGTCGAGCTTCATAATGATCAGTTAAAACATGTATATCCTCTGTTCTGAAAGTGAGCTGTTCTGTTTCGGCGACTACTCTTATCACTTCTTTTCTGTTTTTATATGCCTTAAAAATAACCGTGAGTAATCCGTCAAAACTTCCGTCATAATAATAATTAGGCATTGTTTCCTCCTGATAATCTTATTTAAATTCTGTATTTTCAGCATTCAGCCTCTCATTTATCAAATTATAGATATCTTTCTTTAAAAAAGTCTCATTTGATACATGCCGATTTTTTCTCTTTCAATTAAAATATTCCTTATCAGTTCCGGATTTTCTTTTTTAAGCCCTAAAAACTCGCCATTTACAGTGATAAAATATTTTGCACGTTTTATTACTACCCCCAATTTTTGCAAATGTTCATATTTTATTATGCCGTATTTTCTGCTCATAACTATTCGACGGGCAGAATTTATTCCTATTCCGGGAATCCTCAAAAGCTCTTTATAAGAAGCTCTGTTTATTTCCATAGGAAAAAGATACCAATTTCTCAAAGCCCAATTTGCTTTCGGATCGAGGAGAGGATCAAAAAATGGATTTTGCTCGTTCAATATTTCTCCGGCTTTAAATTTATAAAATCTGAGCAACCAATCTGCCTGATAAAGACGATGCTCTCTTATCATCGGAGCAGCATCGACATTAGCAAGGATTCCTGACTTGTTTACAGGAACATAAGCCGAATAATATACTCTTTTCAAGTCAAAATTTTTATAAAGATTCTCACTTTTATTAAGTATTTTATAATCGCTTTCTCCGCTTGCTCCTATAATCATTTGAGTTGTCTGTCCTGCCGGAATGTATAAAGGTGCACTTTTAAATATTTTCTTTTCTTCTTTATTTTCCACTTCATTTTTATGTACCAGTCCCATAGATGTTGAAATATCTATGGATTTTTTGTCGGGAGCGAGCAATTTCAGAGCTTTACTCTCAGCAAGTTCTATATTTACTGAAACTCTGTCTACGTACAGTCCCATTTCCCGTATAAGTTCCTTACTTGCACCGGGTATAACTTTCATATGAATATATCCGTTAAAGTTTTCTTCGAGTCGAAGTTTTTTCGCTACAATAATCATCTGCTCCATTGTGTAATCGGCACTTTTTATTATTCCCGAACTTAAAAACAGCCCTTCGATATAATTTCTTCTGTAAAAATTTACAGTCAGCTTTACAATCTCTTCAGGAGTGAGTATCGCTCTTTCAATATCGTTACTTCTACGATTAACACAGTATTTACAATCGTACATACAATGATTTGTCATAAGGATTTTAAGCAGGGAAACACATCGCCCGTCTGCCGACCACGAATGGCATATTCCGCTAAAAGCCGCATTTCCCAATCCGTTATTTTTATTTGCTCTTTTACTTCCGCTCGACGAACACGATACGTCGTATTTAGCAGCAGCACTTAGTATTCTCAATTTATCTTCCACAGGCTTATTCATAATTTTTCCTTTCAGATTTCTTTTATCATGAATGAATTTTATCAGAATAACGCTTTTTTCCCTAAATCACTATATTCTGATATTAAGATTTCTCAAAAATATCATTTCGGAATTTTTACCATTTAAAACAATATTTTTTATTTTTTTCAAAATTTCTTTTATTTTCAGACTTTTTCACAACATAAAATCTGCAAAAATTTCGTCGGATATCATACCGTTTTTTCAATTTAATTACTTTTACCTATTGCATTTATCGTAATTTAAGGTTAAAATACTGTATCTGTAACAATTATTATTTATATAAGGAGGAGTTTTTTATGAATTTATGGATACTTATAGGTATCGTTATTATTGTCGTAGGATTTTCTTTGAAATTGGACGTTCTTGCTGTCGTAATAACCGCAGGAGTTGCTACAGGATTGGCTGCAAAAATCGACTTTTTCAAAATCCTTGAAATTATGGGGAAAGCCTTTGTGGAGAACAGATTAATGTCTATCTTTTTAATCAGTTTCCCTGTCATTGCTATATTGGAAAGATACGGTCTGAAGGAAAGAAGTGCGGAACTTATAGGAAACCTTAAAAATGCCACTGCAGGAAAAATTTTAGGTTTTTATATGATTATCCGTTCTGTCGCATCGGCTCTTTCTATAAGAATCGGAGGACACATCCAATTTATAAGACCGCTTATTTTACCAATGTCTGAGGCTGCTGCTGAAGCTTCCAAAGGGGGAAAACTAAGTGAAGATGAAACTGAACGTTTAAAAAGCTTAAGCGGTGCAGTGGAAAACTACGGTAACTTCTTTGCTCAAAACATATTTGTCGGTGCATCAGGATTACTTCTTATCCAAAGTACAATGGGAGAAAACGGATACAATGTTTCTCTTAAAAATCTTGCATTTTACTCAATTCCTATAGGAATTATTGCAATAATATTTACAATTATACAAGTAAGTCTTTATGACAAAAAACTTAAAAAAGATTCGCAGGGAGGTAATAAATAATGGACTTGAAAACACTTTTTAACTATTTATCCGAAATAATTTACATTCTTTGCGGATTGGTCAGTATAAGCACTGCAATCAGAGGGCTTAAAAATGAAAAAGCAAAAATAGGAACTTTTTTATTCTGGTTTCTTTTAGGTCTTATATTCATTTTGGGAAAATATATTCCATATGTATACACAGGCGGAATGTTAATAGTTTTAGGACTTATTACAGTTACAAATCAGCTTAAAATGGGAAAATTTGCAGATATTTCTGCCGAATTCAAAATAGCTCAAAGCAGAAAATTCGGAAATCTGATATTTATTCCTGCTGCATTAATAGGTATTTCAGCTTTTCTGATACTTCAATTTAAAATCGGAAAAACAGCTATTCCTGCTGCATTAGGTATTGGAGGAGGTGCTATTATTGCATTAATTGTGGCACTTTTAATTATAAAACCGAATTTAAGCGAAACAAACGAAGACTCTGCAAAACTTCTGATGCAGACAGGGGCAGCAGCTCTTTTGCCTCAGTTACTTGCAGCTCTCGGAGTGGTATTTAAAGAAGCCGGTGTCGGAAATGTTATTGCTCAAAGTATTTCGTCTGTAGTTCCTTCAGGAAATATATTTTTAGGTATCATTATTTATGCAATAGGAATGGCAGTATTTACTATGATTATGGGAAATGCCTTCGCAGCATTCTCAGTAATAACAGCAGGTATAGGTATTCCGTTCATTTTAAAACACGGAGGAAATCCTGCCGTTATAGGAGCTTTAGGAATGACTGCAGGTTACTGCGGAACACTTATGACACCTATGGCTGCAAACTTTAATATAGTTCCTGCTTCCATACTTGAAATAAAAGATAAAAATGCTATGATTAAAACACAAATTCCTATGGCATTGGCATTATTCGTTGTTCATATAATATTAATGCTGTTGCTGTTCGGTATAAAATAAACATTTGAGGAGGGCGTCAATGAAAATATTAGTTACAGGGTTCGATCCTTTCGGAGGAGAACTTGTAAATCCGGCTCTTGAAGCCGTAAAAAAATTACCCGATAATATTGCGGGAGCTGAAATTATAAAAATAGAAATTCCTACTGTCAGAATAAAATCTCTTGAGAAAATAGAAAAAGCTGTTGAGGAGCATAATCCTGATGTTATTTTATCTATCGGGCAGGCAGGAGGAAGATTCGACATTACTGTAGAACGTATAGGTATAAATATTGATGATTTCCGTATTCCCGACAATGAAGGAAATCAGGTTATAGACGAACCTGTTTTCTCTGACGGAGAAAGTGCTTATTTTTCCAATTTGCCTGTAAAAGCCATAGTGGAAAATATTAGAAATCATGAAATTCCGGCTTCGGTTTCAAATACTGCGGGAACGTTTGTTTGCAACCACGTTTTATATGGTGTAAGATATTTAATTGAGAAAAAATATAAAGAAAAAAAATCAGGATTTATTCATATTCCTTTTTTGCCTGAACAGGTTATAAGTAAACCGAATATGCCTTCAATGTCTGTAGATACTGTAGTCGAAGGACTGACAGCAGCTATCGAAGCTATTGTGAAAAATGATGAAGATATTAAAAAAACAGGCGGAACCGTTTGTTAGACACAAATTT
Organism: Pseudoleptotrichia goodfellowii; assembly: GCF_007990505.1. NCBI lineage: Bacteria > Fusobacteriati > Fusobacteriota > Fusobacteriia > Fusobacteriales > Leptotrichiaceae > Pseudoleptotrichia > Pseudoleptotrichia goodfellowii. The sequence goes on along the minus strand of NZ_AP019822.1, from coordinate 456,913 downwards.
ATATTACAGGAGAGAAAAATGATAAAATTATTTGTCTACGGTTCTTTGAGAAAAGGATGTTTCAATCATTATTATATTGATAAAGCTCAATTTAAAGGAATATTTTATGTGAGAGGAAATATTTTTACAATTAAAAACAAGAATTATCCTGCATTAGTTTTGTCTGAACAGGATGAAAATAAAAATCCGGAGAATTTTACAACAGGAGAATTGTATGAATTTCCCGATAACACTGAAAATTTAACAGAAATACTTGAAAATCTTGATAAAATGGAAAATTATTACGGGAAAAATCACCCTGAAAATGAATATAACAAACTTTATCTTGACATATACGACAGGAGTTTTAATAAAGCGGACAAGGCTTATGTATATGTTTTTAACATTAATAATCCGAAACTTAAAAACTCTTTAGGAGAAAAAATTGAAAACAATGATTTTCTTAATATTTAAAAAATGTGAGGGTTTATAGCTCTCACATTTCCATTTCCGAATATACTTTTCTTTTCATTTTTTTTACATATAAAAAGTAGCACCGATCTTGCTCCCGAAAACAGTATAAAAGAAAACCAAAGCCCATGATTCCCCCATAAAGGGATAATGAAAAAGTAAACCGTCAAAAACACTCGAAGCATTGGCAAATCCGTCAAAGAAATACGCCATTAAATACTGGATCTGAAATAGTATGGAATTTGCCGCCAAGACTATTTCTCCTTCTCCTGAGGCTTCTTCCATAAACAGGTTGGTAACTGCAAGAAGACACACTGTTCTTATGACCAGATCAAAGTTTACTCCTACAATCTTTTTTGCAGCTTCTTTATCAAATATCTTTTTAAAATCTATTTTTTTTACGGCTTCAATTATTTTTAAATCCTCGCCTTTTTTTCCTTTCAATATTATGTATATTGACAATAAAGTTGTCATAATTTGAGAAATAAGAGTAGCATAGGCAACACCGGCGACATTCATATTAAGACTTTTTACAAAAAATAAATCCAGAACAATGTTTACAAAATCAGACATTCTCTTATTTGCTTACGTCCCATTATCCAACCGAGAAAAGTATAATTTAAAAGGACAAAAGGTGCTCCCCATATGAGTATTTTATAATAAACTCCCATATAATGCAGTACCTGCTCATCAGCTTTGTAAAAACGTAAAGCCAAATTCAATATTCCGTTCTGAAATACAAAAAACAGTAATCCTGTTATAACTGATATTATCATAGGTCTTATAAGTGCAAGAACTTCTTCTTTTTCGTCTTTCATACCGAATGCCTTTGCCGAATATCCCGACGTACTCACTCTCAAAAACCCTAAAATTCAATATATTGTGTTAAATATCGTTCCTCCCAGTGCCACTCCTCCTATATACACAGGATTCGGCAATCTTCCTACAACTGCAGTATCAACAGAATTTAAAAGCGGTGTTGTAAGCGTAGAGAGAGAGTAAATCCTATAGCCATTTTCAAATATCCGTTATTTAATTTTCTTTTTTCCGTTTTAGTCATAAATATTTTTATATAATTTTATTTTTTGATTTTATAAGAAATTTCAGCTTTAAAGACATGATGATTCGTAATTTTTGTAATAAAAAAGCTTTAATTTTCGCTAATTATAACCTTAATGACAGTTTTTGTCAAATTTTTAAAAAAATGAAGAAAAAAATTTGACAAATAAAAATATTTATTATAAAATAAATCATATTTTTGCAAATCATTTGCATTTTTAAATTTTATTTTTATAGAAGGTAAACATTATGAAACTTACTAAAAATAGGCAAAAGGTCCTTGATTTAATACAAATCTCGGATATCCCCGTAAATGTAAAATTTTTAAAAACAAAAGTTGATTTTGATCTTTCTACGATTTATCGGGCTTTAGATTTTTTAGAAAAAAATAAACTTGTATTTTCTTTTGACTTTGAAAATGAAAAGTATTATTTCAAAGAAGAAAATGCCAACTTTTTTATATGCGACACTTGTAAACATATAGAAACCGTTCCCGATTTTTCGGACTCGGAAATAGAAAAAGAAAAAAATACATTGGAAAAAAAAGGATTTTCTCTTTTATCGCATTTATCCATTTTTAAGGGGAAATGTAGCGACTGCGATTAAGTGAAAAATAACCCGGTTTACACTCAGTACTGACTTATATATAAAACTTACAGGAGGATTTGGAAATGAAAAAAATTGTAGCACTAATGTTATTGGGACTTCTTGTTTTTTCGTGCGGAAAAACTGAAAATCCTGAAAAAAAAGAAAGCGGAGCAAAAACGGAAGCTCCTAAAAAAGAAAAAATTGTAACGAGTATTCCGCCACTTAAATGGCTTGTCCAGAAGATTGCCGGCAGTGATTTTGAAGTTACTTCTATTGTACAGCCTAACATGAATCACGAGCTTTTTGAGCCGAAACCTGAAGATTTGAAAACTCTTGAAGATACAAAAGTATTTTTTACTTATGACGTATTACCTTTTGAAGAAACAATAGAAAAAAGTTTGAACGGCTCGGATAAAATTACAAATGTTTTAAGCGGTGTAGATCCTGCTCTATTTTTAAAAGGACACCATCATCACCATGATGAAGACGAAGATCATGATCATGACCATGATAAAAATGAAAAACATGAAGAAGAAAAAGAACATCACGATCATGACGAAGATGCCAGAGATCCTCATGTATGGTTTTCTTTGGAAATGATGCCTCAAGTGGCAAAAAATGTAAAAGATAAATTGGCTCAAATGTATCCTGATAAAAAAGATACTTTTGAAAAAAATTATAATGACTTTTTAGCTGAATTGACTAAATTCAAAGAAGAAATCTCTAAAAAAATGTCAGGAAAAACTAAAAAATTATTTATGATTTATCATCCTGCATTGAATTATTTCTTGAAAGACTATGACATCAAAGAAATCGAGATAGAAAGTGAAGGGAAAGAGCCTTCAGCACAACAAATTAAAGAAATTATAGATGAAGCTAAAGAACACGGTATAACTACTATTTTAGTGCAGCCTCAGTTTCCTAAGCAAAGTGCAGAAGCTATTTCAAAGGAGATTCCTAATTCCAAAGTAGCTGAATTTAATGCCGATTTGGAAAACGTATTTGAAAATCTGAACCGTTTTGTAGATTATCTGGATTAAGGGGATTTTTTAAGAAAGGGGATATAATGAGTAATTCTGAAGAAAAATTAATAAGCGTAAAAGATTTGAATTTTAAATATCACAATGAAATTATTTTGGAAAATATAAGTTTTGATATAATAAAAGGACAAAATGTAGCTATTTTAGGAAGAAACGGAGGCGGAAAATCTACATTAATAAAGGTTCTTTTAGGTTTTTTGAAAAAGAAATCGGGAGAAATCAGGTTTTTTATCGATAAAAAGAAAATCGGTTATCTCCCTCAAATTAGAGAATTTGATGCTTCTTTCCCTATTAATATATTTGATCTTGTTATATCGGGACTTACAGATAAAAAAAATCTTTTCAGACGTTTTAACGAAGAAGAAAAGAAAAAGACAGAAAATCTTTTAAAAGAATTCGGAATTTCTCATTTAAAAGATAAATTAATAAGCGAAGTTTCAGGAGGACAGTTGCAGAGAGCTCTTATTGCAAGAGCACTCGTTTCTTCTCCGGAAATTATATTTCTGGACGAACCCGAATCATTTTTGGATAAAGAATTTGAGTTTAAACTATTTGAAAAAATAAAAAAGCTCTCAAATTCAACACTTGTAATAATTTCTCATGAAATGGAAAAAATTTATAATTATGTGGATTCAATATTTATTGTAGAAGGAACTATTAAAACATACAAAAACAAAAAAGCATTTTATGACAGCGAAGATAACACACACAGACATTAAATATCAAAGTTGGGGAGAAAAATGGATTTTTTAAATATTTTAGGATATTCTTTTATGAGAAATGCCCTTATAGTAGGCTTTCTTTCGAGTATATGCTGCGGCATAATAGGAACATATATAGTTAATAAAAAAATGGTCTTTATTTCTTCTAGTATAAGCCATGCTTCTTACGGAGGAATCGGGATCGGAATCTATCTTGTTTATTTTTTCAGATTACCGATGAAAGACCCTTTAATTTTCGGTCTTATTTTTTCAATTTTATCGGGTATTTTAATATTGATTTTGAAAGACTTTTTCAATGTTGAAGGAGATTTGGGCATAGGTATGGTCATGTCTTTAGGTATGGCTGTGGGAATTATATTTTCTTTTATGACTCCCGGTTATCAGTCGGATATGTCCACTTATTTATTCGGAAACATTCTTCTTTCCAATAATTCAAATATAATTTCTCTTTTAATACTTGACATTATAACTGTCATATTTTTTATAATTTTTTATAAAGGTATAGTTTATACAAGTTTTGACGAAAAATTATACAGATTGTATGGTGTTCCCGTTTATTTTATCAACTATTTTATGGTTATGCTTATATCTTCCGCAATAATAATAAATATTAAGACTATAGGGATTATTCTTATTATTTCCATACTTACAATTCCTCAGGCAGCCGCTTCCATGGTTGCAAAAAAATACAATATTATTATACTTTTATCGGTATTCTTTTCATTCCTCGGAATTTTATTCGGATTATATTTTTCATATACTTTAAATATTCCTTCAGGGCCGTCGATAATAGTTTCGTTAATAATTTTAATAGTTTTTGTAAAATTATTCTCGTTTTTAAGAAAAAAATGATTGACAAAAGATGATTTTTTTAATATAATTAGTTTGTAATTATTACAAATATAAAATAATTTTAAATAAGGAGAGGATAATAATGAGCAAAACTTCTGAAAAATTGAATTTGTATCTGGTTAATTTGAATGTTCTTTACAGAAAAGTTCAAAATTACCATTGGAATGTAGTGGGAAAAGGATTTTTTACAATCCATACAAAATTGGAAGAATTTTACGATAAAATCAACGAGCAGGTAGACGATGTGGCTGAAAGAATACTTTCAATAGGGGCAAGACCTTACGGGACATTGAAAGATTACTTGGAGCTTACCACAATTAAAGAAGCTGAAAATAAGGAAATATCCGTTCATGATGTGCTTGTTTCTGTAAAAGCCGATTTTGAATCAATGTTGACACTTGTAAAAGAAATTAAAGTAACTGCCGATGATGAAAATGACTACGGAACTTCGGCTATGTTGGACGAGTATATCTCGGAATATGAAAAAAATCTATGGATGTTAAATGCTTACCTAAAATAAAAACCTTTTATCTGACAAAGTACTATGAGGGATCAACAGAATTATTCTGCTATTCCCTCATTTTTTAATTTACAGAACAGTATTTACCCATTTTTATTTATATTCTTACACTGTCTTCTTTACATTATTTGAAATATCCTTCGGAAAACTCTTTTACTTTTCCGTATAAAATATATTTTACTTTTTTTAATTCTTCCAAATTTTGTGCATTCAATGCACACATTATCATTTTACATTCTTCTTTCCAACTGTTTACAATCTCTATCATTTCTTCAACAGTGTTTTTTTCAGCTAATCTCAATACAGTTCCCGATATTCCTACACCTTTTGCTCCCAACACTAAAGATTTTATTATATCGAGAGGATTTCTCACTCCTCCGCTTGCTATTATTTCTATATTGTCGGCATATTTTTTTACACTTAAAAGGGAAGTTACCGTTGTCTGTCCCCATTCATCGAGATAAGAAAGACTGTTTTTTCTTCTCATATTTTCTATATATGCAAAACTTGTGCCTCCACGACCGCTTATATCAAAAGTTTTTATTCCTGACTCCATTCCAATCTTTACAGTTTCTTCACTCATTCCGAAGCCTACTTCTTTTAATATCAGAGGGATTTTTATATTCTTAACAAAACCTTCTATATTTTTTCTCCAGTCTTTGAAATTTTTGCTTCCTTCCGGCATTATAAGCTCCTGCATAACATTTACGTGTATTTGCAAAAATAAAGGTTTCAAATCCTCTATAGCTTTAAGTCCCGCTGTATAATCTTTATCCGCTCCTATATTTGTTCCGAGAAGGAGTTTTTTATTTTCCTCTTTTACAATTTTAAAAGAATTGTCATCGGAATTTTTTAAAGCTGCACTGTATGATCCTGTAACAAACAAAATACCGCATTCCTCAGCAACTTTTGCAAGTTTTCTGTTTATTTCTTTGCCTTTTTCACTTCCTCCGGTCATAGCATTTATAAAAAACGGACACTCAAAATCATTACCCGCAAATCTTGCCGAAATATCTATTTCATCAATATTAAATTTCGGAACGGATTGGTGTATAAGCTCCATATCGTCAAAACTGTTATAAGGACTCTCGTATTTTAACGCATATCTTATATGTTCGTCTTTTCTATTCATTACGATTTAAAGTTCTCTCAAATACCTGATCATATTTTTGAAACAACTTTTTCCTTTCTATAATTTTATTTATGCCAATTTACAGGAAAATCCATTTCTATTAAAATACTGTTTATATTAATAACATTTTCCAAATCTTCTTCCAAGACGATTATTATATTTTTTAAATTTTCTGTAAGCTTGTCATATTCTTTTCTGGACAAAAAGAATTTTAATCCTTCATAAATGGTAAAAAGCTTTTGTCTTTTATTATTTGTTAAAACAGGACTTTTTTTAATATTAATCGTTCTTTTGGAAGAATAATTATATAATCTCTCATTATGTGCTGTTACATTTCTAAAAATAGAAGCAGTAGATAAAAAACTTTTTATAAAAGATGGAGAAATAGCAACTAAATTATTATACTCTACTTTGTATAAATTTTGAAAATGAGAACTTATTTTATCGTGTATTTCAGTTTTTAGACAAAAATATAATTTGCTAATATCTCCAAAAGTTAAATAATGTACTATAATCCAAAAGGGTATATTGTCTTTTGTGGTATTATAGTGTTTTATTATAATCTTTTCATTATCTTTTTTTATATTATTCAAAGTTTTGATTAAGTAAGAAATATAATGAATATTTTTATTTTCATGTCCTGTATTATAATTTTTCGGTAAGAGATAAGGATTTTTTTCTATTTGACCGTATACTTCCGAAAAATAGTAAGCAATAACCGTTTTAAAAAATTTTTCTAACTCTGTAAGATATTCAAAAAACAAAATTCTCAACTTTTTATCAAAGTCATGCAATGCTTTTAAATGTTTAAAACTGATATTCAGAATATATGTATCTTCTCCTTTTGAATTTTTGCCCAAGATAAAAGGTTTTTTATAAAAATTTACAATAGAATAATAATTATATCTCATCAAGATAGAAATAGTTTCATTATCTACAATCATACGATTGAATAATATATTTCTTTGTTCCTCAAAAGTTTTAAATGGCTGATCCATAAATCCCCCTCTCCGGATATGTAAAAAAGCCCTTTAAAGGGGCTTTTTATACAGCCTGTATCGACTTCTTAAAAAAATCATTGATACAGTACGATCCATTGTTAGTATAATGATACCCTTTTTTTTATAATTTGTCAACTATTTATAATCTCCCCCTGTACAACAAAACAATACCCTTTTTTTCCCATTTTTCTATAACAGTTTTTGTGTCATTTTTATTAAAAGATATTGCTATTCCGCAATCTCCTCCTCCGGCACCGCTGCTTTTTGCACACATATCCAGTTCTTTTGCAGCATTCACAAGTTCAGTCAACTCATTGCTGTAGATTGAAGAATCCAGATTTTTCAATAAATCTCCGCTTTTAATAACTGCTTCTTTTATTAACTCTTTATTTCCCGACTTTATTCCTTTTATAATATTTTTTACATTTTCATCGGATTTTTCCAAAAAATCTTTATTTATAGACTTTTTCACATTATTTATCATATCTTTGGAAATAGCGGGTTTTCCTGTCCAACCTACTAAAAATTCATAGTCATGCTTGCATTTCAGCACTTCTATTTTGTATCCCCAGTCGCTATTAATAACCTTTTCAAAAGTTTCATTTTCAATTTTTTCTTTTATTTTTTCTCTGTCAAAAGAAATATAAGCTACAAGTTCTTCATAAGCAATGCATGCCAAATCTCCCATAGAGCCGTTATCTCCTCTTTTTAAAAGAACATAAGCAGCCAATTTGAAAATTGTGTCTTTGGAAATACAATATTTATGAAGTCTCACCATAGCCTTTATTGTGAGTATTACAACACTTCCGCTTGAGCCTATACCGTATTTTTTACCTTCTTTTTCCATTTTTCCTGTTATATTAAGTTCAAAAGGCTTTGTATCTATACTTTTTATGTGCAGATATTTATTCACAACATTTACAGTTTCCTGTATTAAACTGTAGTTTTCATCATGCTCTAACGATACAGAGTAATTATACATATCCGAATATATTTTATATTTTTCGGAAAATCTTATTTGTGCATTCATGTAAATGTTCACATTCTTTACAATCGCTGTCAATCCCGGTGTCAATATAGCGTATTCTCCCGCTATATAGAGCTTTCCGCAAGCCTTTTCTTCTACAAAATCAGTATTATTAATCGTTATTTTCATCGGTAATCACCTTTGTTTTTGAAGCAATTATCTTGTATTTTTTTCCTAACACATATTTCAACTTTTCAAAATCTTTTTCAAGACACAACACTTTCACATTAGGACCTGCATCCATTGTAAAATAGCACTTTTCTCCGCTCTTTCTCAATTTTTTTACAAATTCCATAGCTTCTCTGCTTTTATCCGTCAAATATGAAAACGGAGGATTTGCGTAAAGTGTCGTTTCGTGCATTGCCAAGGCATTTTTCTCCGTCAACTCTCCAACTTTTTCAAAATTATTTTCAGCAAGTGCTTTTTTCATTTCTTCATATTCAATTTCGGAATTTTTTATCCATTTATCAAATATCGTTGAAGTTTCTCCACAAAGTTTCATTCCTTCACGACTTGATATTATTTTCTTTTCTTCATTCAATACAAGCATTATCATCGCTAATTTTAGATCGGTTTTTATTTCGTATATTTCTCCAGTGTCCTTATCCCAGGCCCCTATCGGTCCGAAAAAACTTCTCGCTGACGAGCCTGAGCCGTATTTGGAGATTCGGGCAAGTTCCGTTCTTGTCATATTTTTCCTGAAAAGTTTATTACAGGCTTTTATAAGTGCCGACAATCCGCTCGAACTTGAAGAAAGTCCGGCTTCAGTAGGCATATTATTTTCACTTTTTATCAATACTTTCTGTTCCTTATTTTCTCTGAACAGATCCACTACTTTACTTATTTTTTCTGTCTGTTTACTATCCTGCAGCACTCCATTGAGATAAAATACATCTGTTTCAGACTCGATAAAACTTATTTCAGTGTCTGTATACATATTTTCAAGGGTTAGAGATATGCTGCTTGTTGCGGGAATCATATTTTTCGCATCTTTTTTTCCCCAATATTTTATAATTGCTATATTTGCATAGGATCTTACAGATTTTGTATCCATGTGTTCAATGCTCCTTTTTCAACCAATATTTTTGCTGTTTCTTTCGCTTTCTCTTCACTGTCTGTCAATGCTATGACGCATCCCCCTTTTCCTCCCCCTGATATCTTTGCTCCTAAAGCCCCGTTTTTCAACGCTTCTTTTACAAGCATTTCCGTTTCCTCAATATTTAATCCCAACTTTGAAAGTTCTTCGTGAGCCTTTGTCATATTCTTTCCTATATTTACAATATCTTTTTCTGATATAAATTTTTCCGTTTCATCGGTAAGCTCTCCCAATTTCAAAAGCATAGGACGGGCATTTTCTCCCATTTCACGAACTGCTGTTACAGTTTCTTTCGTTTTTCCCTGTACTCCCGAATCAGCTATTACAAGATACGCTCCCAAATTCAAATCCAAAGGGAAAAAACCTGCTCCTTTTATAAACTTTACAGCTTTTTCACTGATACATGTTCTGAAATCCAATCCGCTCGGAGTAGTATGTGCAACCATTTCTGCACGCTGCACAATTTTTTCCAGAAGTTTATCATCGATATTTTTGCCAAAATAATCAAACACTGCTCTGACTGCAGCTATACTTACTGCCGCCGAGGAGCCCATTCCTCTTTTTTCAGGTATTTGGGATATTATATTATATTTTATTTTTTCTTTTTCCTTACCTAAATATTTCATTGCCTCATAAATAGCCGTTGATAAAGTATCTTCAGGATTATGAATAAAAAAACTGTGAGAAGGTATTATTTCACACTTTACAGTTATATTTTCAAGAGGAATAGCAATAGCAGGATATCCATAAACTACCGAATGCTCCCCTATCAATATTATTTTTGAGTGTGCAGTTCCTGATCCTTTTTTTTCATTCATAATAAATCCTTCTCCATTATTTGAATATTAATGATAAAGTACAAATCAGTTATAAAACAAGGTTTTTCATAACTGATTTTTTTATAAATTCAAGATTTTCTCTACTTCACTTTAACTATTTTCTTTTTCCCCGCTCTTATTACCATTCCGCTTTGGATTTTTACAACCGCTTTTACATCTTTTACAGCTTCATCGTTTATTTTAAAACCGCCCTGTTCTACAAGTCTTCTGGCTTCACTCGTAGAGCTTAAAAGCCCTGTTTCTTTTACAAGTAAATCTACTATTCCGATTTCTTTGTATTCCAGTTCAACTTCAGGTAAATCTACATCGAGATTTTTCTTACTGAATACATTTTCAAACCATTCTCTCGCTTTTTTACTTTCTTCTTCGTTATGATATATTTTTACAACTTCTTCTCCTAACCTTTTTTTAGCTTCCATAGGATGAAGTGTACCGTTATTTATTTCTTCTTTCATCTTAGCGATTTCTTCCTGAGCCACTTCGGTTATTACTTCGTAATATCTGTACATCAAATCATCAGATACGGACATCACTTTTCCGAACATATCGTTAGGGCTGTCTTTGACACCGATATAATTATTTAGAGATTTACTCATTTTTTCCACTCCGTCAAGCCCTTCAAGAATAGGCATAATCATACACACTTGTTGTTCCTGCCCTGCATTTTTCTGTAAATCTCTTCCTCTTAAAAGATTGAACTTCTGCTCTGTCGCTCCAAGTTCCACATCGGCTCTTAATTCTACCGAGTCGTATCCCTGTAAAATCGGGTACATAAATTCTATTAACGACACAGGCTTATTTTCCGAAAGTCTTTTGGCAAAATCCTCCCTTGAAATCATTTGAGATACTGTAAACTGTGATAAAAGTCTTAGTACATCTTCAAGATTAAGTTTTTCAAGCCAATCCCCGTTATATACTACTTTTATTTTATCCAAATCAAGTATTAACGAAACCTGATCCAGATACGTTTTTATATTTTCCTGAACCTGTTCTGCAGAAAGCATTTTTCTTGTTTCGGATTTCCCTGTAGGATCCCCTATTCTTCCTGTAAATGTTCCTATAAGAAAAAATACCTGATGTCCCAAATCCTGAAACTGTTTCAATTTTCTCAAAGGCACTGCATGTCCCAAATGCAAATCCGTTCCTGAAGGATCGATTCCCAATTTTATTCTTAAAGGAGTATTTGTAGAAATAGACTTTTCAAGTTTTTTCTTAAACTCACTTTCATTAATTATTTCATCACAACCTCTTTTCAATATATCAAATTGTCTTTCCACTTCTTTTTTTATTTCCGCTTCATTAGTAAAACTCATTTTTTCCTCCTGTTTTATTTTTATTTGTTTTTTAAATTACATATGTGCCACATATTTCATAAATACGTAAACTATGGGAAGTACAAAAAGTGCACTGTCAAATCTGTCCAAAAATCCTCCATGTCCTAAAAGTAAATTTCCCGAATCTTTTATTTCCAGTTCCCTTTTTATTTTGGATTCTACCAAATCTCCCAATTCCGCAAAAATTCCTATTCCCAGAGCAAGCAGAAAAGCCTGCCATCCCAATATGGCTATATAGTTATAATCAAGGCTGCATGTTTTCGATATTAATGTTATACTGCACACAAAATTTGCTATAAATAAATATATTTTATCAAAAAACGAAATCACAAGAAACACTCCTACAATTCCTGCTATTGCTCCTTCGATAGATTTATTCGGGCTTATTTTCGGAGCAAGTCTTTGCTTGAATATTTTCCCTCCTATAAATTTCCCGACTAAATATGCCGAAATATCACATGCCCAAATCAGTATAAAAGTCATCGCAACTATGACGTTTCCATTGGGAAACTCGTATTTTATAAGGAGTATATACGAGAAGAAATACGATACATATATTATTCCGAAGAGGGTGTAAGCTATTTCAGCCATCGCTCCTTGGATTTTCACTTTCAGAATCTGTCTGAAAGCTATAAGCATCAGTGCAAATACTATAAATCCTCCCATATCGAAATTTATCTGTTGAAAAAATTTCAATCTTAAAAAGGAAAATATATTTTTGGAATTTTGCTGAAAATATATTGCCAAAGGCAGAAACAATCCCAGACCTATTCCTATTCTGTTTGCAACTTCAAATCCTTTATCTTTAAGCATTTTGTAAAATTCATGCAGAGAAACTCCTATTATTACCATTGTAAATATGAGAAACATTATATCTCCTTTTAGAAATATCCAAAGAAGAAAAGGCACAAACAATACTATTACAAATATTCTACTTAGCATTCAAACCTCCGTATCTTCTGTCTCTTTTATTAAAAGCCAGAATAGCTTTGTCATATTCTTCAGGCGTAAAATCAGGCCAGTAAACATCAGTTACGTAAAATTCCGAATAAGCGATTTCCCAAAGTAAAAAATTACTTATCCTGAATTCACCGCTTGTTCTTATTACCAGTTCGGGATCGGGAATGTCCGGTCTGTATAAATAGCCTGCAAATTCCTTCTCATCAACAGTTTCTTTTTTATCTTTTATTATTTTATTTACCGCATCGACTATTTCTTTTCTCCCGCCGTAATTAAACGCTATATTAAAAATCATTTTTTCACAATCTTCCAAATATTTTTCCGTTTCTTCAATTTTTTTCAGAAGTTTTTCGGATATATTTTCCTTCGTTCCTGTTACTAAAAGTCTGATTCCCTGTTTTTTCAAACTTTTCTTTTTTGTGTCCAGATATTTGGTAAACAGCTCCATTAATCCGTTCACTTCTTTTTCAGGCCTTTTCCAGTTTTCAGTGGAAAAAGCATAAACAGTCAAATATTTTACTCCTATTTCAATAGAATGTTCTATTATTTTTTCAAGATTAATCGCACCCTGTCTATGTCCTTCCAATCTGATTTTTCCTCTTTCTTTAGCCCATCTTCCGTTACCGTCCATTATCACAGCTACATGCTCGGGTATTTTCAAGTCCATATATATCCTCTCAAAAAAATTTATTTTTTATTATTTTGTTACCTTATTTTACCATATTTTTTCAAATTTTTAAAAATCTTTTTTGCTTTAAATTTGTTATTTTAAAATTTTATATGATATAATTAGAATAAATAATTACAAGGAAGTGAATACAAATGAAAATCGGAATTGTTGTAGGAAGATTTCTTCCCTTACATACAGGACATGTGAATTTAATACAAAGAGCAAGCGGTCTGGTTGATAAAGTTTACGTAGTAGTTTCTTATTCCGACAAAGGAGATACGGAAATGATTTCCAACTCCCGTTTTATAAAAGAGATTACGCCTAAAGACAGACTCAGATTCGTAAAACAGACTTTTAAACATCAGGATACTATTTCTTCTTTTTTGTTTGATGAAAGCAACTGTCCGCCTTTTCCCGAAGGCTGGGAAATATGGTCAAGTCTTTTAAAAAAGGAAATTGAAACGAGAGAGCCTGATATAGACTGGGAAAATGACGTTTTATTCATAAGCAACAGAAAAGATGATGCAAAATATAATTTAAAATATTTCAATGCCAAAACTGAATCCATTGATCCGGAATATCTCGAATATCCTGTAAACTCATGGGAAATCAGAGAAAATCCGAGTAAATACTGGGAATTTCTGCCTCGTGAAGTAAGAGAACATTTAATCCCGATTATTACTATTTGCGGCGGAGAAAGCAGCGGAAAAAGCGTAATGATCGACAAACTTGCCAACGCTTTCAATACTTCTTCTGCTTGGGAATACGGGCGTGAATATGTTTTTGAAAAACTTGGGGGCGATGAAGATTCTTTACAATATTCCGATTATGAAAAAATCGTGTTCGGTCATCAGTCCAACGTCCTTTATGCCGCAAGAAATGCCAACAAGTTCGCTTTAATAGATACCGACTATATAACGACTCTCGCTTTTTGCCTGACTTACGAAAAAAGAGACAATCCGATTATAAGAGAGTTTGTCCAGAATTATAAATTTGACTTGACTATACTTTTGGAAAATAATGTAAAATGGGTAAATGATGGACTTCGCTCAATAGGGGAAAGTGAACGGAGAAAAAAATTTCAGGATTTACTGAAGGAACTGTATAAAGAATACAAAATTCCTTATATTATTGTAAAATCCGATAACTACGAAAAAAGATATTTAGCCTGTAAAGAGATTATAAAAGCCTATCTGAACGGACAGGATAATTTACAGGAAATAGCCGATTCTTTTATTTAGAGTCTATAGAAAAAGTGCAAGGCAGTTGTTATACTGAATTGCACTTTTTATTTTTCAATCACTTCATAATTATGAACATACAGTGACTGTATTTCTGAATAAGATATAATTGAAATCTCCGAAAATTGTTTATATTTCTCAAATCTTTTTAATTTCAATATGTCTTCTTTCATCTCAATTATTATTCCAACTTTTGTTTCTTCATAATCTTCATTATCTATTGAAACAACTAACTTATTTTCCATGCTTATTTTTAAAATTTCAAAAAAATCAATATTTTTAAACAAATTCTTTATTTCTGTCCTTTTCATAATATTAAAATTTATGAGTTCATTTATTTCTTCTATTTTATCAATTTTTATAATTGAAAGTTGACTGTTTTCATTAAATTCTCTCTTTTCTCTAAAGATAAAATATTCTCCTATTGTTTGAACAACATTTCCGAAATATATTTCTCCCGTATTCATTACTATTTTTCTTATAGTATTCTCTCTGTCAGTTTTTACCGTGTCTTCAATTTCTTCTAAAAGTTTTATTCTTTTTATATAACTTTCTTTAATAATCTCAGTAGAAATGACTTTCATATCATCATTTACAAAATCAAAATAAAATTTATTTTCTGTCTTTTTTCTCATATAACCTGTTTCAGTGCTTTCGTCTTCCAATTCTATTGATAACAGTACTTTATTATCAATAATCTTTTTATAAAAATCTTCAATAAATTTTATTTTACATAATTCGATTTTTCTGTTTTCTTTATCTTTGTTTTTTCTCAACTCATTCAAACTGTCTATATAATCTGATTTTACAATAAGTCTGTCAATTATATCTAAGTTTACTATCTTTATACCGTTGTATTTTCCGTATATATCACAGGAATTTAAAAACAAATAATCATCTGACACTTTTATAATATTTCCGACTATAAAATCATTTTCTTTAAATCTATATACACCTATAAGATCGCTTTTATCTGTATTTTTAAGTATCTGTTTCATTTCGGTTACTCTCTTTTATTTGATATTCAATTTTATTTTTTAGTATCCTAAATACTTTTTTTCTATATTTTTATAATCTTCTTGTATTAATTCATTGAGAATTTTTTTGAATTTACCTTTTTCAATCTTATTATGATATTTTTTTCCATTATCCAGTATCAACTCGTAATTTTGTTCATTATATAATGTTTCCTCATATTTATTATTTATAGCATCCATAAGTTTATTTTGTAATATTTCTGTTTCTAATTTTTTTATTTCCCATACTCTTTCTGCTTTATCTAAATTATTAGGATAATACAGAATTTTACATTTATTCTCACCACAAAAAATTTCCCACTGGCTACCAAATTCATTTAAAGCCCTAAAAAGAAATCTTTTTGAATTATGATATTCCTCATCACTTATTAATATTTTATTTTTATAAGAAAATATATTTAATAATTCTATTTCCTCTTCGATAATGTAAGGTATAATGTATTCTTTCCGATTTATATTTATTTTTGTAATAGAATTACTGGCAATAAATATATTTTCGCTTTTTTTTATAATTTTATTTAACAGCTTTTTTATTTTTTTAATTTCATATCTGTTAACATTTCTATTATTTACCATCTTATCATTTTCATATATTTTACAATTATCTTTTCGACAACTTAACAATATTTCATTTTTTTTTGTATCAATATCCGATGACTCTTCCTCTGAAAAATTTTCATACCTACTTTTTATTTTTAATTCAAAGTTTAATTCGTTTTCCATACAGGAGATACACAAAAAAGATGTGATAATTATTAATATGATTTTTTTATCTATCCTCATATTCCTCACCTTCTTAATAATAAAGTCTATAAGTCAACTCCATTTTCAATCATATCATCTATTCTATGATATAATATGGCTTTTTAATTCTGATATTCTACGTTATTTATTGTTCTTATCTTTAATATCATTTTTTACATACTTTTTTAATACCTCTTCCGATTCATCATAAACATGAACTATCATAGACTTTTCTTTTCCTTGATAATTTACTTTTAAAACTTCTTCCGGTTCACAATTTTTCCCTTCTGAATCAAGGTAGGCTCTTGTAGGATTTTTATCAGAACAGTAAAAATTTATAAATATTCTTACTTCCATTTCTTATCCTCTTTTTTTAATTTTACTTTCACTTCTTGCCTTCCCTGCATTTCTCGGGGATAATATAATGGAGAAAAAGGCAAGCCTCCTACATCTTCTCCATTAAATATGCGTAATACCTTTTCTCTTTCTTTTCCGTTCAGTTTTACTTCTTCCACGTATACTTCCGTATCTTTATTTAGTAATCTGAATATATCGCGTCTTATTCTATCTACTTCCATATTCTCTGCCAAGTCATCTTTAGAAGTTATTGCCAGTACAATAAAAAACAAAATAAATATAAACATAAATAATAATAACACAAGCATAGATATATTAATTTTTTTCTTTACTGACATAATTTAATTCTTATTTTCTTCCAAAATCTCTTTTACCAAAGGTAATTCAGTAAATCCTTCTCTATCCAAAAAATGTCCGCCTTTTTCCACAGGATAAAATTTTCCGTTCAATTTTTCAGCAACTTTCTCGCTTAGTTTTACCGGCACAATATGGTCATCCTTTGCAGCAACTACCGCTCTAAGTTCCGCTTTTTCATTTATTTTTTTATAATCAGGTTTTTCTTTTACAAAAGGATGAAGTTCTTCAAATCCTGCAATTCCCTCATCAAATCCCGAAACAAGAATAAATCCTCCGAATCTCGGTAAATTTTTATACTCAGATAAATATTGTAATATTGTAATTGTTCCCAGGCTATGTGCAACAAAATAAGTATCTTCATTAATATTTTTTATATTTTCCCTCATTGTTTCAAGCCACTTATCAAACTTAGGATGTTCCGAATCAGGCATTTCAAGCACTGAAACCTTCCAGTTTTTTTCTTCCATTACTTTTTTCAGCCACGGGAACCAGTGTTTTTCAGGCGAAGCTCCGTAACCGTGTATTATATAAAGTTGTTTAGTCATTTACAGCCTCCTTAAAATATTATAACAAAATTATATCACACTCTCTTTTATAATTCAACACTTTTTGAACTTTACTGTAAATTTTGCTCCTTCATTCAATTCACTTTCAACATTTATAGTTGCATTATGATTTTCCACAATTTTTGAAACAAGAGAAAGTCCCAATCCGAATCCTTTATTTATTTTTTTATTTCTTGAATCGTTTACCTGATAAAATCTTCTCCAAATCAGTTCTTTTTCTTTTTCGGATATTCCGATACCATTATCCTTTACTTCGAGAACACAGTTTTCATCTTCGGAATACAGCTTCACATTTATTTTATCTTTTGTAAATTTCATTGCATTATTCAAAAGATTATCCAAAAGTCTTTCGATCATAATTTTATCTCCGTTTATCGAAAGATTTTTTTCTATTTCCGGGAAAATTTTTATATTTTTTTCTTCCAGTAAATTTTTATAATCTCCCAATATTTTTTCAGTTATTTCGGAAAAATCTATTTTTTCAGGCAAAATACTAATCTGTTTTTCTATTTTCGATAATTCCATAATCTGATTTATAAGCTCCGACATTCTTTTTGCCTGTCTTTGAATAACCCCGAAAGAATCTTTTGCTTCTTCCATATTATCTACATATTCAAGTGAATACTGACTTTCTGTAAGTATAACGCTGACAGGTGTTCTCAGTTCGTGAGATACGTCCGAACTGAACTGTTTTTCACGCAAATAAAAGTTTTCCAATGAATTTAACATTTCATTGAAAGTATTTGCCATTTTATGTATTTCGTCTTTTCCGTCATCTATATCTATTCTTTTGGAAAAATTACCGTTTTTACTTATTTCAAGAGCTGTATCCGAGATTTTCGCTACAGGTTTCAACGTCTTTTTTACAATTCTGTATCCTCCGTAAACGATAATTACTAACAGTATCGGACTTAAAACAGTCAATATTAAAAATAATTTATTTATCTCATCGGACATTTTTCTTACAGGAATTATTCCTCTAATCCAATCTCCGTCAGAATTATTCATTTTTCTGTCATAATAATAAAATTTTTCACCATTTTTTTCGTATGCACCTATTGTGTCTTCTTCAAGCTTCAATGTCAAATCAAATCCTCTGGGCGACATTCCGCCCGACTCTATTCCTTCATTATTATATCTGACAAAATAAATTCCGTCATCAAAGTCGTCAAAGTCATTATCTGAAATCAGCTCATTTACTGCCTCTGTTAATTCTCTCTGATTTTTATCTTTGCTTATTTTGTCTGTAACTGTAAAAGATATAATCAGCATTGCCGACATCAATATTATTACAAATGTCGTATACCAAAGAGTTATTTTTACAGTTATCGGTAAATTTCCCCAAATTTTTGTAACTTTTTTTCCCATATTCATTGCCTCTTATTATAATTTTCTGATTTTTATTCATCTTCTTCTTTTACAACATAGCCCATTCCTCTTTTTGTAAAAATAATCTGTTTTTCATCTCCTATGTCTATTTTTTTTCTTATATTTTTTATAAGAACATCTATTATATTTGAATCTCCTTCATATTCATAGCCCCAAACACGTTCTATAATCTGATCTCTGCTCAAAATCCTGTTTTTTCTTTGTACAAGATATTCTAAAATTTCGTACTCTTTCCCTGTGAGATCTATTTTTTTCCCGGCTCTTGTAACAGATTTTTCAGTAGTATCCAAAATCAGGTCTTTCACTTCGATTTTATTCGAACTGTTTCCGAATTTTCTTCTGACAACGGCTCTTATTCTCGCCGAAAGCTCATTAAAGTCAAAAGGCTTTACAAGATAATCGTCAGCTCCCATATCAAGGCCCTTTACTTTATCCTCTGCACTGTCCCTTGCCGTCAGCATTAAAACGGAAGTATTGTTTCCTTTGTTTCTCAGTTCTTTTACAACTTCAAATCCGTTTATTTTAGGCATCATAACATCCAAAATGACCAAATCGTATTCTCCGTATTCCAAATACTCAAGTGCTTCTTCCCCGTCAAATACGCCGTCTACGCTATGACCGTTCTTTTTCAGATATTTTGTAACAATATTATTCAAATCTATTTCATCTTCAACAAATAAAATCTTCATTTTCCGATTACTCCTTCCGTTTATTCCGATACACAACTATACCATAAAACCGACAAAATTAAAAGAAAGTTAATTGACAATAATGAATTTTCAAATAACCCTCTTAATAATAATATCTATAAAATGTTTATTAATCTCTGTCTACGTGCCATTTTAAAACTTCTCCTGTTACTGCATCTATATCAAAATCGTATTCCAATCCTTTGTAGTATATTTCTCCTTCGTACACCATTCTTCCGTGATCTCTGTCAAGTTCCATTTCCACTATGTTGCTTTCATTTGCTCCCGGTACTTCTTTTAACGCTATGGCTTTTGCTCTGCTTTCAGTTATTACTTGGGAATTTGTGCTGTTTACAGCATACTGAGAAACTTTATTTGAATTTTCCCTATAAGCAAACCCTAACACTCCGAACATTGCCAATCCTAATACTACCAATTTTAAATTTTTGTTTTTCATTTTTATCTTCTCCTTCTGAATTTTATTTTTTATTTTTTGCTTAAATTTATTATATAATACTTTTATGAATCTAAAATGAATTAATAATTTCTGTTTTTAGCTTTTTTCATTTTCCATTTTACAATTTCGCCTGATGTCGCATCTATATCAAATTCGTATTTTGTATTGTTGTAACGTATTTCTGTTTCATATACCATTCTTCCGTCTTCTCTGTCCAAGTGAACTTCGGTTACATGGCTGTCATTTGCTCCTGGCACTTTTTTCAAAGCTATCTCTTTAGCTCTTGCAACTCCTATATAACTTCCTGCTGTAACATTTCTTACCTGAGCTTCAACATCTCTGTTTCCTGTTTTGCTGTTTCTTGATTTACTCGCTGAATTTGCAGTTCCTGCAACTCCCAGCATCATAATTCCCAATATCATTACGTTTAATATTCTGTTTTTCATATTTCTTCTCCTTCAATTTTTATTTTTTCTCTTAACTTGAACTTATTATATATCACTTTTATGAATCTAAAATGAATTAATAATTTTTATAATAAGTTTTTACTTCTTTTTTCAAAATTTCTCCTGTTGTTGCATCTATATCAAATTCGTGTTCTGTATTGTTATACTGTATTTCTATTTCGTATATCATTCTTCCGTGTTCCCTGTCCAGTTCCATTTCTGTGATATTGCTTTCATTTGCTCCCGGAACTTCTTTTAATGCTATGGCTTCTACTCTTTCTTTCATTATTACCTGTGTATTTTGTGTATTTGCTCCGTTGTTCACTACATACTCTGTTTTATTTGAAACGTTATTTCTGCTCACACCGTATGCGATTCCCAAAATTCCTAACATTCCTATTCCCAATACTGCAAGTTTTAAAGTTTTGCTTTTCATTTTACATCTCTCCTTATAATTTTATTTTTATATTTTTTTGTTTTCCCTCTTAACTTGAGCTTATTATAAATTACTTTTATGAATATAAAATGAATTGAAAAAATTTTTTTATCAAAATATAAAAATGTGAGAATTTTACCGTCCTCACATTCTTTATAATAAGTATTTACAAAAACCGATCATTTTCAAATACTGCATTTTATTTATAATTTTTTTATTACTCTGCAGGGATTTCCTACGGCAACTACATTATCAGGAATGTCTTTTGTTACAACACTTCCTGCACCTATTACCGTATTATTGCCGATTGTAACACCCGGCAGCACACTCACTCCCGCTCCTATCCAGACATTATTTCCCACTTTAATAGGATGGGCATATTCAAGTCCTGCGTTTCTGCTCTCTGTATCAAGGGGATGTCCTGCAGTGTAAAATCCGCAATTCGGTGCAATAAATACATTATCTCCGAAAGTTACTTTGCCTCCGTCCAGTATAATCATATTATGATTGGCATAAAAATTTTCTCCTATCTCAATATTGTATCCATAATCACACCAAAAAGGAGCGACAATCATAAAATTTTTTTCTGTTTTTCCTAAAATTTTTCTCATAACCTCTCTTTGCTTTTCCTCCTGAGAAGGATAAATCTGATTGTATTCATAGCACAAATCTTTAGCTTTTCTTCTTTCTTCTGCAAGTTCTTCATTATAATTGGCATCGTAAATCATTCCCGCCAACATTTTTTCTTTTTCTGTCATATAATTCCTTTCGTACGACAGTTTATTCCTGCTCTTATCTTTAATTTTTGTATTATCTGCAAAAACGGAAATAAATCATATACTCTATTCTTAAACTGTTATTTCTATCAAATTTCCGTCAGGATCTTCAATCACACTTTCATAATAGCCGTCTCCCGTCGTTCTCGGTCCGCTCAGACATTTATATCCGTCTTTAACCAGCATTTCTGTAAGCCTGTCAACTTCACTGTCAGAGCCTGTACTGAATGCCAGATGAATAAATCCCTCATTTACTGTTCTTTCTTCTCTTTGACTGATTTCCGGTCTTGTCATTATTTCGAGCCTTGTATCACTTCCTTCAAAACCTAAGAAATACGTCTGTAATCCTGTGTTTTTATTATGATATTTTGTATTAGCCTTTGCTCCGAAATATTTTTCGTAAAATTCTCTTATTCTTTCCAAGTCGTTTGTATACAATGCAATATGATTTATTTTCATTATTAACACCCTTTCAATCCGATATTTTACAAAGCTTCCTGAAAATTGAAATTCAATCCCAGTCTTTCTCCTGTTCCTACATATTCCCTAAATTTATAAATCAAAGGTTTCCATTTTTCCGTGTCTATCTGTGAATCATTTTTTAATATTTCTTCCGACATAAAAATAGCCTGTATTTCACACGTTACAATGGCAAACCAGTCTTTTTTCACAATATCGGCAGCTTTGGCTTCTATATGAATGGGACACTCTTTTATTCTTACGGCTTTTACAGTTTCCCCCTCTATTTCAGTAAATTCGGCAACTTCAAATTTATCCTCGCAATAAGAATATCCCAATTTCTGTTTTGCTTCAGGTACTTCAGGCATACCTGTAAACTTTTCAATTCTTTTTATATTTTCAAATAATTTTTCGTCAGGAATATTGAAAGTCAAGTCCGAGCCTTCTTCTATGTTCTGAAACCCTTTGCTCCCAAGACCTATTCCTATAACCATTGTTTTCCCCAATACCCATGATGATGATAACGGAGATACATTATTCTTTCCTGTCTGTTTGTCTTTTGTTGTCATAAGTATTACAGGAAATCCGTAATAAAATCCGTTTTTTTCTATTTTTTTAAACATATTTTCTGCTCCTTATATAATATTTATGAGTTAACTATATCATATTTCCAAATTTAGTTCAATATTTTTTGAACAAAATATATTTATAATTCATGAAATATCGGTTTCATTTTGTCAAAAGTGCAAATATGAGTAAATCCTATTTTTTTCAGTTCACTTTGAATATAAGGAATATGATCCCCCACATTTTCAGCTTTATGGGCATCGGAACCTATTGTAATTATTTTCCCGCCCAGTTCATAATAAAGCTTTAAAATATTTCTTTCGGGAGTCAAATCTTTCAGACCGTATCTAAAACTCGATGTATTTACTTCTATACCTTTTCCGTCTTCTATGACTTTTTTCAAAATTTCGGTAATAATTTCCCGTGATTTTTCAAAAGGATAAATCGTTTCATTATACCTCTGTATATGATCAAGATGTCCTAAAATACTGTAATCACTATATTTCTGAATCACTTTATAAATTTCCTCATAATATTTGTAATTATACTCATCAAGAGTTTTCCCTTGCTGAAAAACTTTATTCCAAAATTCTTCGTCATTTACCTGATGACACGAAAGAATTACAAAATCAAGGTCATATTTGTCGAATATTTTTTGAAAATCAACTATTGTATGAGTCTGCATTCCAAATTCCAAACCCTGTCTTATTATAATTTTATCTTTATATTTTTCTCTAAGTTCGCCTATCTCCCTAAAATATTTCGGATAATCTACATTGAGCAGATTTTTATATTTTTCTTTTTCGCTGTCATTCATTTTATTATAAACATCATGGTCGATTTTTATTCCGTAATCTACATGATCCGTAAAACAAATTTCGTCAAAATTTTTACTGACAGCACTTTCTATTATTTTTTGAAGTTCTTCCTCGGAATCATCGCTGTATCTGCAATGTATATGATAATCTGCGAGCATTTATATCTTCTCCTTTCTTTTCCTTTATAAATTAAAGTACATTCTCAGCAATCCCAATACAAGAAGATGTGCAGGATAAAAGCAGTAATTTAAAATCTTGTACTGTTTTCCACGCTTTCCGTTATATGTAAGAGTAAGCCCGAAACCGAGTATCGACCACACTTCTTTAAAAATCGAAACATATCCGAATACAGCCGATAATAAAGGCTTTTCATAAAAAATATAGAAAAAATATCCGATTAAAATAGCATGATATTCATAGTCTACCGATAAAAATACAGCAATAACGGACATTATTATAAGGATTATGAACGAAACCGGATACCACATTATTTTGGATATTTTCCCGGTTTTTCTTTTCAATATGTCTATAATCCAAATTGTTACAAGAGATAATGCCAACGAAAAAAGGACATTGTTCGAGTCGGGATTGAAAAAAACACCCGATTGAAACATATCAAAAGGAATTTCGGAAAGCACACCGAAAGTCAGCAAATACAAAAGATATTTTTTGCGACTTTTTGTCTTGAAAAAGCCTTCAACCAAAAAGAACGAAAAAAGCGGAAATGCCACTCTTCCGAAAACATCAAATACATTACTTATTTGCTGCAGCACTCCTTCTCCTGTTAAAATCGGGTATATTAAAGCCTTATTTACATGGTCTGCTAGCATAGATAAAAAAGCTGTGTATTTTAACTGTGCACCTGAAAACACACGTATTTTCCCCAATATGCCGTTATTTTCATTAAGTATATTATCCATACTGCCCCCCTTTTTTACATAATTTTTTATTCCAAATCTTCTCCGTTACTTGCGATTACTTTTTTATACCAGTCGAAACTTTTCTTTTTACTTCTTTTCAATGTACCGTTTCCGTCATTATCTCTGTCTACATATATAAATCCGTAACGTTTTTTCATTTCTCCTGTTCCTGCACTTACAAGATCAATAGGCCCCCATGTCGTATATCCGAGCATATCTACTCCGTCAAGTTCCACAGCATCTTTCATCGCTTTTATATGGGCTCTCAAATAGTCTATTCTGTAATCGTCTTCTACATAACCGTTTTCATCAGGAACATCTACCGCTCCCAATCCGTTTTCTACCACAAATAACGGTTTTTGATATCTGTCATAAATTTCATTTATCGTAGTTCTGAATCCTAAAGGATCAAGCCCCCAACCCCAGTCTGTTACTTCTATATAAGGATTTCTCATGCTTTCCAGAAGATTTCCTTCACCAAGATCGGCTGCCTCTTTTGATATGCAACGTGTTGTGTAGTATGAAAAACTTACAAAGTCTACAGTATTTTCTTTCAGTATTTTTCTGTCTTCTTCTGTTATATCTATTTTCAGATTATTTCTTTCAAAAAATTTCAAAGCATAATTAGGATAATATCCTCTTACCTGAACATCTATAAAGAAATAATTTTCCCTGTCTTTCTCAAGTGCTTCCCACACATCTTCGGGTTTGGCAGTCAACGGGTAATATTTCCCCGAAGCAAGCATACATCCCACTTTATTTTCAGGATCGATTTCATGAGCAATTTTCGTAGCCCACGCACTTGCCACAAGTTCATGATGAGCAGCCGCATACAAAGCCTGTTTTTCATTTTCTCCTTCTTCAAATACAATTCCCGCACCCATAAACGGAGCATGTAAAAGTATATTTATCTCGTTAAATGTAAGCCAGTATTTTACAAGACCTTTGTATCTTTTAAATATTACTTCACATAACTTTTTGTAAAAATCTACTATTTTTCTGTTTCTCCAGCCGCCATACTCTTTTATTAAATGAATCGGAAAATCAAAGTGAGTTATTGTAACTAAAGGCTCTATTCCGTATTTTCTGCATTCTTTGAATACATTTTCATAAAATTCCAACCCTTTTTCATTAGGAGTTTCTTCATCTCCTTTAGGAAAAATTCTCGTCCATGCGATAGACATTCTGTAAGTTTTAAATCCCATTTCGGCAAATAAAGCTATATCCTCTTTATATCTGTGATAAAAATCGATAGCTCCTTTGGCAGGATAGAAATAACCTTCTTCAAATTCAAGCATTTTTCTTTTTCCTGTAATTACCGAAAGCCTTGCTTCTCCTACAGGTGTCAAATCTACGTTGGCAAGTCCTCTCCCGTCTTCATTATAAGCTCCTTCAAGTTGATTTGCGGCAGTAGCTCCGCCCCACAAAAAATCTTTTCTGAATCCCATAAGTTCCTCCTCGCTTATTTTTGGATATATTTTTCTTTTTTATAAGTATTTTTGACAAAATCAAATTTTTCCAAATAAGGTTCTCCATTTTCATAAATCCACTTTTGAATATATACAGGGTTTATAATAAACAATCTTTCATTTTCTAAAGAAGAATAATTTTCATAAGAATTTCTAAAAACTTCTTTATATAAATTGCAGAATTTTTCATTTTCAAGGGGCTTTCCCGTTTCTTTACAAATACCCTCAATTTGGATATTTTCAAAGCATAATGCTACGTTAGGATTAACTTTTAACTGTTCATATTTTCTAAAATTTCTGTCTGTTTGAAAATAAAATTGATTATCTATAATTCCTATACACATCATCCTTGAAGTAACTCTATCATCTGAAGAAGTCGAAAGTACCATTTTCTTACCTTTACCAAGTTGTTCAAAAAGAAAATTACATTTTTCATCAAATTCTTTCATATTTATTTCTCCTGGATTTTAATATATATTTTACTTTTTTACTGTTTTTTTAGTAGATTTTTTAACTGCTTTTTCTTTTGATTCTTTTATTTTATATTTTTCAGGATTTTTATAATACTCCCTAAATTGCGGCAAATATTTTTCATGAGCGTCAAGCAGTTCATTTAAAACTTTTCTCGCTATTTCCGTTCCCGGTATAAGAGGATTTGTAGTAAATGCCTGTAATGCAGTCGCATAATCTCCCGTAACCGCAGCTTCTATAGTAAGTTCTTCCATAGCTTTCATAACCTGTATCCAGCCTCTCTGCCCTGCATTGGGAAATCTTCCGAAGTCAAGAGGCTTAGGACCTGCTCCTGTTATATATGAAGATATTTCCACTGCCGCATCATAAGGCAAATCGGCTATCGCTCCCTTATTTTTAGTATTTACGACCATTATTGTGCCTTTATTGTTATAAATACCGTTTATAATCTCGCACGCCGCATCGGAATAGTATGCTCCTCCTCTTTGTTCAAGCTGTTTCGGTTTTTCATGTAATTCAGCATTTTTATACAATTCAAACAGTTCTTCTTCTACTTTTTTTACGATTTGTCCTCTTGTTCCTTTTTCTTTATAGTCTTTCAAAGACTGCTGCAACATTGTATCTTGTAAATAATAGTATCTGTGATAAGGACAAGGCAACATGCCCAGATTTTTTATCTGATCGTAATCAAAATTGAAGTTTACTATATTTTTTACACCAATATCTTCTTTATCCTGTAATCTTTCCCATAAATCGTACGTCAAATCATTTCCTTTTTTATCGTAAACATTATACCAGACAAAATGATTCAATCCCGCGAACTGAAAAATAAAATCGTCTTTACTTTTTTCATATATTTTCGCACAGTCCATCATAAGATTTACCGGAACGTTACAAAGACCTACAACTTTATCGAAATTACCGTATTTTAAAACTGCTTCGGTTACCATCCCGGCTGGATTTGTAAAGTTTATAAGCCATGCATCGGGAGCAAGTTCTTTCATATCTTTTACGATATCAAGTATTACCGGTATTGTTCTGAATGCTTTAAATATTCCTCCCGCTCCGTTTGTCTCCTGTCCGAGCAGTCCGTTTTCAAAAGGAATTCTTTCATCTTTTATTCTCGCGTCGAGAAGTCCCACACGAAACTGCGTAGTTACAAAATCGGCATTTTTCAATGCTTTTCTTCTATCCAGTGTCAAATGCACTTTACAGTCTATTCCTGCCGCTTTTACCATCCTTTGAGCCAGTTTTCCCACTATTTCCAGTTTTTCTTTTCCTTCTTCAATATCTACAAGCCATATTTCCTTTACAGGAAGTTCTTTTATTCTTTTAATAAAACCTTCTATAAGTTCGGGAGTATAGCTTGATCCTCCCCCTATTGTAACTATTTTCACACCTTTTTTAGCCATATTTATCCTCCTGTTTTTCATAGTCTATATATTATTTTATTATAGAATTAAATTTTATTCAATAAATTTTCCAACTTAATCTCCAATCTATTTTATATAAATTTGACAGGGATTCCGTTCATTCCGTAGATTAAAGAAACATTCCAACTCTTTGTAGCCCGTATTGATGTAAAAATAATTTTTAATACCCCGTCAAATTATCATTACAGGGCTGTCTCAATTTTACTATGAAACAACCCCGTCTTTTTAAGTATTCTAAATTATATATTGCCATTCTTTCTGACATATAAAATTCTACAAGCTCTAATTTTCTATTGAATTTACTATTTTTTATTATATATCGTTTTATACAAATCAATAAACTCTTTCGCCAAATCTTTGAACAATATCGCTCCCATTAAATGATCCTGAGAATGTACCATTATCAATCCTATATCTATTTTTTCCCCGTTTGCTTCTTTCATAATCAAATCAGTCTGCATGCTGTGAGCTTTCAGCATTTCTTCTCCTGCCTGATCCATAAACTTTTGTGCCTCTTCAAAATTTCCTTTTTTAGCTTCGTTTAATGCCTGATAAGCTAAACTTTTACTTTCTCCTGCGTGTCCTATTAAAGTCATCGCAACTGTTTCAACATCAAAATTTTCAGCCATTTTATTTCCTCCTGAGTTTTTATTTTCTTCATATATTAGTTATATCACATTATTCTTATATGTCAATTATATATTTTTAAGATTCAAAACATCTCTTTACTTTTTTATATTTCCAGTTCCTTAAATTTCTTCAAATTTTTTCTGTAAAGTTTTTTATTTGTATTTTTTATTTCTTCGTTATATTTTTTTATAATTTTAATAGTTTCTTCAATAAGTCCGTCATCGAGAACATCTGCGTATCGGGAATAATTTTCATAAAAAGACTGAAAGCCCTTTTCATACTGTTTATTTTCAAAGTATGACAATGAAGCCAGTATTTCTTCTTTTGCTTTTTTCTTGTCTTCTTCAAAATCATATCTTTTTTTACTTTCTTTAGTATAACTGTTTGCTCCCGATTCAAAAGCTGCGGACGGTGCAACAAACCCGGCAAAACTGTCACTTTTTTTTGAATAAAGTGCCTGTTCTTCACGAGTTTTTTCGGCCATTTTACTGCTTCTTGCATACTCTGCAGACGCAACTGCCATTTCTTCGGCTTTCACAGAATTTTCAGAAAATCTGCTTTTCATCTGACCATAAATATTTGCAGCTTTATCGTAATCATTCGCTCTTATATAATTCTCTCCTAACTGCAAATATATTTTTTCTTCGTCAGGATTTACTTCCAATGCCTTTTCATAATATTCCAGAGCCTTTTTTATATCATTTCCGTATTTTTCATTTTGATAATAAGCACCAAGCAGCTCATAAGCGATATAATTTCTTTTATCAGCTTCTACAGCTTTTAAAAGAAGTTTTTCCACTTCAGACGGATTTTCCGTTTGCAATGCTTTTACCAATATATCTGAAGATTCTTTCTTTATATTATATTTTTTCAATTTCAGTTTATACTGCTCGATTTGTCCGATTGTAGCAGTCCGTGCTTGGGACAATATTTGAATCCCGAATATCAAAAATACTACTGTCAACAAATTCCCGAATTTTTTCTTTTTCATTTTTCCTCCCGAATTACCGTTCTAAATTCCTATAATATCCCAAAATGTTCCTTTAGATTTATTTTCCGCTCTTTTTCTGTTTTCCTGACTGAAATTCAGAACATTTCCTTTTCCTGCGTCGATATTATATTTATATTTTTTATCCTCGGTAAAAAATTCTATTACATAAAAATATTTTCTGTTTTCTTTTTGGAGCATTATTTTAGTAATTCTTACTTTCTGTCCTAAATGTATTCCTGCGTGTTGCAGCATAATTTCTTTAGCTTTTCCCGTAGAAATTTTTACATTCGGATTGGTAAATTTGACTCCCTTTTTACTACCCTCTGCAAAAATTCCGATAGTAAAAATCGCCATTCCTGTCAGTACAATTCTTAAAATCTTATTTTTCATTATACATACTTCCTCCATTTCCACTTGAAAAAACTACAGGCAGTTCAAAAGTAAAAACTGTCCCTTTATTTAGTTCACTTTGAACCTGTATTTTCCCTTTATGAACTTCTATAATCCCTTTTACCATTGACAATCCTAATCCCGAATTATCTCCTGTCCTTGAAAAATCCGCTCTGTAAAACCGATCCCATATTTTGTCTATATGTTCCTCGGATATTCCTATTCCGTCATCGGTAATTTTACAAATAACTTTATCTTCTTTTGCAAACAAATCAACCGAAACATTTCCTCCGTCTTTCCCGTAAAAAACTGCATTGGACAAAAGATTTATAAATACTCTCATTATCATTGATTCATCTATATCCGCATAAACATTCCCGGAAATATTACTTTTTATGGTTATATTTCTCTTTTCTGCATTCGGTCTTTGAGTTTCTATAGCTATTTCAGCCGTTTCACTCAAATTCGTATTTTCAACATTAAGCTTCTGATAACCTTTATCCATCCTTGCAAGCATCAGCAGATTGGACACCAATCCCGACATTTTCTTCGTTTCCTCAAGTATACTCTGAAAAATCTCTTTTGTTTCTTCATTAATATCCAGATATTTAAGTCCGTACTCACTTTGGGTACTTATTACCGAAATAGGAGTACGAAGCTCATGAGATACATCGGATGTAAACTGCACTTCTCTGTCGAAAGAACCCTGAAGTCTGTCAAACATCTCATCAAAAGTATTTGCCAATGTAAAAATTTCGTCTTTTCCGTTACCGATATTTATTCTCTCGGAAAGGTCATTTCCTTTGTTTATTTTCTCGGCAGTTTTTGTTATATCTTCTATAGGTTTAAATGCTTTTTTTGTTATGATATATCCACCCGACGCGGAAATTATAATCAAAAAAGGAAATAATGCCAAAAATATAAAAATCGTCATTTCTGCACTTTTTTCAGGCTGCGAAATAGGAGTAACTCCGCGAATCCACAAATCTCCGTAACCTTCAAAATTCCTTTTTATCTCGTAAACATACCATTTCAAATTACCCTGTTTGACCGTTTTTACTTTATTGTTTTCTTTAAAAGAACTTCCCGTTTCCAAGTCCAGATACAAATCTCCGTATATGAAATCTCCGTTTTTATCATATACGGATATGAAAATATCTCCTGCTGAAGTATCAAGATTATTATCGAGAACAATCTCTCCGTCAATAAAATCTATTCTTTCAAAAGATTTTTCCACTGTTTTTTTCAGTCTGTTATGAACTGCATTTCTGACGTTAAGGCTTCCGATGTTCAGCATTGTTATAATAAACAATGCCGTAATTCCTATTATAAGGCCCGTGTACCAGAATGCTATCCTCATTTTAATAGACAGTTTTCCCGAAGATTTTTTTTCATTTCCGATTGTATTTTTTCTTATTTTAGCTGCTTTAGTCATTTTCCACCTTTAGTATATATCCGACTCTTCTTATTGTGTGAATTAATTTCGGAGAAAAATTGTCGTCTATTTTTTTTCTTAAAAATTTTATATACACTTCGACTATATTACTTCCACCTTCATAATCAAAATCCCACACATGCTCTTCTATTTTCTCTTTGGAAACGACTTTCCCCTTATTTCTTATGAGATATTCCAGTATGGCAAATTCTTTAGCCGAAAGTTTTATAGAAGTTTCATCACGAAATACAGTATGATCGTTACAGTTTACAGTTAGATTTTCTACTTTGAATATATTTCCCGTTTGAGAAGTATCCGAACTTTTTCTGAGTAGAACTCTTACCCGTGCCAAAAGCTCTTCAAAAGCAAAAGGTTTTATGAGATAGTCGTCTGCTCCGTAATCCAATCCTTTTACTCTGTCTTCTACCCGATCTCTCGCCGTCAGAAAAAGCACGGGTGTTTTTATATTTTTTTCTCTTATCTTTTTCAGCACTTGAAAACCATCTATTTTAGGCAACATAATATCCAAAATAACGGCATCGTAGTCTACAGAAAAAATATAATCCAAAGCCTCCTGTCCGTCATAACAGCTATCCACTCCATATTTCTCCTGTTTTAATATTTTTACTATTACATCGTTTATCTTTTTTTCATCTTCTACTACCAATATTCTCATTTTTTCTCCTGAAAATCTATTTTTATTAATTATAACATATTTTAACATTTATTCCTTAAAATAAACTGAAAATTTTTATTTTCAAGTTCAAAAAAACTATGAGGACTTTTCGTCCTCATATTAATAATGATTATATTTCATAATATTTTTACTTTTTCTAACTTACAGTTTCTTCCATTGACCAGTTTCCTTCTTCTTTGGAAAACTTAATAACCAACTGTTTTTTATTTTCTTTTTGTTTTTCCGGAGTTTCTTTAAGCCCTATTTTGACTTCGGCATTTGTTTCGGACATATAGCTGATTTCCTGAATTTCGTACTTTGAAACAGGACTAACTATATTTTCTATGCTTCTTTTTATTTCACTTTCTATTTGTGCGTTATTTTTTCTAATCTCCTGTTTTGAAAATCCGACATTTTCTTCTTTTGTCGTTTGATAATCGGCTGCAAAAGACTGTAATGAAATCGCTGTTGAAATTAAAATTGCAAATTTTTTCATAATTGCCCTCCTAATTTTGTTTTTTTCATTGTAATAGGATTTTATCATCTCAATATTAGAAAAAATTTATTTTAAAATTGCAGCTGCCTGTGCCTGAATAAAGTATTTTCAAATAAAAACGGCAAAAGTCCCTTTTTTGAACTTCTACCGTCTTTTCGTACTTTTTTAATATTTTTTATAAAAATCAAATAATTTTAAAGTATCATATCATCTATAGGTATGAGAACCGCTCCCATCGAGATCATATGCCCTACATCTATTTTCATTTTCTTTATAACCCTCATAATTTCTTCGCCCTGATCATCTTCCACATAGGCTATGAGTATACTGTCCGTCCCCGGCCATAAATGACTGTTAAAATGTTTCAGATGTTTCCCCCAGTCACTGAAAACTTCAGGAACTAAAACGTATTTCTCAAGCCCGTATTCATTCAGTTCTTCTTTTACTTTTTCCAAGAAAAACGAGTCAAAATATACTTCAAGTCTTTTCATATCGACCATCTCTCCCTTCGGATATATAATATATTATACCCTATTTTATGCTAATTGTGTATTTTCTTTCTTTTTCTTTTTTTCGGCTCTTTTTTCTTTTGCTTCTTCCACTATTAAATACAATACCGGAATAAATATCAATGTAAGCAGTGTAGAGAAAGACAATCCGAACATTACCGCTATAGCCATTCCCTGATAGTATCCTGCCGTTCCTCCGCCTATGGCGAGGGCCATCGGTATCCATCCCAAAACTGTTGTAAGGGTGGTCATCAGTATCGGACGAAGTCTCGATCCTCCCGACTCTATAAGTGCTTCCCTTATTCCGACTCCTCTTTGCCGCATATTTGCTACAAAATCCAGTAACACAATGGCGTTATTAACAACCATACCCATAAGCATTATTATTCCTATCATAACGAACATACTTAACTGAACACGGGTTATTACCATTCCGATTACGACTCCTATTATCGATAAAGGCAGAGAAGTCATTATTATGAACGGCAGTATAAAAGATTCAAGCTGTATTGCTAATACTATATATATCAATACAATTGATAATCCCAAAGCACGACTCATTTCTCCGCCCATTTCTTCCTGGCTTCTTGCATTCCCTGCAGTTGCCAGTTTGTACCCTTGGGCAGGACGTGCTTTTTTAAATGCCGCATTTACAAATTTTGCCGCATCACTAAGTCCTTTGGAACTGTCAAGGTTAAACCCTACCGTTACTATTCTCGATCCGTTATACTTAGTTATCTCCGAAGTTCCTTCGACATTGGAAAGTTTTGCTATATCTCCTATTCTCACATAGGCTCCGTCTGAAGCTTTTATTTCGAGATCCAGTATTTTTTCCAACGAGTTTCTGTACTGTTCTTCCAACTGCAATGTTACATCGAGTTTTTCAGTACCTTCGGTTATTTCTATAGGAGCTATACCGAGTACAGACATATTAAGCATAGTTGTCAGATTTGTAACATTTATTCCGTAGCTTTCTGCTTTTTCTCTGTTTATTTCAAGCTGTGCCTGAGGATATCCTCCTTCTGTGGAAGATTTTACGTCTTTCATCCAGTTTTCTTTCTTTATTTCACCTATTATCGAATTTGCAATTCTGTTAAGTTCATCTTCATTTTCTCCTTCTATTTCAAAAGAGTAATCTTTATTGGCATTTGCCGAAGTTGTTTCTTCAAAAAGTACCGCTAAATTTACATCAGGCAGATCTTTAAGTTTTTCTCTTATTCTGTCCATAGCTTTGGCAGTATCTTTATCGACTTTCACATTTACTATTGCAGCATCTGTCTGAGATATCGAATAATAACTTTTTGTATTTTTATCGGCTTTTACAGCTTCTTCTATTTTTTTAGTAATTTCATAAGATTTTTCTAAATCCAGTCCTGTGGCAAGAGAAGCCACCACCGAATATTCTTTATTATCTATCTGCGGGAAAAATGCCGTTTTTACCATGGGTCCGAATATTACCATAGTAGCCACAAATCCTACAAATGTCCCTATAACGACTTTCCATTTGTTATCCAGTGCGGCCGCTATTGCTTTTTTGTACTTTTCTTTAAAAGCGTTATAATATTTGGATTTATCTTTACTGTCCAGTATTTTCTGCAAATTCAGAAATCTGCTCGATACCATAGGAATAAACAGAACTGCCACTATTATCGAAGCACTTAATGCGAACATCATTGAAAATGCAATACTTTTAAATACTGCTTTAGTAAATCCTTCAAATATGACTATCGGTAAAAATACACAAACCGAAGTCATTGTCGAAGCTATCATCGGCATAACGACTTCATTTGTTCCACGTACGGCAGCTACATTAGGCGGTTCTTTATATTCCTGCATATGATCGAATATATTGTCCAGTGTAACTACCGAGTTATCTACCAGTGATCCTACCGCAAGAGCAAGCCCCATAAGAGAAACCATATTCAGCGAGATCCCTTGTGTTCCTAAAAGGAATAGCGTAAACATTGTAGAAATCGGTATTGACAACGATATAAATATGGAAGCTCTTATATCTTTAAGGAATACCATAAGTACTATAGCAGCTATAACCAATGCCTGTAATCCGCTGCTCGTAACGTTGGCTATGGAATCTTTTACCATTATACTGTTATCGGTAATAAGTTCGTAGGTTGACCCTTTAGGAAATAAAGGTTTCATTTCTTCCAGCTGTTTTTTTGCGGTATCGGCTATTTCCACGATATTTCCGTCTTTTGTTTTTTCTATAATTACTCCGACAGCGTCTTTTCCGTTTACTCTCGTATAAGTTTCTCTGTCTTTTGTGCTGTAGCTCACCTTTGCAATATCTGCAAGTTTCAATGTCTGTCCGTTATCATTGGATAAAATTATATTTTCAACCTGTTCGAGATTTTCTATTTCTCCCGAAACTTTTAAAATAAATTTTTTCCCTCCGTCAGTTACTGTTCCCGCAGGAGTTATTGTATTTGCCGCTTTTATTTTGGAATATATTTCCGAAGGCGACAAATTAAACGCTTTCAGTTTATAAGGATCTAGTTCGACTTTTATTTCTCTTTCGGTACTTCCCGTTACTCTTATATCTCCGATTCCTCTGTTTCTCTGTAATCTCGGTTTCATAGTTTCCTTAACAAAAGAAGTAAGAGTGGCTTCATCTGCACCTTTAAGTATTATAAATAAAGCCATCGAGGAATTTCCTCCTCTTGTATTTGCCCCTGATATTATAGGGCTGTCCGCATCAGTCGGCAAATCATTTTTGATTTTATCTATTTCAGACTGTATCTGTACTTTCTTTGTATCGGTATTTGATCCGAAATTAAACTGTATTACTACTACCGATGTTCCATATGCCGAAGTAGTTGTTATATTTTTTATACCGTCTACATTCAGTGATGCTTCTTCTATTCTTTTTGTTATTTGAGTATCTACGTCCTCGGACGTTGCTCCTGTCCATTTTGTCTGTACGACTACAAAAGGAAAGTTAAAATCCGGTATTAATTCCTGTTTCATATTTTTCATAGCACTATAACCGGCAAAAATCATAAATATTATTATCATCGTTGTTGAAACGACCCTTTTGGTTGCGAATTCCGCTATTGTCATTTTGTTGCTCCTTTCTCCCGGTTATTTCTAATTAACTTTTTTCAGTTTTTCTCCGTCCTGTACTACATTCTGTCCGTCAATTATAAGTTCGGATCCTGCAGTCAGTCCTTCTCCTTCCACTGCAGCATATTTTTCATTCTGATTCAGTATTTTTATCGGTATTGCCATGGCTTTTCCGTCTCTTACTATGTATATAATCTGTTGTACACCTCTCACAACTATAGCTTCTTTGGGTATTATTATTCCCGCTTCGATACCTGTATCTATACTTGCCGTACCGTACATACCGCTTTTTATTTCTTTTTCAGGATTCGGTATTCTTATCTTAACGACAAACTGTCTTGTTTTCGTATCGGCAGTTCCAGATATTTCATAAACCTTTCCCGAAACTTCTTTATTTAATTCGTCTATTTTTATTTTTGCATCTGTTCCCACTTTTATTTTACTTATAGCGTTAGGAGAAACTCCCACTTTTATTTCCATTTCCGACTCGTTTACTATTTTAAACAATGTCTGCCCCGCACTTATTTGCTGATGTCTTTCCAAAGTAAGTCCGGATATTACACCGTTTATATCCGCTTTTATTACGGATTTGCTGTTACTGTCATTTGCCAATGCCAAATTTGCACTTGCAGATTCATAATTTGTTTTTGCATTCAGATAATCCGTTTCAGTAATCAGTCTTTTTTGGTATAACTGACTGTATTTTTCATACTGTATTCTGGCAGCATTATAATTTGCAGATGCCGACTGGACGTTGGATCTCGCCGCCTGATTGTCTATCCCCAGTATTACCTGCCCTGCATGGACAGTATCTCCGTCTTTTACATTCAGCACAGTCAACTCACCGCTGACTACCGCTGTATAAGGTATTTCTTCTTTCCCTTTTAT
Source organism: Pseudoleptotrichia goodfellowii (assembly GCF_007990505.1). Classification (NCBI taxonomy): domain Bacteria; kingdom Fusobacteriati; phylum Fusobacteriota; class Fusobacteriia; order Fusobacteriales; family Leptotrichiaceae; genus Pseudoleptotrichia; species Pseudoleptotrichia goodfellowii. The sequence goes on along the minus strand of NZ_AP019822.1, from coordinate 419,898 downwards.
TTCAGCTCCTGCAGTATATCCCAAAGACATATCGCTCTGATTTAAAAGTACAGTTTTTACAGGTCTTAAGTCCTCTTCGACTTTCTGTTCCTTCTTTTTTCCGCATGATATTGCAAATATGAGCAATACCAACAGCCCTAAAATATATTTATTGTAATACGATTTTTTACCGTTTTTCATACCTTTTCTTTCCTCCGATTTCTTATTGAATAATTAGTCTAAAAATGCTCCGTATCTTGAAACTAAGTAATAATATCTCAATTTTGAACTTATATAGTCTGTTCTGCTCTGTCTTAAGTTTGATTCGGCATTAAGCAGATCTCTCATTGTTATCAGTCTGTAAGAATATCTTTCCTGTTCGAGTTCATACACTTCTTCAGCTTTTTCGACTGCTATTTTCTTAGCTTCAAGGCTTTTCTCAAGGGCCTGCAGCTGATAATAGACTTTTTTCATTCCCACTTTCAAATCATCAAGAGCTTTTTCCGCTTCTATTTCTTTTATTTCATGATTTCTTTTGGCTTTTTCCACATCCAGTTTATTTTCTCCCCAGTCGAATATCTGCCATGATAAATTTAACCCTATTGTACCGTTATAGTTTTTCGTTTTTGAAACTTCGGAAAATTTTGTTCTGTCAGAAGTTCCGTAAGTTACTACTCCTGTTACTTTAGGTCGCAAATCGGCTTTTTCAAGATCTATGTTTTTTCTGCTTATTTCCTTCTGTTTTAAAGCCATTTGATATTCGGTATTTCTAGTTGTAAGTTTTGCCAAATCATCTTTCAGATTTACGGCTTTACTGAACTTTTCTTCTACAGTAAAAGGGACGATTTCTATTTTCTCGCTGTCTTTTACTCCGATCATATTCCCCAATGCTTCTTTTGCTATTTCTATATTTGAAGTTTGCTGTATCACATCGGCTTCTATTGCTTTCAGACTTCTTTCAGCTTCTATAAATTCAGGCTTTGTAACCAGTCTTAATTTATATTTTTCTTTCTGTTCCTCATAATTTCTCGATAACGCCTCTTTGGACTTTTTCAGCACTTCAAGCGTATTTTCAGCTTCATAGACATCTATATACGCCTGTATAACACTCAGCATCGTATCTTTTCTTATTTTATCCAGAGACAGTTCCATTAACGACAAATAGTTTTTTCCTATTTCTATCCCCGATTTTATAGCTCCCCCTGTATAAATAGGCTGAGCCAATGTAACATTTTGTCCGTATGCCTGATTGTATTTACCTGTAAAAGGCGATTTAACATCTTTAAAATACTTATTTGCCGTTGCATTATAAGTTACCTTGAAATAAGCACTTTTCCACGCTTTATTCACATCAAGTTTACCTTTTTCCACTTCAAGCATTCCGATTTTTATATCTTTGTTATTTTTTATTGCCATTTCCGCCGCTTCCTGTACGGTTATCTTTTGTCCGAAAACGAAAACAGGCAATGCAAATAACATCATTGTAACTGCTACGCCGATTTGTTTTATTCTCATCTCTTCCTCCTGACTTATTTTAATGCATTATTTATAAATTCTATTATCTGTTCTATCTTTTTTTCTCTTTCCATAGTGTATCCTCTTTCACAATCTATTCCTTCGGATAAAACTTCATCCAGAAAGAACCCTTCTATAGATAAAAGTATAAATTCGGATATAAATCTGCTGTTGTATTTTTCCCCTCCTCCACCTCTGTTTATAATATTTTCTTCGATAAAATTTACAGATATAATCTGAATTTCGTTCAAATAATTGACAATCTTCTGATCTTTTAAAAAAGCATCCACATTCTGCATATTTGTTTTTTTCATATATTTAAAAAATATATTACTCCTTTTATTTACAAATTCTTTTAAAATTTCTTTCGGATTTGCATTTACGTCTATTTCTTTTAGTGCCTTTATTTTTTCTTCTTTTATTCTATCCAGAATTTCATATAAAACTTCTTCTTTGGAGTCAAAATACGTGTAAAAATTCCCTTTAGATATTTCCAGTGCCTTTGTTATGTCTTCTACCTTTGTTTTATGATATCCGTTTTCAGAAAATAATTCTATTGATTTTTCTATAATCATTTGTCTTTTGTCTTCTTTTTTCATCATCTCCACTCCTTTTTTCACTTTTCTGAAAAAGTGACCCACAAGTCATTTTTATATATAATATTCCTTTTTTTCTGTTTTGTCAATCATTAAAATTCATTTTTTGAATTTTTCGATACTTTAGAGATAAAATATTGCCCAAACTTTAAGTTGCAGCGAATTATATCATGTTGAAATTTTTTTATTTGGAAAATAAATTACTGTACTTTTTCTAATAAATTCTCATTTCCGTCAAAAATCATTACTGAATTTAAAATTTCTTCTATACGTTTGTCCCAATTTTCATCATACTTTATATCCGACATAGTTATAATAACTGTCAATCCTTCTACCAATGCCCACATGGCAATAATCTTATCCTGTATTATTTTAGAAGACACTTTCAACTCATCAAATATATCAAGTGCTGTCTTTTTTAGAATTTCAAGTGCTTTATTTTCAGTTTTTTCTGTAAATTCAAGAGAAAAATCCATTTTTAAATTCTTTTTTGAAAATAAGAAATTATGATAAATCGGATATTTATAAAAAAACAGAACATAACTTTTTCCCATTTTCATCAAAACATCAGGAGTTCCATAATATTCTTTTTTTGCTTTTTCCAATTCTTCTGCCAATTGATCAATAACATGTAAACGCATAGCATCCAACAATTCTTCCTTATTTTTAAAATGTGCATATGGAGCTGCATTGCTGACTCCGCATCTCGTAGCCACCTTTCTTAACGAAAAGTTACTTTCTCCTTCCAGATTAATAATTTCTATCCCTTTTTCAATAAGTGCATATCTCAAATCGCCATGATGATACCTGTCTTCTTTAATTTTATTCTTCATTACAATTCACCTCTTAATCTTAATCACGTAAAGATTATAACACACAATCTTTACATTGTAAAGATTATTTTTTTGAAAAGCTTATTATAATTTTTATATTTTTTCAAAATAAAGACTTTTCAAACTTTTCTGTGATATTATATTGTATTATTAAAAATTTGAAAGGATTTTACCCAAATGAAAATGAAAATAAACAAATTTCTTATTACAGCACTAATGCTGTTAATTTCCGCTTACTCTTTTTCAGATAATGAAACTCCGGCTGAAACTGAAACTACTGTTAATAATACGGAAACTAAAATTGAAAACAGTGAAGAAGCGACTGAACCTATTGTAAAACCTGTAACAACAAGTGTTACTACTAAAGAAAGCAAAAAAGCTAAATCTTCTGCAACATTCAAGAAAAAAGAAGTTGCAAATATTTTATGGAGATTGACAAAAATTTCCGATAAAGACTTAGCTTCAAGTGAAGATGAACAGGATAAAAAAGAAATCATTACTCTTTACTTATCTTCCAACGGCGGAATGAACGGAGTTACAGGAGATAACGGATATTTCGGCAACTATAAGCTGAACGGAAACAGTATTTCTATAAGTTTATTCGGAAACTCGGCTGTTTACGACGGATCGACAGAGCTCGAAACAGAGTACCTGAACCTTTTAGGAAGAGTTTCTTCAATCAGTGTTTCAGGAAATATACTTACTTTAAGAGCAGGAAAAGATTTATTAATATTCCAAAGAGTTCAATAAGTACCGAAAGGAGTAATAAATTATGAAAACAAAAATTATTTTAAGTTTAATCAGTATTCTGTTTATATTTGCCTGCACAACAGCTAATACTGCTTCTCAAAACAATAAACCCGGCAAAGTAAAAACCGATATCGCAGCTAAATTATTAAATACTTCATGGGAATTAACTGAAATAAACGGACAAGAACCCGATTTCGGAGTTGCCTATTCATCAAAACCTGTTATTACTATAGAATTTAAAGATAACGGAATGAACGGGCGTTCTGTTGTAAACGGATATTTTTCTTCATACAAAATAAATGACGACAATATCAATTTCGGAGGTATAGGGGCTACAAGAATGGGAGGTCCTAAAGAATTTATGGATCTTGAATACAAATATTTCAACATACTGGATAAAGTTAATAAAGTCGAATTACCCGACGAAAATACTTTAATTTTAAAAAGTAATACCGATACTTTGAAATTTACGAAAAAATAAATTTTACAAATTTCTAAAAAACTAAAAATAGCTGTGTTAATAGATTTTTCTATTTTTACAGCTATTTGTTTTTACAATTTTGTAAATATTATATTTATAAAAACTAAAAAATCTTATTTTTTTATTTTTAAAACAAAAAAACTGTCTTAAAATTTAAAACAGTTTCTTTTTTATAGCTCATTATTTTTCTAAAAATATTTCATCACATCGTTAAACACAATAAATACCATTAATCCCAGCAACAACAACATTCCGATCATATGTATTCTTTCTTCGATTTTTTTATTCACTTTTATTCCGAAAAATTCAGGTATTACAAACAACAGTCTTCCTCCGTCAAGAGCAGGTATCGGGAGCAGATTCATCAATCCTATATTAATCGAAAGCAGAATAAAGATATTCAATAATCCTATTCCTCCTCCGTCTTTATAAGCCTGTCCCACATATTTGGGAAGTCCTACAGGTCCTGTAACTTCTTTCACGGACACTTTCCCGGTAATAAGCATTTTAAGCCCGTCTGCCATAACTTTAAAATAGTTCCCGAAAGTATAGAAAGACGCCGAAATCTTTTGGAAAAACGAAATTTTAGCCTGTGCTGCTACTATACCGAGGGCATTTATTTTCAATTCCTCACTATAAGTGAGTTTAATATCTGTATTTATCTCTTTATTATCTCTCATTATTTTTAAAGAAATATTTTCTCCATTATAACCTTTTTCATTTATTTTATATATCGCATTAGCCAAATCTTCCCAGTTTTTTATTTTTTTACCGTTTATTTCCGTAATTCTGTCATTTACCTGCAACACATTCTTTGCAGCAGAGTTTTCATTGACAGATCCTACTATAGGCTTGATATATCCCGCAGGAACTCCTCCCGTAACAGAAAGCATAATAAATATAGCTATTATCGACGATATAAAGTTCATCATTATTCCGGCTATCAGTACGACAAATCTGCTGAACGGTGACTTTGTGTAAAAGCCGTCCTTTACTTGCTTTTCAGGATCATCTTCAGGCTGCATGCCTCCTATATTTACAAAACCTCCCAAAGGAAGCAGTCTTATAGAATAAGCAGTTTCATTTATTTTTTTTGAAAATACTTTTGGTCCCATTCCTATAGCAAATTCCAGAACGGGCATTTTATAATATTTTGCTGTCATAAAATGTCCCAATTCATGCAAAAATATTATTATTCCCAATATTATTATCGTAAAAATTATACTCATTTTTTTCCTCTCATTATTTTAAAATCTTCTTTTTTGTGCTATACTTTGTTTATTATATCATACGTCAATATTGAATTACAAACAAAAGTAACAAAGAAAGGATTAAAATGAAAAAAAACAATTTAATTTTAGGAGGATTTTTAATAGTTATCGCTGCTATTATGTGGGGACTTGACGGGGTTTTACTTACACCTTCGTATTTTTCAAAATTCCATTTTTATGATGTGAATTTTATCGTATTTATTGCTCATGCGATACCTACACTTATTTTATCGGTACTTTTTACAAAACAATATAAAATGTTAAAAGAATTTACTAAAAATGACTATATATTTTTTCTGCTTATTGCTCTATTCGGCGGAAGCATAGGAACTTTATCCATAGTAAAAGCCTTACAACTAAGTGAATACAGTAAATTCAGTATAGTTATTCTGATTCAGAAATCTCAGCCTATATTTGCTGTAATTCTGGCTTTCCTTATTTTAAAAGAAAGACCTTCAAAAAAATTTTATATAGTTGCGATTATTTGCATGATTTCGATTTATTTACTTACTTTCGAGTTCAAGAGTCCTACACTTTTGCCTAAAAATAATCTTTTGGCAGCCATGTATTCCCTCCTTGCAGCTTTTTCTTTCGGAAGTTCAACTGTTTTCGGGAAAAAAATTGTAGGAAAGTTTTCTTTTTTAACAAGTACATTTTACAGATTTTTCTTTACTACTGTAATAATGCTTGTTTTTATTCTCTTTTCCGGAAATACCGAAAAAAGTATAATTACATTTACAGGAAATAAAAGTCTAATGTCATTGGCACTTTTTATCGCCGTATATGGACTTTGTGCAATATTTATTTACTACAACGGATTAAAAAACATTCCTGCATCTATCGCTACATTCTGCGAACTGGCATACCCTTTAACTTCGGTCTTTGCCGAAGCGGTAATATTAAAAAGATTTCTCTCTCCTGTACAGTTTGTATCGGCTATGATTTTGGTAGGTTCTATTCTATATCTGAATCTTTCCAAAGTGGACAAAGAATTTAAAAATATAGATAAAGTCGGAGATTCCGAGATATAGTATAAAGTAAAATAAAAATATACCTTAAAACTATTTTTACAGTAAGAATAGTCAAAAGGTATATTTTTATATTGTTTTAAATAAATACCGTATTTTAAAGCAAATCGGAATTTCTCTTTCTTTCTTCTTCCAAAGAAGTGTCTATATCTTCATATCCCACTCCGTTAGGAATAGACGTAAGAACTTTATCGGTAACTTTTGATAAATGGGCATCCATTGCATAAGCAGCTCCACTTACAAAATCTATAACTCTTTGTCCTACTTCAAATTCCAAAAATTCCAAACTGAATGTAACCACTTTTTTTTCTTTTATAGAATCAGCTATCAGCCTTGAGTCTTCAAATGTTTTTGGTCTTATTATCGAAACATAACTTACTTTCATTTTCCCGATTTCCTCCTTCTTTCCTCCACCGAAAATGCTCATTACTCTTTTTTCTTTCTCTTCAGGTTGCTGCTCACTTTCATTGACAGTGTGAGTTTTGACCTGAGGTTTAGGCTTAACGACAACTTCCTCTTCTTCTATTACTTCTTCTTCATCCACATCTCCGAAAAATTCCAAAAATTTCTTTCCTAATTTCAAATTAATAACCTCCTGTTTTTATTTAAACAATTTACTTCCTATTCTGATTATAGTTGATCCGCTCTCCAGTGCTTCTATATAATCATTGGACATTCCCATAGAAAGTTCATCTAAATAATCGTATTTTTTTTCATATTTCTCTTTTAACCTCAGCATATTAAAAAAATATTCCTTTATTTCATGACTCTCAGCTTCCAAAGGAGCCATTGTCATAAATCCTTTTATTTTTACGTTATCCATAGAAAAATATTTTTCATACTCTTTTTCAAAACTTTCGACATAAACTCCTGTTTTCGACTCTTCTTTTGAAATATTTATTTGTATTAAACCGTTTACAATTCTGTTATTTTCAGCGGCTTTTTTATTTATTTCTTCCAAAAGTTCATAAGAATCTATTGAATGTATCAAATTTACATTTTTTATTATATACTTTATTTTATTTTTTTGCAACCTCCCGATAAAATCCCATTTCAAATTTTTATATTTATCTTCAGAATAATTTTTCACTTTATCTCTGTAAACTTGGGCTTTGTTTTCTCCAAAATAATTATATCCCATATCTATAATTTTTTTCTGTTCTTCAAAATTAAAATATTTTGTTACAAATAATATTTTTACTTTTTCAGGATAAGGAGAATATTTTTTTATATCTTCCTTTATTTTTTCATAATTTTGATGTATTTTTTCCCGGGTAAGTTCCATTTTTACTCCTTAAATTGTAAATTTTAAATAAATTCGACAAATACTTCATTTGCAAGTAAAATACCTTTTCTTGTGAGTCTCATTCTTTTCCCGCTGTCAAACCTTTCGAGCAGTCCTCTTTCCAAAAGGCTTTCGACTTTTTCATTTTGAAAGTATTTTATTCCCTCTTCTGTCAGTCTTAATCCGAGCATATTTTTAAGTTTTTCTTTTTCCTTTTCGTCTATTATTTCAATACTTTTTTCATCTATGGGAAGTGCATTTTCCTCAAGAGATTTATAATATTTATTGAAAGTTCTCACATTGGAATATCTTCGTCCTTTAAAGTAAGTTGCCGCACTAAGTCCAACTCCTATAAACTCTTTATTTCTCCAATATTTAAGATTATGAATACCGCCTCTTCCTTTTTTGGAAAAATTTGATATTTCATAATGATTGTAGCCATTTTTTTTCAGAAAATCTATTATTTCTTCGTACATTTCAGCTTCCAAATCCTGATCCATTTCGGATAATATTCCTTTTTTCAGTTTGCTCCAGAATACTGTCCCTTCTTCCCATATCAGCGAATAAATAGATATATTGTCAGGAGAAAGGAGCAGTATATTCTCCAAATCTTTTTTTAAATCCTCAAAACTCTGATTAGGAATACCGAACATCAAATCAATTGAAATATTTTCAAATCCAGCTTTTCTCGCATCACGAAAAACTCTTACGGCATCTTCTCCGCTATGCAGTCTACCGATAAATTTCAGCACGTGATTTTGAAAGCTCTGTATTCCTATACTGAGTCTGTTTATACCTGTTTTTCTCAATCCTTTAAGTTTTTCTGCCGTCATGTCGTTAGGATTCAGTTCCAATGTTATTTCGGAATTTTCTTTGTATCGAATATTACTCATTATTTCGGCTGTCATTTCCACAGGAAGTAACGAAGGAGTTCCTCCTCCGAAATAAACAGTGTCGTATTCATATTCGGGATACATTTTAAGTTCTTTTATCAGTGCTTTCGTATACCTTTCATACTCACGGCTCATATTGATAAATGTGCAAAAGTCACAATATTCACATTTTTTTTCGCAGAAAGGAATATGAAGATAAAGTGCATCCGGTTCTTTTTTGTTACAGGAGCCCTTTATTTTCATACTCTCTTTTATATACAATCCATTTACATTTTCCAAGTTCTTATTATTTTCTGTACTGTTCATCTCCTTATTCTTGCTTTCATTATTTGTCTAAAACTTTTTTATAATTTCAAAATTTTCAAAAATTCTTCCATTGTATTTTCAAGTTTTTCTTTTACTTTTTCATCGGAATCGGCATTCACACTGAAATAAAATTTAATTTTAGGCTCTGTTCCCGAAGGTCTTGCAGTGATATATGTATTGTCTTCCAACACAAACTGCAATACATTTTCTTTCGGAAGTTTGATTTCTTTTTCTTCTCCCGTTTCCAAATTATACTCTTTATGCGAATCGAAATCTCTTTTGATTTTTATTTTCTTTCCTATCAGCGTATCTTTTATGTTTTCCCTTAAATCCGACATTAATGCCGTCATTTTTTCTATTCCGTCTTTTCCTTTTAATGTTACCGATTTTATTCCCTCAAGATAATATCCGAATTCTTTGTACAATTTTTGCAATTCTTTATATATTGAACTTCCAATCGAATTATAATATGCAGCCATTTCAGCTATTACCATTGATGTTACCAACGCATCTTTATCTCTGGCATGAGTTCCTATTAAATATCCGTAACTTTCCTCAAATCCGAATAAATAGCTTCCGTCAAGTTTTCCTGTTTCAAATTCTCTTATTTTTTCCCCTATGTATTTAAATCCTGTCAATGTTTTCATAACACCTACATTTTTCGCAGGTGCCACAACATCTATCATAGGGGTCGATACTATTGTAGTTATTACTTTTGCATTTGCAGGGATATCTTTTTTATTATTTAACAAATATTGAAGTAATAACAGTCCCATTTGGTTTCCGTTAGGATAATACCAGTTATCGCTGTCGTCTTTTACCGCTATCCCTATTCTGTCGGCATCAGGATCATTAGCCATTACAAGTTTTGCTCCTATTTCATCGGCTAATTTTACTCCAAGTTTAAATGCTGCCACTTCTTCAGGATTGGCATATACTACCGTAGGAAAATTCCCATCAGGCTCTATCTGCTCTTTTACTACTTCAAAACTGTACCCGAAATCGGACAATATTCTTTTCATTGGTCTTCCGCCTGTACCATGCAAAGGCGTATAAACTATTTTAAAGTTTTCTTTTCCCGGAATATTCGTTTTTAAAGTCTGTTTTTTTATTTCAGAAAGGTAATCATCATCTATTTTCCCGTCAAGTTCTATTATAAGTCCTTTTTCCCGTGCTTCTTTTTCACACATGACTTTTATTTCTTCCAAAGTTTTAATTTTATTTACTTCTTCTAATATTCCTGTTACTTCAGGTGCTACGATTTGACCTCCATCACTCCAGTAAACTTTATATCCATTGTATTCAGGAGGATTATGACTCGCAGTAACTACTATTCCTGCAAGGCAGCCTTTATATCTGACACCGAAAGACAATTCCGGAGTGGAACGTAAATCGGAATAAATATACGCTTTTATACCGTTTGCAGCCATTACTCTTGCAGTATTTAAAGCATATTCTCTCGAACCTATTCTACAGTCATGAGCTATTATAACACCTTTTTCTTCAGCTTCTTTTTTGTTATATTTAAGCATATAATTTGCAAGCCCCTGAGTCGCTTTTCTTATAACATATTTGTTGATTCTGTTTGTTCCTATTCCCCTTACTCCTCTTATTCCTCCTGTACCGAAGCTCAAATCCTTAAAAAATCTGTCTTCTATTTCTTTCGGATCGTCCTTTAGACTTTTCAATTCCTCTTTGTCTTTTTCATCAACAGAATCTGAATTTAACCAGTATTCATACTTTTCCATAAATTCCATAGCGATATCCTCCCTAAAATAATGTTATTTATTTTAATTTTACCACATTTATTAAATATAACAAATAGAAATTACTTAGAATTTTGAATTTTTTTAAATCATATAGAAAAAAGTCGGAAATATCCGACTTTCTATGAATTTATTATGATTTAAAATTTTTAGAATAATCCCGGTATACTTACACCGCCTGTTATTACTTCCATTTCTTTTTCAGCCATTTCTTCAGCTTTTTCAAGTATTTCATTTATTGCATTTATTATTACATCAGAAACAATTGAAGTATCCCCTTCATCAACTGCATCTTTTAATATATCCATCGAAATAGACAAATCAACTATTTTTTTCTGTCCGTTTGCTTTTACAGTTATTCCGCCACCGGCAACAGACGTTTCCACAAATTTATCTTTCAGACCTTCCTGTATTTTCAACATTTCCTGTTGCATAACCTGTGCCTGTTTTATTATATCCTGTTGACTTCCGCTTTTTCCTGAATTGGCTCCTTTTAACTTTCTAACCATGTTATTATTGCCTCCTGAATAAAATTCACATAATAAATTATCTATAAAAATTCATATCTCATTAATAAAAAAATGGTGGTGAGGGAAGGATTCGAACCTTCGAAGGCTGAGCCGGCAGATTTACAGTCTGCTCCCTTTGGCCACTCGGGTACCTCACCGCATTCTTTAAAAGTGGTGCCGCTTGTCGGACTCGAACCAACCACCTACTGATTACAAGTCAGTTGCTCTACCAGATGAGCTAAAGCGGCATAAAATATAAATGGCGGAAGTGACGAGACTCGAACTCGCGACATCTTGCGTGACAGGCAAGCACTCTAACCAACTGAGCTACACCTCCATAAATGGTGGTCACAATTGGGCTCGAACCAATGACCCCCTGCTTGTAAGGCAGGTGCTCTCCCAACTGAGCTATGCGACCGATATATCTGTATTTTTAAATGGTACGCCCTAGGAGAATCGAACTCCTGTTACCGGGATGAAAACCCGAGGTCCTGACCTCTAGACGAAGGGCGCACATTATTTTTTCACACTTCTCTTACAGACAAAAAAGATATTATCATAAATGGAAAATTAAGTCAATACTTTTTTTTAATTTTTTTATATTTTTTTGACATATACTAAAAATTTTATTTTTTTATACGTTGATATTTAAGATTTTAAATGATATAATTCCAGATATATTAAGGAGGTTACCAATGAAATTTTTTGATTTTATAAAAAGATTTTTATTATTTACAATTAAAGAAATATACTCTTTCTTTTTAAAATTGTCATTGTTATTTTTTGTATTTTTTATACTGTTAAGTTCACTGATAGGTTATATTATAAGCAAAGCAAAAGACGAAGACAGTATTTCCAAAAATTACAACTATGTTTTACTTAACGTTTCTTCAATATCCGAAGACAAACTTGACACTTCTCTATTCGGAGAAACTAAAAAATACAATATTTCTTATATGGACGTACTTAACAGTTTGGAAGATATAAAAAATAACGATAATATAAAAGGAATTATAATAAATCTTGATCAGACAAATATTTCTTCAGTAAAATCCGAAGAAATCTCTAAAAAACTTCAGGAAATTAAAAATAAAAATAAAAAAGTTTATGCTTTCGGAGCATATATGGATAACAGCAATTATCCTCTGGCTTCTGTAGCAAATGAAATAATAATGGTGCCGTCAGCTTCAGGTTCAGTTTCTCTGGCAGGATATCATTACTCGGATTTATATTATAAAAAACTGCTTTCAAATGTCGGAGTAGATATGGAAGTTGTCCGTATCGGAGATTTTAAATCATATGGAGAAAATTATACATCCGATACAATGTCTCCGGGATTAAGAAATGAGCTGACACGTATTCTGGAAAGCAGATTCAACTCTTTCCTTGATAAAGTTTCAAAAGCCAGAAGACTCGATAAAAACAAACTCAATGCCGATATACTTAACGGAGATGATACGAATCTTACTCCTTCTGCTGCAAGAGATAAAAATTTTGTTGATACTCTTGAATATTTTAATGATTTAATGACAAAACTTCAAATAAACGAAGATAATATAGTAGATATTTACGATTATTATGCCGATAACGGAAAAAGAATAGAAGAGCAGAATCAGGATAAAGGTACAATAGCGGTAATTTACGCTGAAGGTCCTATAGTTTATAATGAAGAAGCTCAGGGAATATACATATCTCCTGACAACATGGCGGAAAAATTGAAAGAGCTTTCAAAAATTAAAGATTTGAAAGGTGTCGTTTTAAGGGTTAATTCACCGGGAGGGTCGGCTCTTGCTTCGGAAATGATTTATCAGATGCTTTCAAAAATAAATGTTCCTGTTTATGTTTCAATGTCTGAAGTTGCAGCTTCAGGAGGATATTATATATCTATGAGCGGAAAAAAAGTCTTTGCTAATGATGCCACAATTACAGGGTCTATAGGAGTTGTCTCCATGTTCCCTAAATTCTATAATGCTCAAAATAAATACGGAGTTACCTCAAACTCTATCAGCAAAGGAAAATATACGGATACTTTCGATCCTTTTGTTCCTTTATCTACCGAATCCAGAAATAAAATAATAGAATCCATGAATGCCACTTATGACGAGTTTAAATCGAGAGTTTCCAAAAACAGAAATATGGCTCCTCAAGTGCTTGAAAATTATGCACAGGGTAAAATCTGGCTAGGAAGTGAAGCAAAGGAAATTAATCTTGTAGACGGTATTGCTACTCTTGATGAAACAATAAAAATTCTTGCCCGTGATTTAAACTTAGGCGATAATTACAGAGTTGAAAACATTTATGCTAAAAAAGATTTTAAAGAAACATTGAAATTACTTTCTTCTTATATATTTGAGAAATTCCAGCTGACTTCCCAGTTGGAAACAAAATTACCGGGAAGTTCAAAAATAATGGACGAATATAAATTAATAGAGCAAAATAAAAATAAACCTATGTATTATTTACCTTACCAAATAAAATTTTAAAAATAATTAGGGGGAATTTCCCCCTAAAACCCCTTTCACAATCTCAAATTTTACATGCTCAAGAATGTCCGTTACAAAAAAGATGTTTTCATTACACTCACTAACACATTTTTAGCATTGTAAAATTTGAGGATTGATTTTTTATATTAAAAATCCTGCTTTCAGCATTTTAAAAGCTGTTTGGCAGGATTATATTTTACAAAAATAACTCTATAAGTTTTTTCGCTTCTCCGTCATCTGAATTTTTTCCTATTATTTCAAAGTCTTTCGGCAACAAATTTTTAAGTCTGTATATGGCATTTCCCATTGCATGCCCTTTTCCCATGGTTGTTAAAAGCTCGTAATCATTTTCTCCGTCTCCGAAACTGACTGTTTCTTCAGAATTTATGCCGTCCCTTTTAAGTAGAAATTTAGCTGCATTTGCCTTATTTGCTGTTTTTGAAAAGACTTCCATACAGTCATCGGATACAAATACGACACTTACATTATTATCAGTTTTTTTCAATATTTCTTTTTCCAGTTCGATTAGATTTTCATGCTTTCCTATATAGAAAAATTTCAATATTTCCCTTTTCCCCAGTTCATTTTCAGGAACTTCGATCATATCCAGAGGAAAAGTTTCTCCGTCTCTTTTTATAACTTCTTCCAACGTTCCTTTTGTTATTATCCAGTCATCTCCCGAAAATATATTTAAGTGAATATCTTTTCCGAAAGACTTGTAATCAATACTCAAAATTGCATCTATTTCTTTTCTTCCCAAGCCGTCTTCATATATTACTTTTCCGTCTTCATCATTTATTCTCGCACCGTTTGACGAAATAAGAGGAATATTTATTCCCAATTCATCTTTTACTACTTTTGCCAATCCGTAATTTCTTCCTGTGGCAATATAAAATTTTATTCCTTTATCTATTATTTTTCTGACTGTTTCTTTAGTAAATTCGGACACTTTGTGCTCATCATTGAGTAATGTCCCGTCCAAATCAGTTACTACCGCTTTATACATAAATTATACCTCCGTTTCCGATTTTAATTATAAAAATAATTTTGACAATTCGTTCATAAATTCCTCATCTGTAAAAGGTTTGGATAAAAATCCTTTTGCTCCTGCTTCTTTTCCCATTTTTATATAATTCTGAAAAGTTATCATCGTACTGCACAACATAACTTTTGCTTGGGGATCATAATCTATAATTAGTTGTGTTGCTTTTATCCCGTGTACTCTAGGCATATTAATATCCATTGTTACAATAGTCGGCTTTACTTTTTTGTACATTTCAAAAGCTTCCATTCCGTCTGCCGCTTCATAAACTTCGTATCCCTGATCTTCCAGTATATCTTTTATATCTTCTCTTATATATGAAGCATCGTCTGCTACTAATGCTGTTTTTGTCATTTTTTTCTCCTATCCTGTTTTTATAAAAATAATTCTCTTAATTTTTCAGCTTCTCCGTTATTTTCATTTGTGCCGATCACTTCATAATCAGGCAAACCTTCCAACAATCTGTATAAAGAATTTCCCATAAGATAACCTTTTCCTGCTTCTTTCAATAGCTCATAGTCATTATACCCGTCTCCGAAAGCTACAGTTTCACTTAATTTTATCCCGTCCTTTTCGAGTAAATACTTTGCAGCAACTGCTTTATCCGAATTTTTATCAAACACTTCCAGACTTCCTTCCGAAACAAATACTGCATTTACTTCTTCATTAGTCACTTTTTTCAATATTTTTTCGAGTTTTAAAAGTTTGTCATGAGGTCCTAAAAAGAAAATTTTTGTATATTCTTTTTCCATAAATTCTTTCCAACTGACAACTTCAGGCAAAAATGTTCTGTCCGGTCTTTTTTTTCTGTAATAGTCAACAACATCTTCAACTATGTACCAGTTACTTCCCGAATAACCGTTCAATATTATATTTTGCCCTACGAATTTATAATCAACTTTGTAAATTTCATCAAGATATTTTTTTTCAATATTATTTATATAAATCTCGTTACCGTCACTGTCCATTATTCTTGCTCCGTTAGAAGTAATCAAAGGTATTTTCAGATTTATTTTATCCATTATTTCTTTAGCCCCGAAATAACTTCTTCCTGTTGCAATATAGAATTTTATTCCTTTTTCGACTACTTTTTTGACGGTTTCTATTGTGAAATCGTTTATTTGGTGATTTTCATCCAATAATGTTCCATCCAAATCACTTATTACAGCTTTATACATTTTTCCTCCTTCAGTTATTTTAGCATATTTTGATATAAAAATAAATAGAATAAGTTTTTGCTTTACTTTGGGAATTTTTTTAAAGTTAACCTTTATTTTTTAAGATTTTTGGTTTATAATAATTATAATAAAATTATTTAGAGGTGATAAAATGAGTACATTTCAGGATTATTTAAAGTTTTCCGACAACGAAGAATATTCACAAAAACAGTTAAAAATTATAGATAAAATAACTCTTTCCGAAGAAACTGAAAAAGCTGTAAAATCTATAAACAAAGAAATAAAAATATTATGTTTAGCTCAAGTTTACTGCCCCGACTGTCGTGCCATAGTTCCTTTTATGAAAAAATTTTCCGAACTGAACAGTAATATAAAAGTCAACTATCTGCCCAGAGAAGGTAACGAAGAATTATTGAAAAAATTGACCGAAACAGTTAAAATTCCCACACTGGTTTATGAAAAAGAAAATAATATGTCGGTATTTTTATTGGAATTTCCTAATGTTGTACAAAAAGCGATGAAAGAAAATCCCGAAAATTATGATGAAATAAAATACAATTTCAGAACAGGAAAATATAATCAGGAAATAGAAAAAGAACTTGTAAATTATTTAATTTCTTTGTAAATCCGATAAAATTCACATCCCGTTAGCCTCTAAAAAATAGGTTATGCGGGATTTTTTAATCACAGCTAAACAATATTATTTCAAATTATATTCAATTTCAATTCCCGAGTTGATTTTTCCGCCTTTTTTTCCATGTATTATTATCAATTTCTTTTTTTTATATTGATTTATATTCAAACTCAATATTTGCAATTCATTTTTATAAATATATCGAAAGCTGTCATTCAGCCTTTCTTCAGGAACAATAACAAAAAATTCTCCATAATTTTTAAGTAATCTTTTTGTATTAAAAAACAGTTCTTCCAATGTCAGCAACACTTCGTATTTACTTATGGCTTCTGTTTTATCCTGAGGTAATTTCCCCGAATTTACTTTTTTATAAGGAGGATTGGAAAAAATATAGTCATACTCTCCGACAACATTTCTTATATCCTCATTTAAAACCAAAATTTTGCTTTGTAACGAGTTTTTCTCTACATTCCCTATCAAATACCCAAATACTTCTTTTTGTACTTCTACAGCATAAATTTTTGAAATATTCGGCAATCCCGAAACTAATAAGGAAATAATTCCCTGTCCTGCTCCTATTTCAAGCATATTTCGATTATGAAAAAAAGTCCGGTTTGATTTCCCGGATTTTTTTTCCAATTTATTTTTTATAAAATTTGCCAATAATAATGAATCTTCTGTTATCTTTAAACCAATTTCACTTACAGTCATAATTTTATTGACACTTTCAAGTCTTTCAGTATAACTGCCTACATCTCCGATTTCATCAGATTCCCTCAAAAAATCATCTTTTTTATTATTTTTTAAACTGCCCATAGTTAATTTCCTTCTATAAAATTACAGCAATTCTGTCTTTTCTCTATTTCTCTCTTTTCTTCCGCATCAAACTGTATTTCAGCCAATCCGTATCTTCCTATACCTTTTCCATGAATATTTACAAATATCAAATCATTCAGCATATTCATACTTATAACGTTACCTTTTCCTTCTTCGGTTGTTACAGTTTGTCCCACTGCCGGATAGTTTTCTCTTACTTCATTATACTGATCATTTTCAAATCCTATACAGCATTTCAAACGTCCGCATACTCCCGTAATTTTTGACGGAGTAACTACTACTCCTTGATCTCTTGCCATTTTTATTGAAACTGAATCAAATTTGTTTATAAAAGATTTACAGCATAATGTTTTTCCGCAACTTCCGCAATCTCCAACCATTTTTGCATAATCTCTTACACCGATTTGTCTTAACTCTATCCTGACTTTGAATATTGCAGCCAAATCTTTTACAAAATCCCTAAAATCTACTCTTTCTTCAGAAGCAAAATAAAAAATTAACTTTTTCTTATCGAAAGTATATTCAGTGGCAACAAGTTTTAAATTAAGATTATACTTTTTCAGTTTATTTCTGAATATAAATCCTGCTTTAACCGAATCCTCTTTTAATTCTTTATTTTTTTCCAAATCCTTATCATCCGCTACTCTTATAATCCTCTTTAAAGATTCTTTTTCTTCAACTCTTCCTGATTTTATGCCTATAACTTTTCCGATTCCTAAACCCATTTGAGTCTCTACCAGAACTTTATCGTTTATTTTTACCCTAAAATCAGGATTGTCAAGAAAAAAATACCGCTTTTGAAAAGTTTCAAAGTACACATCTATGGTTCTATCCTCATTGATTTTATTGATAATACCGGAATCAAGTTCATTCTCATTACCAGTATATCTCTTTCCCATATTTTCCAAATGCACTTAAAATTCTCCCTTCATCATTTTGCTTTATTTGATAGAATTCTACTCTTTTCTTGAAAGTCTTATTTACTTCTTTTACCAATTCTCTGAAATCAAGTCTGTTTTCAGCTGTAAAATAAAAAATAAGCTTATTTTCATCAAAAGTATACTCCCCTATAACTAAATTCATTTCAGGTAAAATACTTTTAACTATTTTTTTACACTTAAAATAAGCATCATTTGCCTTTTCATCCAACTCTTTTAATTTTTCGACTTCTTTATCGGTAAGTTTTCTCTTTACTTCCCTTATTTTTACATCATCTTTTTCTTCGGATTCTTCTCCGAATTTATCAGTCATTCCTATAACGATACCTGTCTGTTCTCCCCTTATTGTATCAACTATTACATGATCGCCTTTTTGATAATTTTCATATTTCCCTATTAAAAAGGGATAAACTTTTTTTGTTTTTCTAAATTTTATGTTTAAAATCTTCATAATATTCCACCTTCTAAAAAACTAAAATATCCTTTTTCACTTATTATTATATGGTCCAGCAATCTTATTTCGACATTTTCAAATATTTCTTTAATTTTTTTTGTCAATATTATATCAGACTGCGAAGGTTTCAAAGAACCTGAAGGATGATTATGTACAAGTATAACAGATTTTGCATTGTATTTCAAAACCTTTTTCATCAATTCCCTGACATAAATAGTACTTCGGTCCAAAGTTCCCTGAAAAAGTTCTTCTTCTCGTATAAGCTCATTTTGAGTGTTCAAAAATAACACTTTAAAAATTTCAATATCTCTTTTCAAAAGAGAAAATTCTAAATAATCCAGAAGCTGAACGTTACTTGAAATTACAATTCTTTCATTGTGAATTTTCCTATACAACTGATCTTCCAACATTGAAAATAATACTTTTAAAAATATTGCAATTCTTTCAGTGATAAAACTGTTTGTTTCCAGTTCGTCTTTAGACTGTTTCAGTAAAGAATACAAATCACCGTATTTATTAAGTAAATCCTTCGCAATTTTCTTACAATCTCTTCTTACTATAACATAACTCAAAAGAAGTTCCAACACTTCATAATCATGAAATCCTGAGATTCCCGACATCAGAAACCGTTTTCTCAGCCTTTCTCTATGTCCCTCATTTTCACCCATATTTCCCCCGATTTAAAACTCACACTCTTCAAATAACACTTTAATATATAAAAACATGGCGCACTCGTGAGGAATCGAACCCCAAGCCTTCTGATCCGAAGTCAGACGCTCTATCCAGTTGAGCTACGAATGCACCTCTTAATAATTTTATCACATTTCAAATAAAAAAACAAACAAAAAAAATGGCGTCCCCGGATGGATTCGAACCAACGACCCTTTGGTTAACAGCCAAATGCTCTAACCGACTGAGCTACGGAGACGCAAAAAAGAAAAAGTTTGGCGATTACCGATTTTCCCTAGAAGTAAATCTAAGTATTTTAGGCGTAAACAGACTTAACTGCCGGGTTCGAAATGTAACCGGGTGTATCCCTGTTGCTAAGATCACCAAACTGAATATAAAGACAATGAGAAATAAATAGTAGTAGTAAAGAAGTTAAATAAAAGCTAACGTAATATTAGTACCGGTCAGCTAAATACATTACTGTACTTACACCTCCAGCCTATCACCACCTGTTCTCGATGGTTACTTAAAGAATACTCATCTTAAAGTGGGCTTCTCACTTAGATGCTTTCAGCGATTATCCCTTCCAAACGTGACTACCCGGCCATGCTACTGGCGTAACAACCGGTACATCAGAGGTTTGTCCATCCCGGTCCTCTCGTACTAAGGACAGATCTCTTCAATATTCTAACGCCTGCAGTGGATAGGGACCGAACTGTCTCACGACGTTCTGAACCCAGCTCGCGTGCCTCTTTAATGGGCGAACAGCCCAACCCTTGGGACCTTCTCCAGCCCCAGGATGAGACGAGCCGACATCGAGGTGCCAAACACTTCCGTCGATATGGACTCTTGGGAAGTATCAGCCTGTTATCCCCGGGGGTAGCTTTTATCCGTTGAGCGACGGCCTTTCCATTCAGCACCGCCGGATCACTAACTCCTACTTTCGTACCTGCTCGACCCGTCAGTCTCGCAGTCAAGCTCCCTTTTGCGTTTGCACTCTCCGGTTGATTTCCATCCAACCTGAGGGAACCTTTGAACGCCTCCGTTACTCTTTTGGAGGCGACCGCCCCAGTCAAACTGCCCACCTTAGCACTGTCTCATATACTACAAATATATGATTAGAATTTCAACAACATATGGTTGGTATTCCAACGACGACTCTGATAAAACTGACGCCTTATCTTCTCAGTCTCCCAACTATCCTATACACACATTGCCAAAACCCAATGCCAAGCTACAGTAAAGCTCCACGGGGTCTTTCCGTCCTACTGCAGGTAATCGGTATCTTCACCGACATTACAACTTCACCAGGTCTCCAGCCAAGACAGCTCCCAAATCATTTCACCATTCGTGCAGGTCGGAACTTACCCGACAAGGAATTTCGCTACCTTAGGACCGTTATAGTTACGGCCGCCGTTCACCGGGGCTTCAATTCGAATCTCTCAATCCTCCTCTTAACCTTCCGGCACTGGGCAGGTGTCAGCCCATATACGTCGCCTTTCAGCTTAGCATAGACCTGTGTTTTTGGTAAACAGTTGCTTGGGACTCTTCACTGCGACCTATTTCCCCTCGTGGTGTCTCTCCACTCAAGTATATTAGGTACCCTTCTCCCGAAGTTACGGGGCTATTTTGCAGAGTTCCTTAGCTAGAGTTATCCTGTCGGCCTTAAGTTTCTCACTCTGTCCACCTGTGTCGGTTTTCAGTACGGGCACTACTTCTCTCGATAGAAGTTTTTCTCGGCAGTGTAGGATCTGTAACTTATACCATATGGTACTTACCCATCAGGTCTCACATTTAAATATACGGATTTGCCTATATATTCATGCTACTCCCTTAGAAAGACTATTCCGTCAGTCTTCTTACATACCTTCCTGCGTCACTCCTTCTCTAATAACGATTATAGTGGTATAGGAATATTAACCTATTTTCCATTCGCATACGCTCCTTAGCCTCTGCTTAGGTCCCGACTCCCCCAGGGCGGACAAACCTTCCCCTGGAAACCTTGGACTTCCGGCCGGATGGATTCTCACCATCCTTCTCGCTACTCATTCCTGCATTCTCACTTCTGATACCTCCAATATACCTTCCAGTACACCTTCTTCGGCCTACAGAACGCTCTCCTACCAATTAGATTACTCTAATTCCACAGCTTCGGTTTATGTCTTAGCCCGTTATATCTTCGGCGCAGATACTCTCGACCAGTGAGCTATTACGCACTCTTTTAAGGTATGGCTGCTTCTAAGCCAACCTCCTGGTTGTCTATGAATATCCACCTCCTTTCCCACTTAGACATAATTTGGGACCTTAGCCGGTGGTCTGGGTTGTTTCCCTCTCGTCCATGGACCTTGTCATCCATAGACTCACTCCTAATCATCAATATATGGTATTCGTAGTTTGCTTGATTTCGGTAAGCTATATGCCCCTGATCATACAGTGCTCTACCCCCACATATCTAAATTAAGGCTGCACCTAAATGCATTTCGGAGAGAACGAGCTATTCCTGCGCTCGATTGGCTTTTCACCCTAAACCTATCTCATCTCCCAACTTTTCAACGGCGGTGAGTTCGGTCCTCCACTGAGTCTTACCCCAGCTTCAACCTGGACAGGCCTAGATCACTAGGTTTCGCGTCTATGATATGCGACTTGTCGCCCTATTAAGACTCGGTTTCCTTCGGCTCCGCTTACTTAACCTCGCCACATATCATAACTCGCAGGATGATTAACCAAAATCCACGCAGTCACACATTTCTGTGCTCCTACCGCTTGTAAGCACACGGTTTCAAATTCTTTTTCACTCCCTTGCTCAGGGTTCTTTTCACCTTTCCCTCACGGTACTCTCCTCTATCGGTCAACTAAAGTATTTAGCCTTACGTGATTTGGTCCACGCTGATTCACACCAAATTCCTCGTGTTCGATGCTACTCGGGATTATATCTATCATTATATCATACTTACACTATACAGGACTGTCACCTTCTTCGGTTTAGCTTCCCAACTAATTCCGCTTCATACAACATAACTTAAACTTTATGGCTATCTGTTCATTCTATATCCCTCTACCCCATATATGCAACGTCGCCAACTTCTACACATACATGGTTTAGGCTCTTCCCCGTTCGCTCGCCGCTACTTAGAGAATCGTTTTTACTTTCTTTTCCTCCCGCTACTTAGATGTTTCAGTTCACGGACTTACCTCTCTCGTGTATACTCTCCCAGTATACAGGTTCTCCCATTCGGATATCTATGTCTATTGCGGTTACTTGCACCTTAACATAGCTTTTCGCAGCTTATCACGTCCTTCTTCGGCTTTAGTTGCCTAGGCATCCTCCGTGTGCCCTTATTTCGCTTTTTTCATTGTAACTCTTTTACCTACTATTCATTTCTCATTGTCCTTTTTTCACTCTTGGTGGAGATAAGCGGGTTCGAACCGCTGACCTCTGCCTTGCAAGGGCAGCGCTCTCCCAACTGAGCTATATCCCCATACAATCACCTTTAAAAAACCTTGGTGGGCATGACTGGACTCGAACCAGTGACCCCTGCGTTATCAGCACAGTGCTCTAACCACCTGAGCTACACGCCCTCAATCCCTTAAAGCTTTTAAACACAAGAAGAAGAAAGATGTTTTCTTTTCTCCTTAGAAAGGAGGTGATCCATCCGCACCTTCCGGTACGGATACCTTGTTACGACTTCACCCCAATCACTATTCACACCTTAGGTACCTTCCTCCTAAGTTAGACCAGTAACTTCAGGTGCAAACAACTCTCGTGGTGTGACGGGCGGTGTGTACAAGACCCGAGAACGTATTCACCGCAACATTGCTGATTTGCGATTACTAGCGATTCCAACTTCATGAAGTCGAGTTGCAGACTTCAATCCGAACTTAGAACAGCTTTCAAGATTCGCTCCATATCACTATCTCGCTCCTCTTTGTACTGCCCATTGTAGCACGTGTGTAGCCCAGATCATAAGGGGCATGATGACTTGACGTCATCCCCACCTTCCTCCTGCTCTTCGCAGGCAGTCTCGCTAGAGTCCCCAACTTAATGATGGTAACTAACGATAAGGGTTGCGCTCGTTGCGGGACTTAACCCAACATCTCACGACACGAGCTGTCGACAGCCATGCACCACCTGTCTCTACGTTCCCGAAGGCACCATGTATCCTCATACATGTTCGTAGGATGTCAAGATCTGGTAAGGTTCCTCGCGTTGCGTCGAATTAAACCACATGCTCCACCGCTTGTGCGGGTCCCCGTCAATTCCTTTGAGTTTCAACCTTGCGGTCGTACTCCCCAGGCGGATCACTTATCGCATTTGCTTCGGCACAGACAGTCTTCCTGCCCACACCCAGTGATCATCGTTTACAGCTAGGACTACCAGGGTATCTAATCCTGTTCGCTCCCCTAGCTTTCGCACTTCAGCGTCAGTTATCGTCCAGTGAGCTATCTTCATCATCGGCATTCCTACACATATCTACGAATTTCACCTCTACTCGTGTAGTTCCGCCCACCTTTCCAATACTCTAGACAATCAGTTTCAAAGGCAAGCTTACAGTTGAGCCGCAAGTTTTCACCCCTGACTTGATCGTCCGCCTAGATGCCCTTTATGCCCAATAATTCCGGATAACGCTCGCGACATACGTATTACCGCGGCTGCTGGCACGTATTTAGCCGTCGCTTCTTCTGTGGGTACCGTCACTTCCTTCTTCCCCACTGAAAGCACTTTACAATCCGAAAACCTTCTTCGTGCACACAGAATTGCTGGATCAGAGTCTCCTCCATTGTCCAATATTCCCCACTGCTGCCTCCCGTAAGAGTAAGGGCCGTATCTCAGTCCCCTTGTGGCCGTCCACCCTCTCAGGCCGGCTACCTATCATCGCCTTGGTAAGCCATTACCTTACCAACTAGCTAATAGGACGCAAAGCTCTCTTTCAGCATCTCTTTTCATTAATCTCTCATGCAATCAATTAATTATATCCGGTCTTATCAGAAGTTTCCCTCTGTTATCCCAGTCTGAAAGGTAAGTTCTTTACGCGTTACTCACCCGTCCGCCATGGTTACCAAATTAACAAGTTAATTCTTCCCCATCGACTTGCATGTGTTAAGCATTCTGTCAGCGTTCATCCTGAGCCAGGATCAAACTCTTCATTCAATATATCTCTATATTTCCTTTATTTCACCATTATTTCATCTTTTCACATCTTTGCTTCTTCTTCTCATGTTTTCATTGTCCTCGCCAACTACACTCCCGTAATTGACAAAAATTATATTACCAAATTTATTACCCTTTGTCAAGATATTTCTGAAAAAATTTTGAAAAAAATTTTTCATCTCTATATCTTTGTAATTTATAAAAACTATATCACTATATATTGAGTTTACAAAATCACTTCAAAATCAAGCGATTCAAATTTTGATTCTTCTGTATCCCCTTTTCCTATTAGACAAATTTTTCCTGCTCTGTCTATACGGAGAAATCTGTATATTTTTTCTCCCAATTTATTTTCTTTTTTTATTTTTATTATTTTATCTTTTAAATAGCTTTTTTCATTTATCTTCTCAAGTATTCTTTCCCATTCCTTATTCAGGTTTGTAAATTCTTTTTCAAACAAAAAAACAATTTCTTTTATTATTTCTTCTACAGAAAACTTTATCCCGCATATTTCCGAAAGAGAAACTGCCCTTTCCTGAAATATACCGAAATCATTATTATTTATGTTTATTCCTATTCCTATTATTATGTTTTCTCTTATTTTTTCACATAAAATTCCGCATATTTTTTTGTCTTGATAGTAAATGTCATTTGGCCACTTAAACTTCAGATTTTCAGAAAAATCATCATTTTTAAGATTTTCATCTATATATTTTTTCAAAATTTCATATACTGTATATCCACTGAAAATCGTTATTTTTTCCTGTAAATTTTCCTTATCTTTTACCGAAAACGAGAAGAGTGCAGCTCCCTCGTCGGAAATCCACACTCTCCCTCTTTTTCCTCTTCCGGCTGTTTGTCTTTTCGCAATTATAACTTCAAATTCTTCTATTTTATGATTTTTTCTCAAATAATCATTAGTAGAATCTATTTCTTCAAAAACTGTGAACTTCAAAAGCAATCCCTCTTTTCAACATATTTCTCTTTTTAATAATTTAACTTAATCTTGGAAATACAAATACTCCGTAAACAGGACCTGCGTGAGCTCCTATTACAGCTCCGACCTGTCTGTTAAGTATAGGGAAACTTATTCTTGAACTTTCTCCTATTTCCGAATGAATTTTCACTATACTTTCAAGTTCATTCGGACCTCCTCCCCAACCTGTAAACACTATAAGACTTTGTTTCTTACTTTCATCTTTTACATATTTTTCAATATATTTTTGAGCATTTCTTTCTCCAAGTACTTTTTTCTCTACTGTTATTTCTCCCTGACTTACCGTTAATATAGGTTTAAGCTGGAAGGCTCCCGCTATAACGGAACTTGCTTTTCCTATTCTTCCGCCTTTTTCAAGATATTTAAGATCCGGAACTACAATCAACAATTTTCCTTTATTTTTGAAAGAATTTACCCAATTTATTATTTCTCCGTAACTTTCTCTTTTTATGGATTTTTTAGCAGCTTCTATAACTAAAAATCCTTCAAGTAGAGAAGCTCCCATACTGTCTATAAGCTCTATATCATTTTCTCTGTTGGTAAGAGATCTTCCCACTCTTGCTGCTTGAAGAGTACCGCTGAATTTAGCCGACGGATGTATGGAAATTATTTTTTTGTATCCCTTTTCAAACAATCTGTTATAAGCATTTAAAAATTCCTGTGGAGAAGGTTGGGAAGTTTTTATTTCCAATTCTTTTTCAGTCATATCTTTCCAAAATTCAGTTTTCGAAATTTCCTCCCCGTCTTTAAATATTTCTCCGTTTATATCGATTTTTAAAGGAACTATTTTAACAGGCAGTCCTTCTATATCCTCCTTAGACAGATCCGATACCGAGTCTGTCAATATAGCAATTTCAGGCATATTAGGATCTTTATTTTCAATATAAATATAATAATAATAATTTTCCTGATTTCCGTTGATGTAAGTAACCTTTATGTTGCCTAATTTATCCAATATAAACTGTTTTACTTCTTCGTCTTTGGTATTTCCCTCTACTGCTACTACTTTTACTGTATTCGGAGTTATGAGAGAATTTAATATTTCTTCTGTTAATTCTTTCAACGAAGAATTTGTATACTTAATTTTTCCGTTTACAAGACCTATATAATTGTCTTTTTCTATTGTAAGTTCATCTACTTTAGTATCTCTGACAGCTTTAGTAATTTCAATCGAATAATTTCTTTTAGCATTATTTTTAATTTCTTCTATCCCGTCCTGCCTGTTTTTTAAACAGTAGTAACCTTCAAGCATTGTTTTAGTTTCATAAACTATTGTATTTTTCCCTGATTTTTCTGCTGCCATTTTTGCAGTAGTTATAACGTTTTTATTGTTAGGAAGTACGTAAACGTTTGTCTTTTCAACTTTATCTATTGCCGACAGAATTTCCTGTACGCTCGGGTTTTTGCTTTGACCTCCGAGAATAACAACATCGGCTCCTTCTTTTAAAAATTCGTCTTTCAGGTTTTCCGAATCTGCAAGTATAATATAAGCATTTTCGGTTTTATTTATTTTGTTGTTCTTAAATATTTTCGCTTCGTCTTTTTCACTGAAAATTTGTAAATTGTCATGTTGCAATTTCATATTTTCCACTTTCATTTTTTCAAGCGGACCGTATTCAAGGGCTATTTCAAAAGCTTTTCCCGGATGGTTTGTATGTATGTGAGTTTTGAATTTTTTGGATGTTTGAGCAAAAACCGCTGAATCTCCCAATTCCAAAACTCTTCTTTTATATTCCTCCACATCAAAATCTCCGTTCAGTATTATATATTCAGTACAATACTGGAACTTTATACTTTCAGGATCGTGATCTATATTTGCTATGGTTTTATCAAATTCATTTTCTTTAACTTGAGCTTTTTGCAATTCTGCAAGCAGATTCAATTCTGTCGCAACTTTATAAAATCCCTCAAACAAAAAGAACAATCCTTTTCCTCCGGCATCTACAACTCCCGCTTCTTTTAATTTAGGAAGCAATTCAGGTGTTTCTTCCACTGCACGATTAGCTTCTTCCGTAATTTCCTTCAGAAATATTACCAAATCATCCATAGAAGGAGCTATTTCCATAGCTTTATCAGCTATTTTTCTTATAACCGTGAGCATAGTTCCTTCTACAGGTTCACTTACTGCCCCGTATGCTGTTTTCTTTGCACTTTCAAAAGCCTGAGCAACATCGGCAGGAAGTAATTTTATTTTATTTCCGATTCCTTTAAGAAAACCTGTAATAACTTGAGAAAGTATAGTTCCCGAATTTCCTCTTGCTCCCATTAATACAGCTTCTTCCACTACGCCTATCAAATCTTCCATGGAAGTTTTTTCGTTTGTGTTGTTTTCCAATTCGGTTACCATTGAATTTAAAGTCATTGCCATATTACTTCCGGTATCTCCGTCAGGGACAGGATAAACATTCAATTCATTTAATATATCTTCATGTTTTATTACCCATTTTCCGCCGCCCATTAAAATTACTCTAAGTCTTTTGGCATCTAAATACTTTATTCCCATTATTCCTCCTAAACAATTATTTTTCTTTGTCATTTTGACTCATTATTTTAAATTTTTCAGAAATTTTTCCCAAATTCCGTCTTTTTTCAATATAAACTCCGTAAATTCTCTGACTGCTCCGTCTCCTCCGTTTTTTGAAGATACAAAATCAGCCACTTCTTTTACTTCCGGTACGGCATCCTGAGGAGCCCCTTTTAATCCGACTTTTTTCATTATATTGAGATCATTCAGATCATCTCCCATATAAGCAATCTCGTCTTTTTTCAAAAGAGTTTTTTCCATTATTTCTTCCAAAATAAGAGTTTTCTCCGAGATTCCCTGGTACAAATATTTTATTTTCAGTTCTTCGGATCTTATTTTTACAAGTTCGGATTCTCTACCGGTTATTATCCCGAAATCTATACCGACTTTTTGTGAATTAACAATGATATATCCGTCTTTTACATTGAACTTTTTCAGTTCTTCTCCTTTATTTCCACGGTATATTCCTCCGTCAGTCAACGTACCGTCAACATCCAGCAAAATCAATTTTATCATAATTTCTCCCTACTTATAGATGATATATTATAACTTTTATACTTGCAAATGTCAAACGTCAAGTTTTTTTACATTTTTAAGTCAATACAAAGAAAATTCATATAGCTATTTAATTTATTTTATTTACACTATCTTACATCACAAAAAAATGAAGGAGGAATTTAAAATGAAAAAAAATAAAGCATTTATTATATTATTGTTATCAATAATTTTAAGCTGTTCAAAGCCTGCAGAACAAAAAAAGGATGTTTCTCAGAATAACAGTCAAAACAACACTGTTTCCCAAAAGGAAGTTGAAAAAAGTAATAAAAATGCATTGGAAACTCAAGGGGCATTTATAAATGTATACAAAGAAGCTAAAGATTCTATTGTTAATATAAGAACAAAAAAAACGATTACAGTAAATACTTACAATCCCCTAGAAGAACTGCTTTTCGGGAGTTCCGGAGGACAGGAAAAGAGAGAATCGGGTTCTTTAGGATCAGGATTTGTCGTATCCGAAGACGGTTATATAGTTACAAATAACCATGTAGTCAATAATGCCGACGAAATTTATGTGAAGTTTACCGACGGAAGAGAATATCTTACAAAACTCGTAGGAACTTCTCCCGAAGTGGACATTGCCATATTAAAAATAGAATCCAGCGAAAAATTTAAGCCTTTGGAATTTGCCGATTCAGATAAAATACAAATCGGTCAATGGTCAATAGCTTTCGGTAATCCTTTAGGATTAAACGATTCTATGACTGTAGGAATAATAAGTGCAGCAGGAAGAAGTTCTTTAGGAATAGAAGAAATAGAAAACTTTATACAGACAGATGCTGCGATTAATCAGGGAAATAGCGGAGGTCCTCTGGTTGACATTAACGGAAAAGTTATAGGTGTAAATACAGCCATACTCTCGACTTCAGGAGGAAGTGTAGGTCTCGGATTTGCAATACCTTCCAACCTTGTTTCCGTTGTAAAAGACTCTATAATTTCCACAGGAAAATTTGAAAGACCTTATGTCGGACTTTACTTGGATAATCTTGACAGCCAGAAAGTAAAAAATCTGAATATTAAATCAGGAAACGGAGTTTACATAGCTCAGGTTGTTCCAGGTTCACCTGCGGAAAAAGCAGGATTAAAAGCTAATGATGTAATAATCAGAGTTAATGATAAACCTATAAATTCTGCCGGTTCTTTTATAGGTGAATTGGCGGCTAAAAAAATAGGACAAACTGTAAATTTACAAATAATAAGAAATTCTCAAACTATGAATGTAAATGTTACTTTGGAATCTTCCCCTAAAATACAGCAAAGATAATTTTATAAAAACGAGGGCTTATTGCCCTCGATATTTTGAATATTAACTCCAACAACTCAAAAAACTAAACTAATGATTTTGCTACTTCAAGAGCTTTATCATAATCAGGATGTTCTCCTATTTCGGAAACATATTCCACATATTTTACATTTCCTTCTTTATCAACAATTACAGTTCCTCTCGCAAGAAGTCTTAATTCTTTTATAACAAAGCCGTATTTCAATCCAAAATCCAGTTCTTTATGATCAGATGTCGTTAATGCATTTTCTATCCCTTTATCCGCACAAAATCTTCCTAAAGCGAAAGGCAAGTCAGCCGAAACTGTCAATAACTGAATATCTTCAGGAAATTTAGCCGCTTCCTGATTAAATCTTGTAGTCTGTAAAGCACAAACTCCTGTATCTACAGAAGGAAACACTGAAATTATAACTACTTTTCCTTTATAGTCACTCAATTTAACTTCTTTCAAATCATTTGCCAAAACTGTAAAATCTTTTGCTTTATCTCCTACTTTTACTTCTTCCCCCAATAATGTAATCGGAGTTCCTTTAAATGTAACAACATTTTTTCTTTCTGTCATCATATTTCTCCTCTCTAATAATTTATCTTTAAACGTAATTTTTATTGTCTTTTTATTTTAATACAAATAGTTTTTATTGTCAATAAATATTTGTATATTAAAATATTAATTTTAAAAAAAGAGTCGAACTGAATTTTATAATTCGAGCCGACTCTTCTATTTATAATTCTTAAAACTATTTGTAAATGTTATAGAATGCTGCTTTTCCTTCATAAACAGCTTCTTCAGCCAAATCGTCTTCAATTCTTAATAATTGATTGTATTTAGCCATTCTGTCTGTTCTTGAAGCAGATCCTGTTTTAATTTGTCCTGCATTTGTAGCAACTGCTATATCAGCTATAGTATCATCTTCAGTTTCTCCCGATCTGTGAGATACTACCGCAGTATATCCTGCTTTTTTAGCCATTTCTATAGCATCCAATGTTTCTGTTAAAGTACCTATTTGGTTAACTTTTATTAATATTGAGTTTGCTATTCCTTCTTTAATACCTCTTGAAAGTCTTTCGGTATTTGTAACGAATAAATCGTCTCCTACCAATTGTACTTTTTTACCTAATTTTTCAGTTAATAATTTGAATCCTGCCCAGTCATCTTCTGCCAAACCGTCTTCAATAGAGATAATAGGATATTTAGCACATAATCCTGCATACCATTCAACCATTTCTTCAGAAGTTCTTACTACTCCGCCTTCTCTTTTGAATGTATATACATATTTATCTCCTTCTTTTGTAGCAAATTCAGAAGATGCAGCATCCATTGCGAATGTGATTTCTTCTCCCAATTTGTATCCTGCAGCTTCTACAGCTTTAGAAATAATATCCAATGCTCCTTCTGTTCCATTAATATTTGAAGGTGCATACCCTCCTTCATTTCCTACGTTTGTAGAATCTCCGTTAGCTTTTAATAATTTTCCTAAGTGATGGAATATTTCCG
Source organism: Pseudoleptotrichia goodfellowii (assembly GCF_007990505.1). NCBI lineage: Bacteria > Fusobacteriati > Fusobacteriota > Fusobacteriia > Fusobacteriales > Leptotrichiaceae > Pseudoleptotrichia > Pseudoleptotrichia goodfellowii. The sequence goes on along the minus strand of NZ_AP019822.1, from coordinate 388,446 downwards.
CTCCCATTCTCAATGCTTCTTTATAAGTTTTAGCTCCTACAGGCTGTACCATAAATTCCTGAACATCTACTGCAGAATCGGCATGAGATCCTCCGTTTAAAATATTCATCATAGGAACAGGTAATTCTTTTGCATTAACTCCTCCCAAATATCTGTACAAAGGTATTCCTAATTGGTTAGCTGCCGCTTTAGCCACTGCCAATGAAACTCCTAAAATTGCATTTGCTCCTAATTTTCCTTTATTAGGTGTTCCGTCTAATTCTATCATAGCTTTGTCAATAGCAACCTGATCCAAAGCATCCATTCCGATTAGATTTTCAGCCAAAACAGTATTTACGTTTTCAACTGCTTTTAAAACACCTTTTCCCAAATATCTGGATTTGTCACCGTCTCTTAATTCAACTGCTTCGTGTTCTCCTGTAGATGCCCCTGACGGTACAGACGCTCTCCCCATAGCTCCGCCTTCCAAGAAAACTTCCACTTCAACAGTCGGATTTCCTCTTGAATCAAGTATCTCTCTTGCATAGATATCTTCAATTCTAGTCATTTCTAATTACCTCCAATAATTTTTATTTATTTTACTCTTTGATTATATCACAATGTCTGTTTATTTTCAAAAGAAAATTTTATTTTTCATTTCTATTTTTCAATTTCTTCATTTACATGCTCAAAAGCAAGTTCAAGTCTTATTCTTTCCTTTACACTGTCAAATGTAACTTCTTTAAACGGCACTTCGGATATTTTACTCAAAAGGAAATAACCGTATTCAGTTTGATGTTCGATTATATCTCCGACTTTTGAAGCAAACAGTTTATTACTTAATTCCGAGTCATATTTTCCTACTCCCGGAATTGGCTGAGATTTAGTCAATTTTTTAAACTGTTCCTTTATTTCAAATTTATACTTATCCTGAGTATTTACTTGCTGCCAAGTAACTTTTTTAGCTGTAAGTTCATCTTTTAAAGTTTTCATTTTCTTTATAAGTTCCTGTTTTGTAGCTTCGGATACAGAAGGTGTAAGTAATATATGACTTACTTTTGCTTTATCGCTGTTTGAAGAATCTTTATCTTCAACATAAATAATATGATATCCGAACTGTGTTTTTACAGGCCCTACTATTTTACCTTTTTCGGCTTTTTTAACAGCTTCGGCAAATTCCGGAACCATTCCCGATAAATCAATGACTCCCAGTTGTCCTCCGTTATCTTTGGATCCCGGATCCTGACTTAATTCTTTGGCTTTTTGTCCGAAGTTTTCAACATTTACTGTTTTAATCAATTCTTCCGCTTTCTTTTTAACTTCGTCAAAATCAGCTTTTGAAGGTTGGAAATAATCTCCTACAACCTGTCCTGCAATTGTATTCTGTATATTATAAGTTTCTCTTTTAGAATTAAATCTTTCAAGCATCGCCTGTTCAGTAGGTTTATAAGTATCTATTAAATAACTGTAGTATTTTTTTGCATAATCATTCAATTCCTGTATCCCCGCAGCTTCAGGAGAAGCTTTTATTCCTGCAGCTTTAGCTTTTTTAGCTATCTCTATCAATTTATTCAAATCGGATTCCAAAGATTTTTTAGCCTCTTCTCTTAAAGCTTCGCTGTATCCGTTTTCGGAATTTACAAACATTGTAATTATTTTTTCGTTTAAAGAGCCGCCTTCAAATTTATATCCGTCTTTTTCAACTATAGTTTTAGTTATATTTTCGTACATTTTTTTATAATCTATTTTTTTCACATCATCATTTTTTATTTTTATTTTGGCATTTTTCCACGCTTTTACTAAATAAGAACTTATAAGCATCTGTTCATTGTCACCGTTTAAAGTTTCAATTAACTGAGGTTTTGCTTCTTCAAATGTCTGATCCTGAAAATTGAAGTATTTATATCTTTCGTATGCTTTTTTCAATTCTTCATCACTTATTTTTGAAGAACTTTCTATCTTTTCCGCTACTTTTTCAAGTAACATTTTATCTCTTATAAATTCTTTATAAGTAGTCAAATTATAACCGTTCGTACCTAAAAGTCTAATAAAATTTTCTTTTCCGCCTGCCTGTTTTTGGTCGTTTTCGACTATTTTATCAATATCCGCTGAACTCACTTTTACCTTCAAATCTTTAGCTGAGGACAAAAGAAGTTTCTGATCAATCAATCCTTTTAAAAGATACTCTCTCAACAGTTCTTCAGGTAATGATTTAAAATTATCAGGATTTCCTCCTAACTGAGCTATTTGCTGTTTTCTTTGTGCAACTATGGAATCAAGTCTTGAACTGAGATCCGCATAACTCTTTTCCATATCATCTGCATAAATTTTTTCTCCGTTTACTTCGGCTATCACTTTTTTTCTTTCAATGAACACATTATTTTTCAGGAAATTCCATCCTGCATATACCATTGAAAGTGCAAATGCTATAATTAAAGCGATTGATATCCCTTTAATAATATTTTTGTGTTTTCTTACTGACATGTTTCCTCCTATTTTATTTACTGCTGAATTTATTATAGCAATAAATTCCCAATGTTGCAATAAAAAAATACATCTTATAAAATTATATTAAAACAAGAACTTTTTATTAACTTCCCCATCCTTTCATCCTTTATTCCCGACGTATTCGGAGTATTCAGATGACCCGAAATTTTTAAAAATATTATTTTCCTGTTTTAAAACTATTTTTTTCGATGTATTTAATTTCCACACTTTTTCTGTTTCTATATTTTATATCTCTAAAATAAATCAAATATTTTGTTACTATTCTTCAGTTCTCTCTCCCATTTCTTTATCGAACATATACAATGCAACACTGTCTTTATCCACATTCAACAATGTTATTTTATCGATAATTTTCTGAACAGTTTCCTCTTCTTCTCCCTGTTCCGACACAAACCAGTTTAAAAACACTTCCGCTCCGTAATCTTTTTCTTTTCTTACATTTTCATAAATAGCTTCTATAGATTTTGTAACTGACTGTTCGTGTTTTAAAGAATCTTCAAAAACTTCTTTTACTGTTTTAAAATTTCCTTTGGGCTTTCCCAAAGCTTCAAGCTCGACTTTTCCGTTTCTTGATAATAAATAATCGTAAAACTTTCTTGAATGTTCTATCTCTTCTTTAGCTTGGTTGTCCATCCATTTTGCAAATCCTTCCAACCCCAAAGATTCAAAATGTGCAGCCATTGCCTGATATTGATAGGCAGCTCCCAATTCCATGTTTACCTGATCATTTAATAGCTTTTCTGTTTTTTTCGTTAATTTCATCGATATCTCTCCTATTTCAAATTTTAAAAAACAAAATCAAACTAATTTTTAACAACTGTTGTATTTCTGTTTTTTAAACATTCGGCACACGTTCCTTTAAGATAAAAATGCGTTTCTTCTATTTCCACATCTCCTAATTTGGACAAATCCAATTTAGACAAATCCACATCAAAATCCTTAATCTCTCCGCATACTTTACATTTAAAATGCCCGTGAACCCCTGTTACAACATCATATCTGACTTCATTTTCCTCTATTATTACTTCCTGAACAATATGATTCCCGACAAAAAGGTTCAACATATTATAAACAGTTGTTTTTGATAAAGTCGGAATTTCAGCAGAAAGTGTTTGAAATATATCATCTACCGTAGGATGAATATGATGTTCCAGTAAAAATTCAAATATTTTTATTCTTTGAATGGAAGGTTTAATTCCATTTTCTTTCAAATATTCTCCTACATTTTCTATGTGCATGTTTCCTCCTTAAATTTTCCGGCTTTGTTAACAATGTATTGATACAATCCGTTTTTTTGCTTCTTACTTCAATTTTGTATTCATTATAATTTTATAATGTATTTTAAAACTTGTCAATTATTTTTTTTACTTTAATTATCAAACTATTTTAATTAACCTTTATTTTCATACTTCATTAAATATCTTTTTTCTCCATCTTTATACTCATTTGTCAGAACTTTTTCTATTTTAAATCCGGACTTTTTATACATTTTTATCGCTCTTTCATTATTTACTCCGACAGTCAGTTCGATAATATTTATACTATTTTCAGACAGGTAATTTATCACATATTCGAGCAATTTTCTTGTATGACCTTGTTTTTCATACTTAGGAACTGCAGAAACTCCGTAAAGATAGCCTTTTTCTCCGTTGAAACTTCTTAAAACTTCTATTATAGAAACAGGTTCTTCCATTTTATCCTCTTTATGCAGCATCGCAAATACTTTTCCATATTTTGCAAAAGGTTTTATATTGAAATTTCCAATAGACGCTTTCTGAAATACTTCATCTTCATGTTTCACTATTTGAAATAACAGTTCGGAATCTTTTTCCGAATCCAGTTCTCTGATAAAAAATTCTCCCATATAATTTCCTTTCACTTATTCTAATAATCAACCCTGTAAAGATACAGTCCTTCAGACGGAGCCAATATTTTCGGTTTATCAGCATCAGGATTTTCAAGCCTCATTTTTATATAATCTTCTCTTTCTTTTCCGAAATATATTGCCATTGCCGATCCTATCATTATTCTTATCATTGTTTTTAAAAATGAACTTCCGCATATTTCAACATATATTTTTTTTTCTCTTTCTTCGTATTCACATTTAATGTTGTAAATTTCCCTCATTGTATTTCTGATTGCCTTATCTTTTTTCATAAAACTGCTAAAGTCGTACTTTCCCTTGAAAATTTCCATTATTTTCTGAAACTGTTCAATATTTATATCATTTTTTATTCCCGTAATATAATTCGACTCAAAAGGAGTTATTTCTTCCTCTTTTTTCATAATATATAAATAAGTTCTTGATTTTGCGTCAAACCTTGAATTAAACTCTCTCTCTATTTCTTCAACTGATAAAATCTTTATCTCTCCGTATAAATTTTTATTGATTTGCCTTTTTATTGCTTCTAAAGGAATTTTTTCATCAATAAAAAAATTGGAAACCTGACCTAAAGCATGGACTCCCTTATCAGTACGTCCTGATGATATCATATTTATTTTTTGAGAAAAATTTTTCAAAATAACTTTTTCGATTTCTCCCTGAACAGTCTTTTTATTTTTTTGCCTTTGAAAGCCGTAAAACTTACTCCCGTCGTATTGATATACCATTTTAATATTTTTCTCTTTTGTCATCTTTCTCCCGATCCGAAAAATTAATTTTTGTTTTACATCATTATTTTCGCAATGAATTTTTTGAACTAATTAAATTAAAGACTTATTTTAAGTTCTTATAAATCATTTAATATGAAATAATAAGTTTATTCTAAGTGTTTTCGTTTAATATATATACATAAAGTAATAAATTAACTTTTTTCTTCATAACTTCCTTAAGAAAAGGCTTTGTCTAACCAACAGGGTCTTTTTTTATTCTATATCCCTACAAATCCTGATTTCAAAAGAATTTACTACACTTTTTTAATCAATGTATTTTATCATATTTTCGATAAAAATTCATATAAACAAAAAAGACCGTCAAAGTCTATTGTCAGTCTTATAGAAATTCATCCCGTTTTCTCAACTGTTTTATCTTTATTGAATTTTAACATTTCCCGTACTTCTTCATGTGAATAAGTACGACTATTTTTTAATCTATATTCTAAATGTTCAAAAAAAGCATTTATCATTGCTGCTTGTAGGATATCTCTTTTAGCTTGATTCATCACTTCATTTCTTTTAAATCCCCTATATCCGACTTTTATTTTTTTAAAATGAAATACATCGCTGTTAATATCTTTCATTATTTTTCGGACTTTCTTTTTATTGTCTTTCTTATAGCTCACTTTATCTTCCTTATAATCTTGATAAGCTAAAATACTTATATAAGGCATATTCCTTTTTGTTCTGCTCATTTTACTCCTCCTTATTACAAATATCTTTTCAATATTTCCTTAAACTGCTCTCTCGCCAATTTTCTCTCTACCAATTCAATTATATAATATTCCATTTCCTCAATATACAGGTCCAGTTTTTCATTGTACCCATTTATACTCAAAAATAATGTTCCTGTGGCTATTGAAGTCCTTTTGTTCCCGTCATTAAAGAAATGGTTTTTTGCTATGCTGAATATCAAATATTCGAGTTTATCTACAAAGCCGGGATAATATAAATCATTCTGCATAAAATCACAAATTTGACTTATACCGTTTTTATCTTTATATCCTGATAAGCCACCAGACACCTCCAAGACTTCTTTGTGTATTTCCCATACTTTCTCAACATCAAAATATTTAATATCCATTATTTATCCCTCAATCTTATAAATACATCCTTATGCTCTCTTATTTTAGCTTTCACAGTTTCCATTGCTTTTTTCAGTTCCCGCTCTCTTATCTCTTTTTCGGTCATTTTTACTGGCTTCTTATCCATTTTATATCCCCTCATTTCATTTTATCTTCTATTATGATTATAACATACTTCATTATTAAATCAAATCGGATATCTTTATCTTTATTAAACCATAATTTTATTTTTATTGTTGGTTCATCTTGATTTTACTGACTTTTTCTATAAGAAAAGGCTTTGTCTAACCAACAGGGTCTTTTTTTATTTCTTAATCTTCTTTAACATATATTTCTTCTTTGGAATTCAAATTTATACAGCCTAGTACTTTCGTGTTATACGAACCTGTGTCAATACAGCAGACATCATTTACATAGTATCTTATTTTACCGTCTTTACTTGGAGTATGTCCAAAATAAATTGCTTTTCCTGTTTTATTATTTGTCCAAAAATCATCTCTACTCCAAACTAAAAATCTATGCTCCTGTTCATCTATACCTTTAGTAGTATCATAAGCCGCATGAACAAATATATTTTTATCTCCTTCAATTATTAAAGGCAACTGCTCTATCCAGTTTACAAACCATTCCAAATTTTTCATTCCGTCTTTTTCTTTCCATTCTTCTAAAGTTATACCCAAATTTTCAGAGAAGGAAATATCGGTTTTCTCTCCTCCGTTACGATACCAATGAGCATCATCTCCTGATTGAACAGCTTTATACAGCATATCTTCATGATTCCCTAAAATATGCTTTATATTATATCCCTGTTCGGACAATTCCATATATTTTTTATAAAGTTCATAAGATTGAGGTCCTCTGTCGCATGAATCTCCCATTATTATAAGCAAATCTTTCTTAGTAAGTTGTATTTTATCCAGCAACTTTAAAAATAATGAGTAGTATCCATGTATATCCGAAGTTACAAAAATTCTTTCAAAATCTTTTTCATGAATTTTTTCTATTCTGATTATATTCTTGGATTTTTCGCTTTTTTTAAACATTCCAAATATTTTTTTATTTTATCAGTCATATATTTTACCTAAATTTCCGAAGAAATAAACATATGAAGTAGAAAAAAGATTAATTTTATTGCTTTTTTCTACATTTTTTTCTTGACTTTTTCTTTATTTCTATGTATAATTATACATAGGTGATAATCTTATGGCTTCTTTAGTTTTTCTATATAATAAAAAATACAATAAAACTTATGTTTATGAATCTATTAACTATTGGGATAAATCTGAAAAAAAATCTAAATCTAAAAGAAAATTAATCGGTATTAAGGACCCTCTTACTGGACAAATTGTACCTACTTCCACTCCAAAAAAGAAATTGGAAGAAAATAAAGCTCAAAATGATAAGCGTAAATTTTATGGTGCTAATCTGCTTTTAAATCTTATTGCTAAAAAATTGGGACTGACTTCTAATCTTAAAGAATGTTTTCCTGATTTGTACAAAGAAATTTTATCTGTTGCACAATATCTGATATTAGAAAAGATAGTCCTATATCAAGATATGAAAAATGGAGTAAAATTCATAAAACATTTAACAGAAGTGAACTAACTTCTCAAAGAATAAGTGAAATGTTTTCAGAAATAAATGAAAGCGGAAAAAACAATTTCTTTAAATTACAGGCTGAACAGTTGAAAGAAGATGAGTATTGGGCTTATGATACAACAAGCATATCATCTTATTCAAAAGCTATTAATCAAATGAGATACGGATATAATAAGGAAAATGATACATTAGCACAAATCAATCTTGCAATTTTGTATGGAGAAAAGTCAAGATTGCCTTTTTACTATAGAGTTTTACCAGGAAACATTGTTGATGTGTCAACAGTTAGAAGATTAATAAAAGATGTTCAGTATATAGGAGTTAAGAAACCTAAATTAGTGATGGATAGAGGATTCTACAGTAAAAACAATATAGATGAACTCATGAATAATAAATTTAAATTTATTGTAGGAACAAAGTCATCATCAAAAATAATAAAAGAAAGAATAGAAAAAGTAAAAGATATTAAGAAATTTACTAATTATATAGCTGAATATAATATATATGGTAAAAAAGAAATACTTATGTGGGACGATACAGACAAGGAAAATAAGAAGTATCTTTACTTGTATGTGTTTTTTGATGATGAAAAAGCTTTAAAAGAAGATAAAGATTTTACAGAATACCTGATTAAATTAAAAACAGATATAGAAAATAATGTAGAAAATGAAAAAAGAGTCGAAGACTATAGGAAATATTTCGATATTAAAGTTGAAAAAGAAAATATAATTGCTGTAGCAAAAGATGATATTATAGAAAAACATATGAAAAAATATGGTTATTTCAGTTTGATAAGTAATGAAAATCTTGAAGCAAGAGAAATATTAAGTATATATAGACAAAAGATGTAGCAGAGAAAGCATTTCATAATATAAAAGACCGACTTGATGCAAGAAGATTAAGAGTATCATCAAAACCTACAATGGATGGAAAAATATTTGTAACATTCGTGTCATTAGTAATGCTATCGTATATAAAAAATAAGATGAGTGAAAAAGAATTATATAAGAAATACACAACACAGGAACTTCTTGATGAATTGGACTTGATAGAAAGTTATGAAAGAGGTAATGAAAAACTTAAATTGGGAGAAGTAACAAAGAAACAGAAAGAAATATTTAAATATATGGATATTAAATTTCCTGAAGAATTATTATAGAAAAAGACTAATTCTATGTCCTTTTTTCATATGTATAATTCTTCGGGAATTTAGGATTTAATTTCCTTTCTAAAAATTTTATAATTTTATAAAAAAATAGCCCTTTTTAAAACAGGCTTTCAGTTCGAATTATTTAATAAATATCTTTTTACAGCTCTAAACTGCTGAGAAATTTTACCAAACTTTAAAATCTTTTATTAAATAAATGGTGCGAGAGTGCATACTCTACTTAACACCACAATTAACGGTATAATATCTACGCCTATTTTCAAGAGATTTTATAATAATTTATAACCTTTGTCAACATTTAAACAAAAAGAGTCAATTACGACCCTTTTTTGCTTCTGTTTTTCTATTTTCCCAAAATATATTGTATTCATCTTCCGTTGCCTCAGAGATTAAGTCTTTCAACTTCTCAATCTCAAACAACCTTTTATATCTGTATCCATTTAAAATTCTCCTTACTTCATACGTTTCATCTCCATTTAAAATATCTAATTCCTGTAGATGAATATAAAAATACGCTCTGTCTACACCTCTGTTGAGTCTGTAGACATTATCTCTAAAATGAATAAAAAATTTTGCCATAATACATCCCTCCCTTTTAATATATTATACCTCAGATTTAAAAAAAGAAAAGAGCCTTAAGAGCTCTTTATAATTAACTTATTTTACATATCAATTGGCTTATCATAAACAACTTCTTTTTCTAAATCATCTATTTTATCTGCTATTTCTGAAAAGTTTTTGTCAAATAAGTTTAATTCTATGCAACTATATTTATTTGAATTTACATCATACAATATTTTATAATTTTTATAATATATTAATATAAATCCTATTTTATTTTCAGGGTTTGATTTTTTCTTACAATAATCAACAATATCTTCTATTTTATTTGTCTCTATAACAACAGAATCACTTTCATAGACAGTTAATAAAGGTCTTTCATATTTTATTTCGAACTCCTCTTTTAAATATAATAATGAATCTATATTTAATATTTCAAAAAAATCTTTTTCTTCTTTTATAAATAAATACGCTATCGTTACGCCTGTATCTTTTATTGTTATATCTTCTCTGCGGCTTTTTATGTTGCGAATCTCATCTTTTTCACACTTATTAAAAGTAGGTTGTATCTCTATACTATAAGGATAATATTCTTCGACAATCATTTTAATTTTGCAATATAATTCTTCAGGCTTTTTTCTTATACCGATTAATTCATCTTTGATTATTTTTCCTATCTCCATAAAAAAACCATCTCCTTTAATATTTTACATAATTATATCTTATTTTTTAATTTTGTCAACATTTTTGTGAAATTTTGAGAAATGAGGTATAATATCGACAGGAGGTATTTTATGTTATTAAAAACTGGAGAACAAATAGAAAGAGATTTATATTATAAATTTAAAGACTTTGATATAAACGAAATATCAAAGGAAGTAAAAATTGATCCTGAAATTATAGAAAAAATAATAGGCGGATCCGAATTTGAACATATCAAAGAATGGCTTAAATTAATTGAAATGGTTACTCAAGATGTTCAATTCATCGAGTGCAGTGATATGATTAATTTAATTAATGAAAGTATTATGCTGTATGGGACTAAGAAGAAATACAAAATAAAATATAAAGCAAGAAGCCGAAAGCATGTGAAGTTCTATGAAATAATTGACTTTGAAAAAGCAGACGAAGAATATTTCGGAGTAATTCTCACACTCCCTCAAATTCTCAAATTATTTGAATTTCAGAATAAAATTATATAAAAAGGATAGCCTTTTTAGGCTATCCTACAGCAACATTTTAATCCCGTCTACCACTTTCTTTTTATTAGCTTTTACAGTATCATCTGTCTCTTCAAAAACACCGAATCTATCAAATCCGACAATAACTCCCAAAGATAACATATTAATTCCGATTAAAAGCCACATATCTTCTTTTCTTGACTTATTTTCTATATCTATAAATATTTTTTCCGTGTATCTGTTTTTAAGTTCCATTTTTATAGCCGTCAAATTTTGATTCCGCTGATATGCTCTTAATTTAAGAGTCACAACAGAGTTCAAAAATACTAATGCTAATACTATAATAAGAAATTTACGGCTTTTATGATATTTCTTTTCCATTCTTTCTGCCGCCTTTCTTCACGAATCCGAATTTCTCCAATAATAATTCCAAAAATCCCGTGCTTATTCCGTATCTTTTTTGATTTATAGTTTCTACTATAGCCTCTCCAAAAAAGCCAATTACAGGGCTTGACGGATATAAAAAATCAGCTCCGAAATGCCCCATAATCTTATTGAACGAAAGAGCAATAGACATTGTCATTCCCGCTATTGCCACTCTCTTAAAAACGGGTTTTACAGGTTTATTGTCAACTATTCTTTGTGATACTACTCCGAAAAGCACACCGCTAAAGAATAGTATTATGAAAAATCCGTGATTGTTTATTATCTCCTGCAAATCATTTAACACTGTAAAACTCCTCCTATATTCCGATTGCTATTTTTTCCTCTCTCAATACCTCTTCAATTAATTCTCTTAAATTAATTTCTTTTTTTAAGATTTCTATAGTTCCGAGTACCAATTCTTCTGTCGCAAATTCAATTGCATTTGGAATATATTTATTATCAACTTTTTGAGCATTTTTAACAAACTCTATTGAATCGTTCCAGAAATTGTCAAGTGCTGCTTCTAATTTCTCAAGTCCTTTTTTTGCTCCTTTCAATATTTCCTGCTCAAGAACTCTCTTTCTTGCAAATTCTTTAATTTTTCCTAATAATATTATTTTTAATGCTATATCCATAGTCATACCTCCTAAAATTTTATTTTTTTGTTATTTGTTTGATTATTCGCGAGAAATCACTCGAATATTCTCGCGAATTTTTAGACTCATTTTTTATGATTTTTGAGCCTTATTTATTTTTTAAACTCAATTTTGCGATTTTTTGAGCCTATAGATTTTCTTTAATGTATTTTTCCTTTCTTGCAACTCTGTTTAGCCAACCTTTCAAAAACACCCGCTGTGTCGGCTTTCTCTCTGCTAAGCTTTCATAAAATCTTCTTTGTTTTGTATGATATAAAACCAAAAATTTTTCGGGAGTTATTTTATTAATCGCTTCTATAGTTTTACTCCCAACTACTCCGTCAATATTCAAAAATGCTCCTAAGTCGTTAGCTGTCGACTGTGCTTTTTTTATCCCTGTCATCCCGCTATTTACAGCCCAATCTAATATTGACAACGCTACTCTATCGTCTTTTAATTCTTCAAGACGATTTTTGTCGTAGTAGTCTTTTTTGTAAATATCTTTTGCCATACTCAAAGGCAATTCGCTCATTTTTCCTTTATATCCGTGCCGCCTTGCTTCACTTTCTATAATACCGTATCTCGTCTTTCCGCCTTTGTCGTGCTTATCATCGCTATAATCCCCCTCCACTTTTAAAATATAATCGAATAGTTTTTCAAATCTACTGCTCATTTTTTACGCCTCCTTTCCGTTTATTAAATTTATTTTCTTCAAATATTTATACAACCGTTCAGGATTGAACTTGTTATATCCTTTTTTTGTCATAGCCCTTTTACCGTATTGCAATCTGTAGTTTAAAGCATAATCTATCGCGTTCAAGCACCATTCAGAACAAAAAAACTCGTCTAAGTTATGCCCGTTTCCCGCGAAAAACAGTTGGCTTTCAATTATTCCTTTATAGTCATATCCCGATCCTTTTGTCATCTCGAAAAACTCCATTATTTTATCTATATTTACTAAAGCCGAAGCCTCGTAAATATCGAAATTTTTCTTTGGAATATACGGCTCTTTCCGTACTCCACCAGGATTTGCTAAATAAACTTCGTTGTTATAAACAAATTCACAATGAGAGTAGTTTCCTAATGTCCACGCAGAAATTAAAAATCCGACTAAGCTCTTTGGCTTGTGAAAACATATGTATAAAGTATCTTTTTTTAACATTTCTACCACCTTTCATTTTTTTATGTTATAATAATATAAATTAAATTTTAAAGGAGTTTTACTATGAAAAAATATAATCAATTTGAAATTTTTAGATTTATTGGTGCATTCAGCGTTTTGATTTTTCATACAGCTAAAGACACAAGTTTTTATCCCCAAGTTCCTTTGCTTTTCCAAAATGGAACAATTTGGGTATATTTCTTTTTCGTTTTATCAGGATTTATGCTTTCTTATTCTCATTTGAATAAAAACATTGATATAAAAAAATTTTATTTAACGAGACTTTTTAAATTTTATCCCTTATACTTTTTTTCTTTATTACTTCTTTTTGTTTATTCCCTAAAATATAAAGAAAAATTAATATACAGCCTTTTAATGATACAAAGTTTAATATTCGGAAAAGCTACAGACCAAAATTATAATTATGCCTCTTGGTATCTTTCTGTCTTGGCTTTTCTAATAATAATATTCCCATATTTATTAAAATTTATGAAAGTACATTCTAAATATTTTAAATGTTTCACAATATTTACAGTTATTTACACTTACTACGTGTATCTAACATTTAATAAATACAGTGATAATTCATATATTTATCATCTTATTAATTATTTTCCTTTAATGCATCTTTCTTCCTTTGTTGCTGGGATGCTGTTGTTTTATTATTTAAAAAATATAAATGGTAAAAAATATTATTCTTTTTTACTCCTCTTATATTTTTTATTTTTAACTCTATTTATTCAATATAATAAATTTATTCCTTATACGTCTATATTAATTTCATTATCTTTTGTACCTTTGATTATGTTTTTATTTTTAGATACAGGATTTTTTAGCAAAATTTTAGGTAATGACTTTTTTATATATTTAGGAAGTTTAAGTTTTTCAATATATATTCTTCATGTTCCTATTTATCACATTTATAGGAAATATATACATAGTATTGATAATAATTTCCATTTTCTAATATTTTTTATAATAGTTTTCGTTGCTTCAAATGGCACAAAATACTTTATTGAAAATAAATATTATAAATTTTTATGTAGCAAGTATCTAAAGTCCTAATGGATTTTAGATACCTCCATTTTCTCTGTAATACTTTTCAAAATAAATTTTAATATCTAAATTTTTCAACTCTTCGTCTATTAAATCTTCCAAAGCTTCCTCTGCTTTCGCTTCTCCGATTATCACTCCGTTTAATACTTTTTCACCCTTAACAAATATTTCTCCTATTATCTCTTTTGTTATTTTACTGAGAACGGGATTATGTTCTTCGTCATAATATTTCCATTCTTTTTCTTTAGCTATGGTGTCTTTAATCATCATCAAAAGTACTCTATCAGTATCACGAATAGGTTGATAGACACCGTCTTTTATCTTTACACCAAGTTTTATTTTTTCTTCCTTAAGTTCTTTCAACTTCTCTTTTATCTTCTTTATTTTAAAATCTCTATCATATACGACTTTCCCGTTCTTTATTATTTCACATTCCTTTAATTCTATCATTTCTCCGTTAATAAAATACAAATTCGGATTTACTTTTATTTCTTCACTGTATTCAATTTCTTCAATAATATCTCCAACCATAGTAGGAGCTATTTTTGAAACGTCTTTTTCTCTTCCTAAAATTAAAAAACTATCTTTGTTATACATAATTTTTAATGTATTTTCTTTAAAATTTTTCTGCTCTTCATACCAATTCTTATTATCTTTATCAAAAATCCCCCAATACTTCATTCCTTCCTCTGTTTCCATTACTTCTACTCTATCAACTACAAATTTTTTCATTTTTTCCTCCTGTTATGCAAAATAAGCATTAAGCCATTGACCATTTCTATGAAACTGTAAAGCTCTGCTCCCTATTTTAATATGATCCTGACTTTCTCCATAATTTCTCGAAACCTTTGTTAAAACATAACCATTTCTTTCTCCCTTTCCATTAATTTCATCTTCTACATAACCTACCATTCTAATTTCATAAATTCTGTTTACTTGAGCGTCGTGTGCTTTATTCCAAGCATCATTTGCCCTTCCCCACAAATTCGATTTATCCGCATCAATCCTATCCATTCGCTGGTCTCTTGCTATCATGTCGAATTGGTCCATAATCTCACACCAATTTCCGCTATTTCTGTTCGGCACTCTGTAATAAGCACGTCCGCCATTTAAGTGGAACGCCCCCATATAATCGCCATTTTCAAGATACATGTGTAAATGGCGAGGTGTCCATACATCTGATGCATTAGCTCTTACAAATTCTGTAACGTTTCCCTTATCTCTATAACCTTTTGCAAATGGAACGTAAGGCGACAAATCAGGCTTTGGCGATACGCTTCTTATTGTATCGTAGCTAACTATCCCGTATTCATTCCCATTCGCAGGTTGCAGGATTTCTTTTAAAATGATTGACAAATCTTTCATTGTTACAAATTTTGTATGGTCCGCTTTTTCAATTAAATTTTCCCAATATGTCTTTGCATTTTGATATTCTCGTTCATAATCTTTTCCGTTTAGTCCTTCTTTGACTTCTTTATTGTTGCCGATATTTTCACGAGCATATTTCTTGATTTTCTTTGCGTCGTTTTCTGTATCTGATTTTTTGTAGATTTTAGCAATTCCTGATGTCTCTTCACTTGCTGTTGTGACTAATTCTGTAAAAAAAACATCACCGTTATACACTACATTTATAACGCTATCCTTTTTCAATGCTTGTGCTTTTATTTCTTGGCTTCCAGACAATTTCAAGGCATATCTATTATTATCTATAATCAAAATAGGATTATCAAATACATTAGTTTTCGGAATTATAAATTTTAACTTCAATCCTGAAAAAACATTCTGCTCATTTGTAAAATTACTAATTACATAAGCATCAACTCCCGTTCCATAATTCTCAGAATATTCAGTATCAACAAAGTAAACTGAATTTTTTTGTATTTCATTCAAATCGTCGGAACTAATAATATCTCCCTGAGTTTGTATAACCCCTCTAAACGGAGTTATTTCTCTAACTTCGCTATCCCCAACATTTGCAATCGGTTCTTTTATTTTAAATAAATTATTGTGTTCGTATACTCCTCTTTTAAATTTCTTAATGCTCGGCATTTTTAACCTCCTTAATCATTTATTTCTTGCATCTCATCAAGATTATATTCATGTCTATCATATTCATAATCTGTATTATTTCCTACTTTATATTCTTTTTTATTACCCTTACAATCAATTAAAAAATTTCCATCTAACATTTCCCAGCAATCTATTATTATTCCAGCTGCTTTTATATGTTTTAAAAAACTTATAACTTCTTGTATATCTGTTTTTTCTAAAATCCTTAATTTAATGTGCCTTGATTTCATTTCTTTGTTTGAATTTTTGTCAAAGATTTTAATTTTACTTTTCTCTATCCCAAAAAATATTGATATAGCATTAACTATAAAATTAAAATCAACTTTTCCAAGCCTTAAAACAAATGATATTTTCAAATATTTTTTATATTCTTCGTCTGTTCTTCCTGCTCTATAAATTCTAAATTGTTCTCCAAACAAATCTAACTCATATCCATAAAGTCTATCAATAACATCTGAATATAATATCTTTTCGTAATATTTATTATATAAATCGAATCCGCTTGCTATTATTTCAAAAATCTTCTTATTATTGACTCCTTTTCTGTCAATAATATTTCCACATAAACTTAAAAACATATCTGCATTCATCATAGCGTTACCTCAATATTATTAATACTTAAAAAGCTATATTCGTCATGTCTTATGGCAATATCCTCTTTTATCCAACTCCCACTACCTTTTTTTATTTCGACATCTGCTTCCAATTGCTTTGACAATTGATAAACCGCAGACTGAATTTTTTCATAATTCACATATTGCCCTAATTTAAAATTATTAGTTTCTTTTACTATACTATTTATAATTTCATCTTTCGTTACCTTATTTTGTTCAGAAACATTTTTTATGTTTCGTACTCTTACAGAATATTCAATTTTTGTAGCTTGTTTAAATTTGATTATTCTGTTTTGATTTGAGTCTGTAACAACTCTCATAACTACATCGCCGTCTGTAACTATTCCGGGAGAAATAGTATTTAAAACTGCGTAAGCTACTTCTTCATCTATAAGTCCTTTTACAACAATTCTAATATGTCCCGGTTCAAGTTCAAAAGTCTCGTCCCTTTCGTCCGTAGAATTTTCTTTAATATCACAATCCTCAACTTGCGACAACTTAAGTAAATTTGCTTTTATACCATTAATATCGGCTCCGCCTTTTGATGTTGATAAATTTAAAATTCTTTCTCTCAATTCCTCGTCGCTTTCTAAAAACGTTCCTCCTGTTATTGCTTCTTGATTATAAATTTTTGTTACATTTTCATCTCCGGTTGCTTTTTCTACAATAGTATTTGCTTCCGTATTATATTCTTCTCCAAATTCCATTGCTTTTATTTGGACTTTTGCTTTACCATTAGAACTTATTAATACATTTGATACTGTCTTATATAAAAGTCCTTTTTTTGAACGGACTTGAAAACCTTTTGAAACTATATGTCCCGGAGTTCCTTCAACAGTTAAATCTCCATAAGCATATTTCCCCTGTATCCTTTCTATCCCATAATTGCTCGCATATTCCGATAATAAAGCACCGTTTTTGTTAAATAACCAAAATAGAAAATATACATTTTGAAGCTGCTTACTTGTATTCTCAAGCATATAAGATATAACTTCTAAAAACTGCCCTAAAGAAGTTTCAGGATTTATTTCAAATTCTTCTCCAAATTGTATTTTCCCTTCTTTTTCCATTTCTTCTTTAAAGTCTGCAAATGTCGGAAAAATTATTCCGTTTTTATCTGTCTTAAATCCCATTAAACACACCTCCCTCTATATCGGAACTTACTTTTTCTCCAAAATATATAAATTCTATTTTAAAACTTGCTTCTCTATTTTCTTTTTTTAATTTTTCTATATTAATACTACTCACATCTACTCCCTTATATCCTGATATTCTTTCGTACATATAAGCGATTATTATATTATCTCTTTCTGTATCACTAAGCTGCCCGTTATAGTCAAGCCAAGGTATTCCTATTTCTTCTCTTAAATTGTAAGTTCCTCTTATTAATTTTATTTTTTCTTTTATTTCCTGCAGAACTTTTTCTTTTTCTGTAAGAATCTGAAAGTCATTGTTATCTATTTTTAAATCCTCGTTTTCCATTTTAAACATTTGATTTCCTCCACTAAGGATGTATATAAGGTGTTCCGTCTTTACTTATTCCGTTTTCAGTTTTAATATCATCTGTTTCTACAGATTTAACCTTTAATTTCCCGTTTATCGTTACATCTCCATTAAATTTCAAATTCCCGTTCCAAGTACAATTTCCATTTACCTCTATAGTCCCATTTTTTATGATAATATTCGTCTCATTATTTCTTATAAGTATATTTTTGGAATTGTTTTGTCGATCCGACAAAATACTTTTTGGAATGGCCTTTAAGACTACAGAATAGCCCATATCCATACGTCCGAACGATTGCTGTTCCTGAACTTCATCATTATAAAAAGCTTCTATATAAGGTCGTTCCAATACTCCTACAAGTACCTTATCACCGTTAGAATACGGGATATAAATTTCAAAATTTTGACTTGAAAAAACAGGTAACAAAGGAACATCTATTAAATCTTCGGGAGGAGTTTGAAAATAATCGTTTTTCAAAGTTCTTATTGCTTTTTGTAAAAACTTAACACTTGCTTTTCTTTCTTCGTTATTTACATCATAAATTTTTGCTATCCATAACGTGTGAATATCGTTCAACTCCTCTGTCACAATTGTTCGATTGTGTTTTTCCAACTCCGAAAATGCCATTATTTTTTCTCCTTTTTCTCTGCTTTTGCTATTTTTTCTTCCGATTTATTTTTAATTTTTTCAAGTTCTTTAAGCATATTTTGACCGAATATATCCATATCAAGTATTTTTAATTCTGTCATAAAATCCCCATTTTCTCCGTCACAAGTATGTTTTATTTTATCAATCACATAGTCTTTTCCAAGTCCCTCAATATATATTTGAGTGTTTATTTTAAAATTTCTAAAACCTAATTTTATGCTATACCCGTCATCGTCGGCAGTTAAATCAAGTAAATCTAATTGCTTTAATTCTGTTCTTTCTTTTATATATAAGTGTTTTGGAAGAAAATAAAGCAGTCCGTTTTCAATATAAAATATACTCATCGTATCTTTTGCAAGATCCTCAAATATCTTCTGTAAACTCGTATTTGACTTTGAAAAATTAGATTGATAAGGCAAATCTTTGAATGGCTCTATTTTACCTATTCCAAGTTTTATTTCTCCACTACTGCCAAATTTTTCAATCAAATCCTTAATAATAAATGACGGCTTATTTCCTTTCGGATAGCTTACATTTAATGTCTGCATTACCCAAATATCACGTTCTTGGAAACACACAAGAGAATACTTAATATCTAAATCGTCATAATCATTTTTTATTGTTGCTAATTGTCCGCTAAATACCAAATCTTTTACTTTGATCTCTTTCTTTTCTCTATAACCTGCATATAATTCAATTTGAGGATTAGACCTCATAAATTCATACTCTAAAGAGTTTCTCCCTTTTTCCCTTTCCTTTATATTATACAAATTAAGTTCTAATACATTTGATTGGCTGGTCCTATCAATTTCAAGATTAAAATCAATATTGAAACTATCATTATCATAAATAAGTACATTATTATCTAAAATTAACCTTATCTCTATATATCTAAATTTATCCATTTTTTACCTCTTTAAACAAAAAGAAACCATAGTTTTCAATGTTTTCAAGACTAAAAGATTTGTCTTTCAAAGACTTTTTATTTTTTGGAATCAATAACAAAATCAAATCATCATAATCATTCGTGATCTGCTTAACCGCAAACAATAAATCTTGTCTCAATTGTAATTTTGAAGTAGAAAGTAACTCATTATCTACATTAAATATCTGAAAAACAACATTTTCAATACTATCAAACAAAAAGTCGTATTTTTTGTTTATGTACATTAGTTCAAATTTTATCTTTCTTTCAAAAACTATTGCTTCTATTTTTAATGTCTTACTTTTCAAATTTGTAAAATCAAAAGGGATTTCGACAAAATCGTTGTTTAATATTAAATTCTTTATTTCGTTTTCCTTGTATTGTATTTTCATATAAACACCTACTTTATTGCTCTACTATATAAATTGACAATATTATTCAATTTTTCTTTTGCGATTCCGACAACTTGAGTAAACATACTATCTTGTTGAGTAACATTTTTTATATCATCATAAATATTTCCTCCGGGAACTCCATATCTCATTTCTTGAAAAGACACATTTAATTCAATAATGTTATCTCTTTCGTTGTCATATTCCTGTGTATTTGAAATATTCTTTATAACCATATTTTTAAATATTTGACCATGTTTTAGTAATATCAAAACCTGTTTATCATTGTTTTCCCACATTGATTGTAGTGCAGTTAGATATAACTTTTTTAATCTTCCTTCAAAAATAATAGTTAAATTTATTTCTTTTGCTTTAAAATATCTATGATCATTATCTTCATAACCTAAGTATGTTTTTCTTGATGTTATTTCTTTTTGCCAATTAATTCCGTTTGATACAGACCTAAAAGGCAAGGCTCCGAAAAAACCGTCATATTTTAACATGCTTACCCGCCTCTTCTCTTATTTTGTATTTTAAACAAATCTGCTATTCTACTGTTTGCATTTATTCCGTATGATGTTCCATTTGATCCATTTAAAAATATTTCAACTTTATTGTTATTATTAATTTCTTTATTATTAGTTCCTAAAACCCTTTCTTTTATATGTTTAAATAATTCAGTTACTCCTTCTCTTTTTTGAGAATCGAGTAAAGCTTTTCTTTTTGCTTCAAACAAGTTAGCTCTTTTTATTTCAGAAGTAATAGAATATCCTGTTTTTTTAAGAATATCCTGCAAACTTTCTATAGCTGTAACAATAGCTTTTTCCCCTTCCGTGTTTTGCTTATTACTTTTTCCTGCTCCGTCTTTATTTTTCTTTCCTTTACTTCCTCCACCAGAATTTCCTCCCGAGCCAAACATTCCACCTGTTTTTCCAAATATATCTAAACCTTTTTTGTTATTTTTTTTCTTTTTTGTTCCTCCTAAATTTCCAGGATTTTTTCCGTCTCTTGCAAATCCGTTTATTCTTTTATCTCTTTCGTTTACAGTAGATTGTCTTTTTCTTATATCTTGTTCTATATTATCTGTGACACCTTTAAGCCCATTAGCTCCTTTTTTTATGTATTCTCCTATAAGAGGAATATCAGCTAATTTATTCATTAATCCTACAAAAGCATTAAGTATAGTTTTTACAGCTTTTTGTGCCGCAAGGACTATCTTATCAAAAATATTAAGTGCCGCATCTTTTAGCCTTTCAAATCCTTCGGAAGCTCTCGGGATATTACCTGTAAATAAAGCTACAACTATATCAATCATAATCGCTGTAAAATCTAAAAAGCCTTGAAATAAAGCCATCCAATAATCAACCATAAATTGAAAAATTGCTATCATTTCAGTCACACCTGCTGTTATCCAAGCGACTAATATATCAAATGTCGCTTTTAAAAAATTAAGAACCTCTCCAGCTGTTGTAGTTATGCCTATCCATTCTAAAAATTTCACTATCAAGTCAGCGATTATTGAATTTCCTGTAGTAAATCCATTCCATAAATCCCATATGACAAATACTACTCCAGCTATTGCTACTATAATCCATCCTAATCCTGCACCAAACGTAGCAAACAATCCAGCTACACTTGATATAATTGGAGTTAAAACCATAAATGCTCCTACTAAAGCTGTTAAAGTTGTTATGATTAATACTATCCCTGTTACTAATTCTGGATTTTCTTCTACCCATTTTTTTATTTTATCTAAAACATTATTCACAATATCCATTAAAGGCTTTAAGACTGATTGTAACTTTTCAAATATAGTTATCTTTATAGTATCAATCGAATTTCTAATATCTTGCATTTTCCCAGAAAATGTATCTGCTGATTTTCCAGACATTCCCATTATTCCATCAAGTTTTCCTAAACTTAATAAGTATTCATATATATCTTTTTCACTCTTCTTTACTTGAGTAGACACTCCTCTAAAAGTATAAATAACACTGCCTCCGGCATCTTTAGCAGTTATTCCGAATTTCTTCAATCCTCTGTTTTGTCCTAACATTGCAGAAGTAACGGCATTAGTCCATTGTCCTATATTCTTTCCTTGAGATCTTGCAAAATCATTTAGCCGTATAAACTCTTCTTCGGTTGGCTTCATTCCTCTTTGTACTAATTTTTGAAAACTTTCGCCAACGTCTCCAATACTCGCATGAGCATTAGAAGCAATATTTTTTATCATATCCATAGCGGCATCGCCTTCTTCGGTTCCGCCCAAAGTATTTCTCATTATTGTTTTTAAATTTTCAAATTCAACTCCAACCTCCATTATTCCTTTTGTCATATTTTTACTAAAATTCAACAATGCTGTTCCGCTTACAATTTGAGACATTTGTTTTGTAAAATCTTGCAATCCTCCGCTGGAATTTCCTGGTATTCCGGTAGAAGCAGGAGAATTTGTTGGTTGCGGTGTTGGCTTAGAAACTGGAGCTTTCGGGGCATCTCCTTTTTGATGAAACGAAACAGGAACTTTGATTTCTTTTGCTATTCTTTGCTTTAATGCTTCGACTCTTTTTTCTCCTCGTATATTAAAAGTAATATCTACTTGTGCTTTTAAAGTAGATCTTATCATGTCATTAATTTTCCTTAACGCTTCTTTTAATCCGTCTAAATCAGCTTTGAGCTTCAGTGTAACTATAGTTTCGTTTTTATCTGCCATTCCAACACCTCCTATTTCCTTTTATATAATTCTTTTAAAAAGCTCACTGTATCTATGATTTGTTTATCTCCCCAATTATCCTCAATGTCATAAGGATTCAATTTAAACTCATATGCTATGTAGTGAGCATCTATTAGTCTTGCATCCATTTTTTTATAGTGCTTTTTATAGTTTATTTCTCCGTTACTTTTTATCTCCACTTCTGGGATTTACCGCAATATTCGTCGCAAAAGCTACCATTTGCACAATACTCATAAAAGTCAATTTGTCCACAACAGACTCGGCAATTTGAAACAATTCTTGAGTCAATTCAATAAAATCATCTAATGCTCCATCATCAACACTTGAAAAATTTCCATTCTCAAGAGCTGATAAAACTACTGAAGCATTCGAGATAAATTTAGTTAATTTTCTCGCTTTCGGAGTTATCATTTGAACTGGTATAAAAGCTTTTTCTCCGTCATCTCCCTCCCCTTCTAAATAAACTTTAAAAACTTTATTCGGGAGACCGAAATGCCTTTCCTCTCCCTCGTAAGCTCCCTCAAAAGGTTTTTCTCCAAGTTTTATTGGCTTGAAATTCATTTTTTTATCTTTTTCCATTTTTTCTCCTTACCCTACGTTTTTTTCGATTCTTGTTCCTGCTATTTTTAATGTATTTGTCGGAGCGTCCGACTTAAAAGCTCCGTCCGAATCTAATTCGCTCATTATGTTGCCGTCATTGAAGTATGATGTTACAGATTTTCCGTCTATAACTTCATGTATTTCAAATTCTAATTCTGGATAATCTCGGCTTTTTAAAAACTTTAAAAATTCAAGTGTTCTCTTCATTGAATTTGCAAGTGGTGGAATTGACATTGTTATCTCATAAGGTACATTCCTCATCATCGAAAATATATTTTTACCTCTTGTTGTGCTTCTTCTTGTCGCTTTATCTTCTGCAGCTTCTACATCAATACTATCTTCATCAAATTCATCAATTATAAGTTCTCTTCCCGGAACTCTTATAAGGACAAATCCGTCTCTCATATATGCCATTTTTAATTACCTCCTTAATTTCCTTTATTTGATTTCAATGTTATTTGTACTTTAGACTTTATTATTGCTCCTTGGAAATAACACTTATACTCAACTTCAGCTTCTCTATTGCTTAAATTTATTACATCAACCGAATAAGCATTCTCTCCTGTTTCAAGCAAATCATCTATGTCATAAATTATTCCTCTTGTTGCAAATTCTCTTAATATAGATGTTCCTTTTGAGGAAATTAATTTTTTGCCTTTTTCCATTGCTGGCAATTTATTTCCTTCTGTATTTCTTTCTATAATATATTTCGTTATTCCGACTCTCATATATTCATCTATTGCGATTTTAGCAACTGTGTAATCAAACCAAGTTATGCCGTTCATAGCTTTACCATAATACGGAATTATAAATTGGTCTTCTTCTGTAACAATATTTACTCCCGTTTCACTTTCTCTCTTACTTCCTACCAGTTCTAATATTTCTGATAAAGAATAACCCGATCCTGTCAATCCATTTAATTTAATACTTGCAAACGGAACACTTCCTGGAAAAAAATTTCTTACTGTTGCAACTAAGTTAGTTATTTGACCTTCTGTTTTATCGGTAGCTATATAAAATCCATTTTCCACTTTGTTTTCTTTAGCTATTTTTAAGTTAGTTTCTTTTGTAAAATTAGCTGCTCCTTGAAATAAAAATACATAATCTACCGAAGTTCCCTTTCCAAAATCAATCGCCTCTTTCACATCCGCTTCTTGACCCACAGGAACAATTGTATAAAACCATTTTCCTTTCCAACGGGTATCAAGTCCCTCAAGGATTTTAGTATATGTTAAAGAAGCCGTACTATCTCCGAAAACCCATATATAATCTGGCTTTGTTGAAGCTCCGAAATAATCTTTGACTAATATCGTTTCTTTATCATCATCACCAAAACCTAAAGCTTTCAATTCAGCTACACTTGTTATAGCTTTTGGTAATTCGTCAGAAGTTTTTACATCCTTAGACTTTGTTATTAATAATACACTTGAAAAATCTCTTGTAGTTGTACTAAGTGCTGCATTAATAGCCGCAATGCTCACTATTGCATTTCTTGACATTTTAGTCCTCCTTATTTTTTAATTTCCCTTTTATTTTTGCACTTTCTATATAATCGTTATCATAACTATAGAATGTATCTACAGTAAATTCAATATCGTATACTTTTTCGTTATAAAATCCATTGTTTATTATCGTATCACTTTCGCTTATTAAATCTAATTTTTGAATTTCGAGATCCGATATATTTTGAAATTTTATATTCAGTTCATCAATAATATGATTTAATATCTTGTTTTTGCTGAGTATTGTATCTAAATTAAGTATTGTTCCTCTATCGTAAAGCCTTACAATCATTTTATATATTCTTTTGCTTCTGTATTTAAAAATGATTTTATCGGTTTCCGATATTTCTTCTTTGATAGTCGTATAATCATTTGCCCTTTTTACTTGCATAATTTCATAAGTTAAAAACGGCTTTTCTATTTTCTCAAAATAAGAATTTTGAAAAAAAGAATGGTAGACTATTGCTTCAATTCCCAATTTTTTAAATATTTTAAAGAATAACAAATTAAGCTCTGTTTTATATAAATCAAATTTTATATTTTCTATATTATCGGTTAGATAAAACGTATAGTAATGTTTTAATTCATCTTTTAATTTTCTAACTTCTATTAGTTCAAACTTCTTATTTTCATAAATAATACAGTCTCCGTTATTGACTTCAATTGTTCCGCTGTTTCCATTTTTATCAACTGATACAGTCGGAATACGGACAATTCCCAAAAGATTATCTCTTGTATTTATGCTTTCAATTTTATCGTTATTAGCTTTATAACTTTGATAGTCAATATAGGACTTTATTTTATATTCTTCAAATTTGCTCTCAATGATCCCGTTTATATTTTTTTGAGAAATCAATTTTAAAAATTTGTATTCTTTTTCCTTTTCGTATATTTGACTTATATTCATTATCCTTTACCATATCTTCCTTTATTATTAATACTATAAGCTATACTTCTCACTAAGGTTCCCGTATCGATGAGAGGATCGTTAAACCCTTTTCCCTTGATTGTGCTTACAGCATTTCCCGGACTCGTAAATCCGTATACTAATTGTTTATGTTTATTGTTAATATCTAACCCTATTACGTTTCCTGCCTTCATGATGTCTTTATCATTTTTCAAATATATCCCGACATATTTTTCCTTATTATCTTCAAGATATTTATTTAAAAACTCTAAAACATTACGACTTGGTATTTTCCCATCCTTAGTTCCATATAATAATACTGAATAAAGATTTTGAGCAGTTATATTTTTGGCATAGTGTTGCGTATCTGAAAATATTCCACTTTCTATCGTTAGGACCGGAAATTTTATTTCAGGTTTTTCAATTTTTTTAACTGAAACATTTAGTTTTGCTTTGAAACTTCCTCTGAATTTCATTTTTTAGTTCCTTTTTTTATCAACTTTATTTTTCCATTACTTTGAGCAATTATCCTTTCCATTCTTAAATCAAGCTCTCCTACATCCAAAATTCCTGATTCTTCAAATACAACTTTTTCATTTGTTTGAGCAAGAACTACTGTAATAGGTTCTTTTATTTCTATTTCCATTATTCCCCCTAACTGAAAAATTTAATTCCATGATGTTTTTGTTTTGCCTTTTCTTCTGCAGTCGCAAAATCATCAGTATACTTTCTTATTAAAGCTCTAAAATTTTGACCCGGAATTGTCTGATCCAACGCTAAAGCACTCAGTCTTGCTTTCCAACTTTCGGAATTATTTGGAAGATTTAATCCTGTAGTTTCTTTCAAATTCATAAGCAATAGATGTTGAGTCAAATATTTAATCAAAATATCTTTTACCTTTTTAGGAATCGTCGCCTTAACATCTTCTATAAAAATAACGGCTTCATCTATTTTAATTTTAATCGTTTCGTCAGGAATAATATAACTTTCGTCCGCTTCTTTATAATTTAATTCAGGAACTCCAGTTCTTATTTCTTTGGCTTCCATATTTTATCCCTCTATTTTTTCAATATTTTCTTCAATTTGCTTTATTAGTTCTTCTTTTTTAACATTTTCATCATTTACATATTGCTTAAATTTTTCAATAATGTCTTTTTTAGATATTTCCTTTAAATCTTTTTTTACAAGTTCCAGTTCCGAAAGTAATCCGGCTTTTCTTTGCTTTAATTCAGTTTCTTTATTCATTTTGTTTACTATTTTTTCATTGTTGATTCCCTCTGCTTCTGTTTCAGTTAAAACTTGAATACGTTTTCCGTATCCTTCTAAAAATTTTTTTATTTTTTGCAAATTTTCTTCGTTAAGTTCAGTTTCAAGTATTCCTTTTGTGAATTTTAATATATTCCCTTTTTCAGTTATTACCTGAGATATTATAAACATCTCAGGTAAATCACTTATTATCTTTACTTTCATTTCCCCTCCTACGCAGTTATAAGTTCCATTATTGACTCCGGTCTAAATGCAACTATTTCAGATATTTTTTCTTCTACAGCCACATAAGTTGTTCTTCCAATTTCCCATTCGTCTCCAGTTGCTTCTTGAACTACAATCGCTTGAAAATTTTCTGGAACATTATCCAAAATTAGCATCGTTGCTTTTTGAGAAACTGGATTTTTTAATCCTTTTACAACTACTATATTTCCAAACAATCCCAATTCTTCAATAACTCTCAATCTTGTTTTGTATTCCTGCGTTCCGTAACTTTTCATTAATTCTGCATGTAACGTATTATCAATTACTAATGTTCTGGCATTGTAAGTCCCTTTTGCTCCTGTTGTAAATTCAAGAGCAGCTTTTACAAATGCATCAGTTACCTGTTCTCCCGTCGCAGTAGACAAATTTACTCCAAGCGTAAAGCTTCTTTTCCCGTCAACAGTCAACAATCCCTGTCTGTCAAGTTTCTCATTACCATACAGTAATTCTTTATTTTCTGTTTCAGAAATTGCATAGAATGTTTCTGATGCTTTTAAGTTAAATAATTTTGTTTGTTTTTCACGCTCCACACTTATAATTTTGTCTTTTTCTGCTATAGAAAATTTGTGACCACTTCTTATCCAGTGTAGTTTTGCAAATTTATCCTTTGCATCAACTTCTGTGAAAGGTATATCATCATCTCTTTCCGATACTACTTCTGCCACTCTTCTTGAAGACACAGAGCTGTATTGTACGTATTTATCGCCGATTTGTATTCCCGATTGATCTCCGCCGATTGGAACAATCATTCTACCTTTTAGTTCATCTTTTCTTTCTTCTAAAACAATACCTAATGCAACCATAAACGATGTTGCTAATTGATATGTTTTGTTGTTGTATTTATTAAATCTCATCTATTATCTCCTCCTTATGCTATTCCTTCTAACACTAATATTGCTAATTCTCCACTTTTGGCAGTTGTTTCATAATAACCTCTTATTTCTGTTCCCGAAGCAGCTTTTACAAATCCGCCTGTATTATTTACTCCCGCTTTATCTCCTTTACCTACATTCTCTTCAACTTTCACACATATATTTCCGAGTTGCAAAATTGATGCTGTTGTCGGATATTCTATTACTCCGTCTTTATTATCATCTGTATGTATAACAACTCCTGCAAAAGTTCCTGTTGTAAAAGGTTTTATCGCTCTCATTCCATCAGTTGTACTCCATTGTACTGCTTTTCCGATAGTTATATTTTCATCTATAACATCGCAAACTCTTCTTCTCAATTCACGTGAGAAATATGCCTCTTGTCCTAATTTCATTATTAATTACCTCCTGTTCTTTTTTTTGAAAAATATCCGTTATCAATATTTAAAGTAAGTCCCGCTTCATTTTGATTATTAAATTTACTTCTTTCTGATAATTTTGCTTCTTTATCCATTTCTGACAAAGTTTCAACACTAAAGTTAAACGTATCTTTTAAATCATTAACTGTCGCATTTTCTCTCATATTGAATTTTGGATTCACTTCTTTAATTACTTTTTCCATTATTTTTTCTATTTTTTCTTTTTCATCAACAGAGTTTAAAACCTCTTTCGCTTTACTTATTATTTCTTTATTTTCTGTTTCTGTTACCAATTCATTGTATTTTGCCTCTAATTTAGAATTTTCTGTAATTAAGGTTTGTTTTTCTGTTTCAAGCGTTGCTTTTTCATCAAATAATGCTTTTTTCTCCAACTCTAAACCGTTAAATTTCTCCTTTAAATTTTCGTTTTCATTCTGAAGGTTTATAGCCTTTGCTAACAATTCTTCAGACGTTAAATCTTCTCCATTAAATTTTAATGTCATTCCTTTTTCCTCCTCGTAATCTAAATAATTATATATAAGTCTCACATCGCTTCCAGCTCTCCCTTTTCCAGCTAAAATAGCAACGTGATTTGCAATAATGTTTTTTTGAATATATTCATTGCCCTTTATAAGCTCTGTTTCTGCTGTATATCCTGCACTCAATTCTATATTTTCGTTTTTGTTATGACGATCCTTTATAAAATTTACAGCATTTTTATCTTCTACTTGCAAAATCGCTCCAAGACAATCTCCGTTTTCAAATACATCTATTATCGTTCCTTTTCCAAATTCAGCAACATTTTCCGAGTTAATCATTGACAATTTTCCAGACGTTGACGGATGCTCCAATGTTACTTTTTTGTGTAAAAAAGAATTTTTAACATCGTCACTAAACAAAATATCTTTCGGGATTTTCTCCCGTAATACACCTGTTTTATTCCTGTATTCCATAAAGCTATCAGCTTTTAATATGTTACCTTTTATCTGTAAAAATCCCTCATCAGTTTCAATAAAATTAGGTTTTTCAAGTTGTTTTAAGTTATATCTATTATGCGGCATTATCCAGTCCCTCCTCTATCACTTTTTCATTTATTCCAAAATCACAACGGCAACCCCATTCTTCTTTAGGAAGTATTCTTGAATGATCTTTTCCGATTCCGTCTTTTAAAACTCCGTTGAGTGAAAATTTTCTTCCATGCCTCCAAGCATGTTTTTCTCTCACTCTATCGTCGTTTTTAGTTATCCAAATAAATTCATTTTTCCCAAGTTCTTTTAACACTGTTTTTATGTATTCCGCCTGTGCTTCTCCAAGCACATTTACAGTATTAAGTAAATTTGAATAGCTCATCCTTTCTATTATTTTTTTCTTCGCTTCTTCCCACTTTTTTATATCTACTTCTTTTTTAAATTTTTCTTTAAGTTCTTCCAAAATTTCTCTTTCTTTATTAATTCCTTTTTGTGTTTTGGAGAAGTAATTAGTAGTAATACTCACAACCCTATTAGGAGTATTTTTCAGCAACTCTTCCATTTTTTTATCCGCTTTTTTTAGTGCTTCTTCAAATATTTCGGTTTTCATTCTATCTTTAAATAATTCCTGATGCTTTTCGCTTAATTTATCTATTATTAAAGCTAATGTATAAAGCAATAACAATCTATTAATTCCAAATATCATCTTGTCTTCTTTTGGCTTAAATTTTTCTGCCGCTTCAATTAGTTGTTCTTCATCTTCAACGTCTATATTGTTATATTCTATATATTTCAAGAATTTCTTAGTTCTTTTTTTTAGTATATTTAATAGTTTTTTTTCTATATCCGTGCTAATATCAAACTCAATCATTTTCACTCAACTCTTTCAACAGTGCTTCAAAATCAAAATCATCTTCTCCAAGCCTTTTAATTATTTCTGCAACTTTATCTTTTTTTTCTATAAGTTCATTATTAGATATAATGTTTACTGCCTTTTCTAAATACTCAAGTTTTTTAGTATCTAATTCAACTTTTTTTAAGCTGTTTTCTATTTGTTCTGACTCTGTCGGTTCGAGTAAATTTGGTAGACTCACTCTATATGATTGCGATATTTTAAGTTCAATTAATACTTTGTCAATTAAGCTGTTGATAACAGGAAGAATGTGCTTATTAAAAAATCTTTTTAAGTATTCGGCGTATTTTTTAGCATCTTCTTGTGATCCCGCAAGTGTTCCTTGAGTATTTCCTGCGAGTCTCTGTTTCGGAATATTTGTATGTATTGATAATATAGTTAAAACTGCATTTATAAATTTTTCAGGATCCAATCCCCCAGTTGAGTTTATTACTTGTAATTCGTCATCTTGTCCTATTACTGCCAAAGTCGAAGCATTTATTTCTTCTTCTTTATCTCTTATTCCTCCGCTTTCTTTTATTTTATCCATTGTAGCGTTGTCCGTCTTTAAAATTAGAAATACAGCTCTATATATTAACTGCCCAATACTCCATTCCGTACTATCAAATATTACCATTCTTTCAAAAAGAGAATTAAATATTGATTGTCCTATCTCTTTTTTATCCTCATTTATTCTTGAAAAAACGACACGGCTCGGATGTATTTCGGTATTTATTACCTGATTATTATCTTTATAGTTCTTTATCTGCAATTCTTTTATTTCTCCGTACTTCAGAGATAATTTCGAGTTTTCGAGTTTTAGTTTTGCTATTTCGGATTTGCTAAATATATTTAAAGCTTCAATTTGAAATCTCTCTCCGAGTTCATCCGCCGTTTCTGTCTCAATATTATGTAGCGTATTCAAATACATAATCGCATATCCATGTTTACGAACTTCTGACATAAAATTCATTATTTTTTCAAGATAATCAAGTTTATCTAATTTTTCTTTCAGTTTTTTTGTACTTTCTATATCATCCGTTCC
The DNA here is from genome assembly GCF_007990505.1 of Pseudoleptotrichia goodfellowii. Taxonomy (NCBI): domain Bacteria; kingdom Fusobacteriati; phylum Fusobacteriota; class Fusobacteriia; order Fusobacteriales; family Leptotrichiaceae; genus Pseudoleptotrichia; species Pseudoleptotrichia goodfellowii. The sequence continues at coordinate 356,812 of NZ_AP019822.1, read as the reverse complement.
ATCATCTTGTAAAATTGCAATATCAAGTCCATTTTTTAAAACATCTTCTATCGGAGCATTCAGTATTATTTTTGCAAATTCATTACTTGCGATTAAGTCATCTATCATCTCTACACTCAAATATTTTTTCACAGGAATTTGTCTATTTAGCGTATCTCTTTCCGTTCCTTTTGTACTATTCCTTGCGTTACTCGCGAATCCATTATATTTTTTCTTTTTTTTGTTCATTTATATTCTCCTATAATATACCGTGCATTCCTCCGACACTATATTTTTCAATAGAATAACGTAATGCATCAAGTGCATGATTGTAACTATCGATTGGTTTATTTAATGTATTTCCGTTTTTATCTACGTCCCAAATATAATTTTTTAGTTCCATTATCACATTCCTACATTTTGGATGTACATATATATCGAATTGTTGTAAATATTGTATCCCCTGATTAACGCTTCCTTTTCCTTTTGAAGCTGCTTTTATTCTTGAAATTCCAAGCCTCTTTATTTCTTCAATTGACTTTTGTTCGGCACTATCAGCTATAATTTCATCTTTTGAATAACCTCGCCTTTCTATTTCTAAGGCTATTTCATTGTTCAACATTCCTCTTGCATAAAATTCATCAAATATATATAATCGTTTGTTTTCTAAATCGACTATACTTGCTACAAATGCTGTATTATCGTTAGTAAATCCGAAGTCAAGTCCGAACACTGCTTCTAATTTAAAATTGGTCCTTAACATCAATAAAGCATTAAACTCAAGTATTTCCCAGTTGTCATAAACAAGTCCTTCCGCTATTCCCCATTCGCCCATTCCTGCAACTTTGAATCTGTTTGGATTTTTAGTTTTCATTTCCTCAAATCTTTTTATTGTTACTTCATCCAAAAATTCATTCATTGTATAGTCAGTTGTAATAGCATATATTAGATCATCTATATATGTTCTATCATACGTATCGTTATAAAATCTTTTTCTTAGCCAGTGATCTTCTGACCATGGATTAAAACTTAATGTAATTTGATGGAAAAGTCCGTCAGGGAGCTTACCCCTTATACTTTCTTCAAGAGTGTCAAACATCTCTTGTTTTTCAATTTGAAAACATTCTTCGATCCAGACAAAATTCAAATATCCGTTCGCTACTGTTATTGATGTCAATTTTAGCGGATCGTCTAATCCGGCAAACAATATCTGTTGTCCTGTCGGCAAATAAGTCAAAGTATGTTCTCCTTTGGGGATTTTCCATAAACGATTTACTTTTAACTTGTTAATCGCCCAAATCAAATCAGCTCTACAACTGTTTCTTAAAGTATTGAACACCCTTCTTATTACAAGCAAATTGCTTTCAGGGTATTTCATAATCCTGTAAATCATATTTATTGCTATCGTTTTACTTTTCTTACTACCTCTTGAACCTTTTACAACTCTATAAAAATGTTTATCATTCCAGAATTTGTCATAATTACAACCAATAATGTCTTTAATCTTTATCTGTGTCATCCACTATCACTACCTGTTCAAATTCTTCTGTTATCAAATTTTTATTTTTTTCAACATCAATTTTTTGCTGTTGTAATTCTTCCTCTGATAATTGCTTATCTATTTCGAGTAGCTCAAATGGTGTTAGTATTTTTCCAGTCCTCATTATATCGTTCGCCATTTGCTTGATAGAGTTAAAAGCTTTGTTGTATTCTTGTATCTTTTTAATATCGGTTTCTTGGTTGCCTACCTCTTTAATCGAACGCACAACTAAGTTCCTTTTCGCCTTTTCAGTGTTCTCCAAAACGGATTCCAAATCTGGGTAAACTTTTTCCGCTATCATATCTAAATATCGTTCCGTCTTTTCCAGTCTTGCTTGTCTTATGCTCTTAGCTTTTCTTTGATACGTTCTTTCCGATATGTCATATTCCGACATTATCTCTTTTTTACTTTTCCCTTTAAGAATATCTTTTTTTATCTGCGTTTCTCTGTCTAAAGTAACCGAATTATTTTGGTTACTTTTTTTGGTTCGGTTACTTTTATTTTTGGTTACCTTATTTTGTTTTTTTTTAATCCAATTTTCTTGAGAACTCCACTTCTTTATACTGCTGAGATTTGTATTATATTTTTTCGACAGTACACTCATACTTGTTCCGTTTTCGTACTCATCTTTAATTAACGGTTTTATGTCTTCGTACACATCATTTTCCCTCCTGTAAAAATCTGACAAAAGAAAAAGCGAACCCTCTACGTATTGCTACGTAAAAGGTCCGCTTGGGACTCTGCGAATAAAAAGCCTGTTGTTACTTTGCTTACCCAGAAATTGTTTCTGGTTCCAAATATATTTTTATTTTTTATATTATATCATTATTTGAGATAAACTTCAATATATTATGATATAAATCCTTTTTCTTTGTAGTAAAAAAGAAAGTTAGCCAAAGTTTCTATTGATTTTTGTCCAGCTATGCTGTACTTTATCGAATCCGAAAACTCTCCTTTTTTTCTTAATATTAAATAGCTAATACTTGCTCCTAATGCTGCTAAAACTCCTAAATCTCCCGCAACTTTTTGAGCCACAAGCATATTTACTACTTGATTTTGGCGATTAGGAACATTAAATTCTACATTGTAATCTCTTATATCAAATATTTTATATCTATGGTGAAGCGTTTCTATAAAACGTCCGTCATCGTTAAATATAAGATATTTATTTTGTCCTGTTTCCACTTCTCTATAATTATTGAATCCTATTTTTCTTAATTCGTCATAAAAGTTTTTTTCTTTTTTTAAAAGACTTCTATGAAACAATATTGTTGCTATCAAAAATGGTGGAAAAGCAATAAAAATAATAGAGAGAAAATATGCTGCAAACAAAGTAAATTTAATGTTAAACTTCCTTAGACTCATTATCTACCAACTCCTTTTATATATATTATACCCTATTTCCATTATTTTTCAAGTATTTTTATTAAATTTCATTCAATTCTTTTTCTGTTCTTTTTAAGCTATCAGTATTTAATTTGTCAATATCTTCTATAGTGAGTTCTTTACCTTCAAGAATAAATGCTGTTCTTTTGCTTTCTTTATAGTTAAATTTCGCTCTTTGAAAACCAAGACCTGCTCTATATTTTATCCAATCATAATCATTTGCTATTTGGATTAGCAAACTTCTTACAATATCCTGATTTTTTCTTATTCTTTTTGATCTGTCCTCAATTTCATTTAGTTCAGGCTCATATCGGACTTTATTTTCAAGCTTTCTTTTCCCTAAAAATTCATCGGCTAATACATCTTTAGCCCTTAACTGGTAATTTAATAATTGTTCTTTTAGTTCTTCTGTAAATCTCGACAGATTTATCTTCGCTAACCAAATTGGCAAATAATCAAGTTCTATCATTAAAACCTGTTGTGTTCCTCCGTTTGTTTTGAGGTGCGTTAATTTTGACGCACCTTTCAAAAGCTCATCTTTATTAATTTTTTTAATTTGAGTATCTGATAAATTCTTATCCATTCCTAAATTCTTGCAAATGCTTTTTACCGATACATATACCTTGTTGCCAATCAACACTGTAACAATAGATTTCCCATCAAATTTAATTTCTCTCACATTTTTATTTTCTTTGCATTCTAATAATTTCATATTAGCTCCTCCTAAAAATTTTGATTTTTAGAAGTCTATGTGATATAATCCTATTGGTAGGATAGAGTTATATCCATAAACTCCTTTTAGTTTTAGGACTATTAGGAGTTTTTTCTTATCTCTTTTTTATTATAAGTTGCTGATTTTCTCTATCAAAAATTAGGTCAATACTTTTTTCATCTTCTGTTATACCTAATTCTCTTAGCCACTTTATTGGAACGGTTAATCTCGTTGCCTTACCTGTTCCTGCTTTATAGAAAGAGATATTTAATTTTCTTTTTTCCATTTTTCCTCTCCTCTATTAGTCCCAATTTTTTATATCATATCTGGGACTAATTTGTCAACAAAAATTTTTGATTTTTTTAAAAAATTATGATACAATACATTTGTCTTAAGACAAACCCCGTAAAGGGAACTTATAAAAATATAGAAATTTTTGGATTAAAGGCTGGTGTTTTCCAGTCTTTTTTGTTATAATAATTTTGGCTTCCAAAAAGCCACTATATTTTTATAAGGAGGTACTGTAATGCTTAAAATAGCAGTTGTACTGATTTTTTTGTTTATCAGTTACAATTTATTTTAAACATCAGACCTCAACCTTGCGGGGTATTTTTATGAGTTTTATCGACTATTGTTCCTATATTTCTTTTCTTGCACCTCGTACATATGAAATCATAATTAAATCTTCCGCCTTTTATTTCGTATTCCATTTTCTTTTTTTTGCAAAATTTACATTTCAATTCTTTCACTTTTAAAATAACCTCCCGATTTATTTTATAATTTCAAGATATTGTATATATACATCAATAACCCTATTATACTTAAGATATATATCATTATAACAAAAAATGCTTTATATTCTTCGCGGTCATAATCGCTTACTACAAATAGATTTATTGTCTTAATTATTATATCCGACGTAATCAATATATATAACATTAGTATTACTACAATAAATATTTTCATCTATCTTCTCCTCCTATTAAAATCTTTTTTTATTTTTATTCCCGAATGTAAAGGATTTTTTGTTATTATTGGCGGATTCGTCCCTTTGATGCCGTTTTTTGAATACTCTGTATATCCTCCGCCGTAATTTTCTCTTCTATATTTTTCTTTTTTCTCTCCTCATTTTTATGATCCTCGTCCTGACTCCCAAAACAGTCCTGTTTAAATCTTTTGCTATCTGAACAGCTGTCTTGTGTTCATAGTTTTTCAAAATATAATCTTCTTCGTCCTTAGACCATTTTTTGAAATTATTTTTTCTCACTAATCTGTAAGAATTTGTGATTCCGTAATGTCTTGTAAGGAAATTTGAAATACCGTAAAATGTTCTTCCTGTTGTATTTGCTATTTGTTCTTTTGTATACCCACTTTCAAACATTTTAATAATCTTTTCTTTTTCCTGATCTTCAAAAATTTTTCTATATCTATATTTAGTGTATTTTTGAATAATATAAGATATTCTTCTTGATTTTTTTCCTAAAAGTTTTGAAATTTCTTTTATTTTAAGTTTTTCGACTTCTCTCAAATATCTTATTTCTTCTATTTCTTTTCTTGTGACATCATTCATTCTTTCCCTTCCTTGTAATTACATTGTCATAATACCCCTCTTTCAATCTTTTCCTGAAAAGTCTAAAATGGTTCGGATAAACATCGAGTAGCTCATATACTAACTGTTCGTTAAGCCAGATTCCACCTATATGGTATTTTTCTTCAAAACTTTTTACTCCAATATTGTGTTTTTCAGAATGATGTAACCGGCACAAAGAGACAAAAGGATTTTGCAAACCATCATCATTTTCATACGTTCCTGCACTACTTGAGATTGTCGACCAATGATCTAAATCAACTATATCTCCGTTGTCAAAGTCATGTACCTTTCCGCATACAGCACATCTTCTCGCTCTTAAACAAGCTATTACATATCTACCAATATCAGGCACCCATAGGGCAGGATTACCTGTTTCCTCTCTAAAACCTATGCTTTCAGTTACAGCAAGTTCACATAACCATTGTATGAATTCCCGTGCTACATCTTTACTCGCTCCGTCTCGTTTAAGTTCCGAGATGCTAAAGTATTCGTAATCTCTTTGTCGGCAAAATTCAGTCTGTAATTGCTCTCGCCACTGTTCTTTATCTCCTCCGTTACAATAAGCAAAATCATCCAAAATACACCAAATTTTCTTCCGTTGCTCCGTAGTCAGTCTTTTATCAACATTGACTTCTGCAACAGTATTTTCCAAAAAATCTTCCAGCGATTTTATCCGTTCTTGCTTAATTGTATGCGTAGAAGTCAGATTATATTTTGTTATCCCGGTATTCAAATCCACTTCAAATGTGCCTCTTATGATGTCATTATCCAACTCCTACACCTCCACTTTAATTTTTTTATTATTTAAAAGTAATCGCCATTTCGGATCTGCTCTCCTAACTTTTTTAAATTTAAAATTTGCAAATAATTCGGGATTTCTTCTTAAAAATTCTCCGTCATCTTCAGTAATTTCAGAACCTGTCAAAAGTACTTTCCTAACAAGTTCAAAAGTTCTTTTCGTTTCTCTTCTCATCTCGACACCTCTTTTATTGACTTTTCCATTTTTCAAATTCTTTTAAAGCTATAAATGTTATTGTTTCCGTATCTATTCTTTCCATTCCAATTTCTTCTTTTATTATTTGCTCTGTTATATCCGTCATGTCCTCATCTCTTAACTCATATTTTAAACATTTCGCTATACTCACAAATAAATCTGATATTTTGTCCTGCACATCAAAATCATCTAATAATTTTTGAAATTTCCCGTATTCTTTGCTATTCATAACTAAGCCACCTCTCTTATTTTTTCTATAATTTCGTTCATATCCGTTTCATACATTTTCAAAGCTATGTTATAAAGATTATCTATATGTCCAAATTTAACAGCATATTCAATAACACTTTTACACTTGTCTCTGCTCCTGATTTGAGTTTTATTGTAGCCTTCTTTTCTCGCCTTCAAGTCTACATGATGTGTTTCTCTGTAGACTTTGTATAATTCTCCACAACGCTCTCTATAGTTGGCTCCTTTGTGCTTTACAACTCTATTTAAAATATCTTGTTTCTTGTACACATCAATATTATTTGTTACTCCCTCAATTATTTCAGATTTGTAAGCAAGTTCTAATTTCAGTTGCTTATTTTTTTCTTTTTCTTCTTTTAATTTTGTAGCAACTCGAATTAACAAATCAGGATTTTCTAATAACTCATCGGTAGCGTACATTCCATGTTTTCTGATACTCGGCAAGACATCTTTTGTTACCCACTTTTTAAACTCTTTCGCTTCTTTCATTTCGCTCGAAATTATTAAAGAATAAAAACCACTTTCATTTATTATCCAAGTTTCCTGTTCTCTTCCTATATTATCGACGACAGGACATTTCATACGGTCATCTTCTTCAACATGTCTTGTTATTGCTTTCGACGTATCTTTATACCCTAAAATTTCAGCAATATCTTTTCCTACGAAATAAATTTCGTTATCTTTTTTTAAAGCCCTTATCTGTCCTATCTTTTCATTTTTAAATATTTGCAATTCATTAGTATTCCTCCTTAGTTCTTTCGTTCATATTTTTAAGCCATTTTTCATGATGTACTTTTAAAAACTCCTGCTCCGATGCACCGATTTTCATTACTATGTTTAACATTTGTCTAAAATAATGATATGCCTCGACTCCGATTAAGATCGTATCTAAGTCAAATAAGCATTCTAAACTGATTTCGATGCTTTCATTGTAATGATATTGTATTATGTCCAGTTCTAATCTCTCAAAATTGGCTGTTTTCATACATTTTCTTAAATTAAGATAGCTTAAAAAGAAGTGTAGCACGTCCGACAATTCTTCTAAAACTCTGTTCTTGTCGTACCTTTTAGCTGTATTTTTCCAATAATTCCACTCCCCTTTAAGTTCCTGTGACAGTTCTCCGAGTTCTGTAAAATACGCTATTAAAACTCTGCTTTCTGTTCTTTTTCTCAAAGTTTCTTTATCGTCAAATTTTCTATCAAGCTCAGCTTGTCTTTTCAATAATTCTTTAACATCAAACGTTTTTAATGCTTCCATTTTTAATTCCTCCTAAAATATGTCTTTTAATTCTTCAAGTATATATTCTAATTCTGAAATATCTTGGTCGTCTTCATAAATAAGACGATCAGCTTCATCTACCGTATCTTGATAATCGCTTATTATACCTCGCACTCTACTCATTTCTGTTTCAATTTCTTTTATTTTTTCAAGTGCGTCTCCTTGCAATATTTTTAACATCTTCACTCCTTCAAAGTCATTAGGTCTTCAATACTCACATTATCAATACAATGCTGTAATTTGCTTTCAGGAACTTTCTTATAGCCTTGATTAAAGCCTGTTACTCCCTTTTTATGTAGTTTGACAAAATCTACTATCTCCGACCATTTATCTGTTTTTATCTCAACTTTATTATCTCCGTGCCATATTTGGAAATAATAAAGATTTACTTTTCTACTTTTCATTTAATTCTTCTTCTATCTCAAATTTTATTTTTCTCAACTTTTTAAGTTCGGTTTCATAGGATTTTATTCTGTTTTCTGTAAATTCGATTTTTTTATCAATCAAATCCAATCTTTTTCGTAAAATTTCTTTAGTCACCATTTGCTCCTCCTAAAACAATCTTTCAAAATCCGCTTTATGCAAATCTTTTCTTCTGCTATCCCAATCAAATTTATAGCTTTTGCAACGTTCTCGGATTCTATCAAATAACTTCGGACTTCCATTGATTCTCAAAAACTCTTGAAACTGTTTATTATCTAAGTTAGTATTTATGATAAAAGAAACGCGATTTTTGTACAAAAACTCAAAAATCAAAAACATTTTTTCTTTTCCCCAATCTGTTATCATTTCATTTCCTAAGTCATCAAAAATTACAAGATCCGACTTTTTTAACCTTTTAAATAAATACTCGTCCGTTGCATCCGTATATTTTTTATACGTCTGTCTTATTTCTTCAAGTAAATCAAATAGGCTTGTTCGGTAAACTTTATATTCTTTATTGAGTTCATTCATAATACAAACCGAGTAGTAACTTTTTCCTGTTCCGCATTCGCCGTACATGAAAATGCCTAATCCGATTTCTTTTATTTCTTCAAAGTTCCGGCAAAAATTTTCAAATGATTTTTTGTGTTTTTTTTCAGTATCATTTTTACAATCAGCTTTTTTAAAAGTTATTTGTTTTTCTTCTTCCAAAATATTTGAAAGTCTTTGGTATTCTTTCGTTTCTTGTTTTCTTATTTCTTCATCCCAATCCACAGTTTCAGCCATATAATTATTAGTTCCAGTCTTCAAATCCCGTTGAGTAGTCTGGTTTTTCCGAATGTTTTCCATTCGTTTTGCTATATCCTGCACGCTTTCCACCATTATTGTTTCCTCCTTGCTTTTTATTTTCTATCCATTGTGGTTCAGCTGTCCTCCAGTTATACATATCCATATATTCCAAAGCTTCTTTTAAAAGTTCTTCTGTCGGAAAGAAATTAATCAATGTCTTAAGAGGTCCTGGAGTTTTTAAAGATAATTTTATCTTTTTTCTATATTTTACAAACTCAAAAAGTAGATTTTTATACTCCTCACTTTTTTGAGCAGCGTTTATATAATCATCAATTTCGTTTCTTTCTTTTTTATTTTCTTTTTTGTTATATTCAGTATTTAGTATATTTCTTTCTTTAGTAGTATTCTTTCTTTTGTATACGTCGGGAAAATCCCGATTTGGGTTTTCCCGATTTGGGTTTTCCCGATTTGGGTTTTCCCGATTTGGGTTTTCTTCTTTTAAAGAAAAATCCTCAATGTCATTTTCGCTTTTATCTTCAAAAACATAATAATCTACCCTACCGTCAGCATATCGCTTTCGGCTTACATATCCCGCTTCAATAAGTTCTTTTAACCCGCTGTATACTGAATCTAATCCGTCTTTTGAATTTGCTGCTATTTCTTTTGGATTATATTTCCAGTCATATGGTTTTGACAGCATATATAGCAATATTCCCTTAGCCTTTAAAGATATGCTTTTGTCATTTATTAATTCGTTTTGTATTGTTGTATAATTCCCCTTTTTATTTATTAATTTTTTGGCCATATTCCGACACCTCTAATCTTCTAAAATTCTTCTTAACAGATGTATTCTGTCTAAATATCTGTTAAATTCCTTGTTTCTTTGCTCTATCGTCAAGTTTTCATCCTTTGATACTGCTTCTTTTTCTTCCTTGAATCTTTCAAGCAGTTCCCTTATTTCTTGTTCTGTTTTCATAAATCCCTGCTTTCCTTCCATATTCTCGTTCGTTCTTTAAAGTTCCAACCTTTTGTATAAAAACCTTTTTCTAACAATTTTTTATCTATGTTATCAAACATTCTTTTTTTTAATGCTCCAAGAGTTCTCCCTAACGCTTTGGCTGTTTTCAATCTTCCTATTTTATAATAATTTTTGTAAATAAAATCGTCTTCTTCCTGCGACCATTTTTTACCATTGTTTTTAAATAACCCTTTATTTCTTATATTTGTTAAATTGCATGTTTTATACATCAATTCCATTCTATAATTTAAGGATCTTTTTGTTATTTTCAATCTTTTACAAATGGTGTTTTTATCAATAGTTGAATTTTCAACTAAGTTTCTTAATTCTATCTTTTTTCTTTTATCCATAAAATACGATGTTTTAAATTTATATATCCTAGCTTTGTGACAAACAGATTGTTTTGTTCTTCCAAGTGCCTCTGCCGCTTCCCTGTGACTTAATCCTTCCACTTCGATCATTATTCTTAAATCTTCTATTTCTCCTAATGTCCAATTTCTTTTCATAGTTACTCCTTAAACAAATTCCGCATACTCATCTAAGTATTTTTGTAGTTCGTCCAGTTCTATTCTAAAGTTTTGAAACCATTCTCCACTCTTAGATACGTGAGTATCGCATTTGGTCCCGATAAAGCCGTTTGGGATTAATAAGCAGTAAGGATTTTTCAATTCATCTCCACTTTTTCTTTCTAAAAATGCTACTGTTATGTTCTGTTTCCCTTTTGTCCGTATATTCCAGTAGTTTGTTTTCTTCCCTCGGGAATGATAGCTGCTATATTTGACGTCTATGGTCAATCCTTTATACATGAAATCGTAAATAGGATTATTTTTTTGCCAATATTTATTAGCATCCACAGCATCAGGAACTAATTTTTGAAATAGTTCCTCTGCCAGTCCCCCTAATCTTCCACCTCTACTGGCATATTTTATTTTGTCTTGTATTTTCAAAACACCGCTTTTCATTAATTTTATGTGAGCAACAAGTGGAGTAAGTCCACTTCTCTTAACTGATTCGTGAAAATCGCCACATTCTTTATAGATTTCTACTATATCTTTCATTCTTCATCTCCTATCAGATATTTTCTTTCGTACTTTCGTACAATTTCTTTTATTGCTGCTAAATAGCTTAGAAATTCTCCTTCTCCAAGCGTTCTAAATAGAAATAATTCTAAATCTAAGCTATTTTCAATATGCCCTAAAAATGACCGTTTTAAGTCATCTTTAAGCTCTTCTATATTAATTTCTTCTGTTTCTTTTTCCAACTGTGTCGGTTGCCAACGAAAGTCTTCTTCGAGATCCGTTTCTTCAATTTTAAGAAGACTTTTAGTTTTACAATCATACAACTCTTTGGTAACTTTATTGTCTGTTTTTTCCTTATCAATAACAATAAATAAAACTGATATTCCTGTGTCTTCAAAAGCGTTTTCTATCATGTTAAGTTCCTGCAGACTGTTTCCAATAATTTCCCGAAACTTTTTCTCACTGCTTCTGTATCCGACACCAGGAAATAGTATGTAGAAGCCGTATTTTTTCGTATATTTGAGTGATTTAAGCACAAATATATCGTCGACAACTCCGCTCTTTTTCCAGCTAAATTCATTCCTGATATTTTCTTGTTCTTCCTCTGACAAATCTTTGAATTTAATCGAAAACGGCGGATTCATAATCACGCAATCAGCTACAAAATTATCTCTCGTGAAATTGAAAAAACTTTTATTTTCAATGTCAATTTCGGAATAATTCTCTTTTGCTGCCTCACAACTTTCTGCTTGAATTTCGACACCATAGATTTTTTCAGGATTGCAGTACTGTTCAAGCTGTCCGCTTCCTAAAGCTCCGTCAAATATCGTTGGATTTTCTCCGACATATTTTTTAACTTTGGAAGCTACATATTTTCTTAACTCTTCTCCCGTGATATATTCAGCGAAATTCTTTGCTTTTATTCGGTTATTATGTTCCTTAAAACTCATCTAAACTCCTTTACAAACACCGTTTTTCATGATATAATTAGCTATAAAATTAAATAACCAACTCCTTTTAAGACACTCTATAAAGTGTCTTTTTTTTAGTTTATTGCCACACTATAGTTAGGATTTATTTTTGTATATCCTAATTTCAGCAATAACCTTGTAATCGCTTCTATCCCTTTCATATAAACGACTGTTTTCATCTTCCTATTCCCGAAATTATCAACATAATTTGTCGGGATTAATTTAAAATATCCTCTATTTACATATTCCTGATATGGATCGTTATTAGAGTTCAATATTCCTTGTTGTCTTAAAATTGCAAATAAGTTATTCCTTCCAATTCCCTTGAAATTTATTGTTTTAGATACTTCTCCAATATCCATAACGGCATCGCTTTCATACAAATTTTCATACGCTTGTACCTTAGGAGCTTGTATTTTTAATTGTTCTTTTGCTTTTCCGTATTCAATCAGCATTTCTCCAAGCTTTACAGGATTTTCAAGCAAAGCTTCAACAGGATTTTGAATTGAGTAGTTTCCTGTTTTACGGATTGACGGTATCACTTCCGAAGTTATCCATTTTCTGAAGGTCTTGGCTTCAGGTTTATCACTTCTCAAAATCAAAGTATAAAGACCGCTTTCATTTGCAAAGTTCGTAAGCTCTTTATTTAATAACCCTAAGTCAAACTTAGCCTGTTCGTCCATGTCCAATCTTTGAGCTACCATAGTAGGATTTGTTAATCCTAAAATATTGCATACATCTTTTATACAGAACCAAACTTCGCCGTCCACTAATACCGTTCTTACGCTTCCTAAATTCTCTTTGTTAAAAATTTTAAAATTCTCTTTTTCTATCGTTTTCAATTCATTCATCTTTACCCCTCCATTTCCTTTATTAGCCAGTCCGTATATTTTCTGGCTTTTTTTATATCTTCCAATCCGTTCTTGTTCTCTTCCCGGATTAAGTATTTCAGTATATTTCCTTTGCAAAATCCGATGAATTTCTCTTTTCCAAGAACTGATCTCACAACATCAATACTTTCTATATCCAATCCGTTAAGTTTGTAATGCTGCGGATTATTGATACTGTCTACTTTTTGTATTATCTCTGATTTTTCTCCCACAATTCCTCCTAAAATAGATTTAATTGTTTGATTTTCTCTTCTTCAAATTCAAATGTTATTTTCGTTTCGACATTTGCTTTATCAAAAATAATAAATATACTATGAAAATTACTTCCGTCTCGTTTCTTCCAATTTTTATCGTAGTAATTTACCCTGCGGGTCGGAATATATATTTCAAGTTTTGTATTATATTTCTCAAAAATTCTGTGCCTTTTTACTCCAGCTAAGCTTTCAAGTGGTAATACTAAGCACGTCCTTTTCCCGCTTTCAAGGCACTTTTCAATTACAGCGTCCTTTATAGAAAAAGGCGGATTTGTGATAATATAATCAAAATTATATTTATTACTTTTGAGAAAATCGTTTATTCCGTATATAACTTCGTGTCCTTGCTCTTTCAACTGTTTCACAAAATTTGAGTTTTCAGTGTCGAAAGGACACAAAATTTTACTTTCAGGAAACGGATTTAAAAGTTCAATCATTTTATTGACTGTTTTAATATCCGTATTCCATTCATCTGAATAAAAGTTATTATTCAAATTATTTTGCATTTTGCTTACTTTTCTCATCCTTTACGTTTCCTTTGTTACCGCCCTGTAGCCGAAATACAAGGCGGATATAATAAATTCAAATTCGAGGGAGGTTTACACCTACCTTTCAAAATATATTCGGACTGTGCAGGAGTCGAACCTACCATATAGGATTTACTCGAGTTTACCCATGCCTTAACCTTTCAGCCATACAGTCCATATAAGCTGTCAACTATTAGTTGACAACTCAACTGACTTCGTCGTCAGCAAGTTTTAATGAGTTTCTTCTCTCAAAAAAAATCATTTGAAATTGTTCAATAAGATTTTTCTTCTTCTCCACAAAATTGAATATCCTCTGTTACTTACATAAATTTGATGTTTACTTAAATGTTCCGTTTCTCTGTTATACAATAAAACGTATCCATTTGTTTTTTTTCCGTGTTGTTTACTTACTTCCTTAATTTTTTCTTTGTCTCCGTTCTCTTCAATAAGCACGAAGTCCTTGTATTGCTTACGTCCTTTTAAAAATTCTTGAAAAGTCATTTTCTTTTCCCTCCTATATTTAGTGATATTTTATTGTTGACAAACACAAAATGTTGCGTTATAATATTGTTAGCAATCTATAGCGTATGTTGCTAACAAGACTTTAAATAATTATATATACACGTAAACTCCAATCTACCAAATATATAATTATTAGAAAGGAGGAAAACTATGGCAAAAGCTACATCTGGAAAATCCGGAAACAAGGTTAAGATTGTTTCAGTAGGTTCTTACACTAAGAAAGATGGCACAAAAGTTCCTGCTCATAAACGTTCAACACCTAATTAATTTTCAAGAGTCTGAAAAGGCTCTTTTTTCACTTTCGGGGTATAATATATTGCCAAACATCACACACGAAAGGAGGTATTTTTTTGAAATCTTTATTTTTAGTTTTATTATTCTTAATTTTCTTGAATCCGTTTTCTGATTTCATTTACAAGAAAGTTAATTTTTTGATTTTAATTACTTTTTGTTTTTCAATATTTATTAGCTATTTTTCAGTTGAATTCGACAATCAAGCTTTAAGTATCTTTTTTTCATCAAACAGTATTTTTTTAGCTATTTCAATATTTTTAAAAAATTCAAAACTGTTAAAAATTTCTGTCTTGAATTTTCTGTTTGTACTAAATAACTTTTTTATAAATGTTCTGAATTTAAACCTAAACTTAATAGTTTTTGATTTGACATTAAAACAAATCTTTACTTTCTTAATTACTGCCAGCATTCTTATGTTTCTGTTTGAACTGATTAATGTCTTAGATAAACTTCAAGAAAAATAATTGATAAAAATACCAAAAACAATATAATATTAAACAATAAATGTGCTCTGTATCTCTTTTTTATTTTTTGAGAATCTAACGGATTATTTTTGTAATCCGTTTTTATTTTTTCATAAATTTCTTCAAATTCATCCAATCCTACTTCATTTTCAGACAAAACTATTTCAATTTCTTTTGATATTTTATTCAAATCTAATATTTTCACATCAAACCTCCTTTCTTGGGGTTATTTATTCTATTTGCAAAATCATTTGACTTTTGACAATCGTGATTGCAAAAAAAATTAAACTGACTGTATCTTTTCAAATACTTTGTCAATTGTTTTTTGATAATTGTTTTTGAAAGCGTAGTCTATATTTTGCCTTGTAAATCCTGTTATTCTTTCAACATCTTTCCAAAGCAAATCTTTATCCAGCATTAGCTTTCTCAATATTTTTAATTTATAGTTTTTTTTTGTATTTTCACCCATTTACTTCACCTCAAAACAATTATACTTTATCATTTGACTTTTGTCAAGTGAAGTTTCAAAAAATAAAGACCCCTAAGAGCCTTTATTTTTTCTTTTTTTTAAAACTTCCTGTACTTTTATTTCTTCGTAAGCTTTGTCTTTGTAATAATTGTTCAGAAAAGAAATAATTGCTAACGGTATTCCAATATACCAAAATACAAGTATAAATAGTATTCCTAATCCTTTTTCATACCAATATTTATTTCTTCTATTTATTTTGATTATATCTTGCAATAAATAGTTTATTATGTCTACATCTTCTTTATTAGATTTTAATAGCCTTATTATTTCTTTCTTTTTTCTTTCCGAAAAATTAATAGTACAAATTTCTACATTCACATTATTGCTTGATAAAACTTGTAAAGTTATCGCTTGACTTTCTCTTAACATGTCATTTTTATTTTTTACTTCTAAAAATAACAGTTCCTTTTTGTTATAAATCATAACATCAGGAAATCCTGATTGTTTTATCCTATAATAAAATAACAATTTCATAAAACTTTCCAAATCTAAAAAATCTAACAGCACTTTCAAATCTTCTTTTTTATAAGGACAGTAAGCCTTATTTAAAAAGTACGTTTTATTGAATACCTTTTTTATATCAATCTCTTTTTGAAAATCAAATTTTAAGATATTCACGTTTCCGACTTGTTCCACTATAATATTATCAAAAAATAATCCAAAAAAATTCCTCCAGTATTTGTTTTCAGTATAAATTCCTCTGTATCCTCTATCCTCATAATACTGTATAACAACTTCCTCAATAGTTTTGAATTTTTTATTTTCAAACAAATAATATCCGATTTCTTTTCCAATATTTAATTCTAAATTTCTTATTTTTACCATATTCTATTCTTTTTTACTCTTAGCATCTTCTTCATCTAATATTTTTGCAAAACTTTGATATTTGTCTTGAATAGTAAAAAAATCAGGATTTTCTTTGTTTATAAGATTAGATAATTTCCCGTCCTTAAATCCATTTTCTTCTAAAAAATTCGAGTATTTCTGATTACTTTCCGAAGTTTTTGTAAGTGCTGTTTGAAATTCAACTTGTGAAACTGAACTACTTAAAGGATGTCTAATACCGTAAGTACGCATTATATCAACAAGTTGCAATCTTGTATAAGCTTCATAAGACAATTTCATTCCTTTTAAAAAATTTTCGTCTTTTTGTGCAATAATTTTTTTCTTTTCAATCAATACTTTCCTGTAATTATAAGCCTTATATCCTACAGCTAAAATCCCGACACAAAGCAAAACAATAATTCCTGATAATATTTTTTCTCTTTTTGTCATTTTTATCAACTCCTTTTAAAATATTTATTATATTATATCCCGAATTTCCCAAAAAGAAAAGAGCCGTTAGGCTCTTATTTTAAAGTTATTATTTTGTTTTCGGTCATAGTATGTTGAATTATTAACTTATTTCTCAATCTTTCTAATAAAAAACCTACATATCTCAAAACATTATCTTCGCCTAATCTTTTAAGTACTCTATGCTCTTCTCCCATTCTTTCCATTTCTTCAAGAGTAACATTAAATTTCCTTTTAGCGTAGTCTTCAAAATAGCTGTTCAAAGTAAAATAATATTCATCTATCGCCGAAGTTAAATCTCCAAAACCATTGAAAGCTTCTGAAAAAAGTTCTCCCAATCGTTTTTTATCTTTTTCTATCATTTCAGTCATATAACGCAACGTAACATTTTCAATTTTTTCTCCCTTTTTATATAAATCTAACGCTAACAATTTAACTGCTATTTGTAACATCATATACAGAAAGTTAGATTGCTGAATAGCCAAATTATATTTTTCTTTCTTCTTTTCTTTATCTGAAGAAAAAATCGACTCTAAAGTTATATCTACTAACCTAAATGAATATTCTAATATATTTTTACCTATTTCCCTGCTTCCGAAAGTTTCAAACATCATCTCAATGTGTTGCGGCATTCCGTGCGTTCCTGTTTTAACTCTTGGATTTCTTCCTTTTTCCTCCATTCTTATCATGCATCCAGAAATTTTTCTACCTTGTTCCAAATATATTGTACCATAATCTTTATATCTCGGCTTCAATGTCTTTCCAAAAAATGTAGTAAATGCCATTTCTATTACTTCGTTTTCTTCTTTCTCTACAAATTCCGATATAATTTTAATTTTGCTTGTAAAGTCCTGCATTAATGGCAATAACTCTATAAATTCTTTTTCTTCTTCTACACTAAACATTCTTATCCTCCTACAAAATTTGTGCATCTATAATTTTTTTATCAAGATGCTTTTTCATTTTTTTTGACATATCGTCTAAATCTTCGCTAACTTTTAAAATACCTTTTTCCATTTTTTTATTTGTTTTAAACTCATTTGTAGAAAGTAACAAATCTATTTCCTGAAAATATTTGAAAAGAGATTCTCTAAAATCCCACATTACTTTCACTAATCTATTTGTAGTTGCGTATTCAGACAAAACCGCCTTTATTTTTAGCATATCTTCATAACTATAATTCTCATCTTGTTCTTTTGAGGTTGTTTTTGCTTTTTTTTCTTTCTTCTGCTTTTTATATTCAAAAATGATTTTTCTCGTTTCTTTATCAATATTCCTTTGTTTCAAAAATTCAGTTAATATTTTAGGACCGGCATTTGATTTATTTGTCTCAATTTTAGCAATTGATTGTAAACTACAATTTAACAAATCCGCTAATTCTCTTTGTGTTATTCGTTCTTTTTTTCTATATTCTTTAAAAATACTCCCCATTGTTTTCATAATATATCCTCCTTTATTCTTTATATATTTATATACTTTTTTTTATATAATGTCAACAAAAATTATATTATAAAATATATAAATATTTTTTAATAAAGGTAACAATATCAGTATTTATGAACAACATATAAATTATAATTATAGTTATAAAATATTATTTTTTTATATTACTTTTTCAAACTTCCCTAAACTCTAAATCCATCGGAAGTTTTATATTCTTTTATTATTTCTCATACTAATTACCATACTTATAACTCCTTTACACTCAACTTCGTCAAGGTCATAGTTTTTAATTTGAATGTCACTATAAGCAGGATTATATGACTTTAATCGTAAATCCCCTGTGCCTACTTCAAACTCTACAATTTTTAAATACCTTTTTCCGTCATAATCAATTAATGCTTCTTTACCATTTAATGTCCGAATATCTCTATTTGAAACATCTACAACTATTATATCTCCTTCGTGATAATAAGGTTCCATACTATCACCTTTTACCTTTGAAGCAAAATCGCTCTTTTTTACGTTTCCATTTAATTTAGGTATATCTATATAATCGACTTCATTGCTAAATTCTATTAATCCGTTTCCTGCAGAAGCCATACTATAAAGTGGTATGGTCACGAAACTTTGGAAAGAGCCTCCATATACATTCGATTCTTCTCTCACTTCCGATTGTCCATTGAAATTTTGAGGATTATGTCCTAATATTGCCATAAAATCTTTTTTCAATATTTTCGATAGAGCTATCAGCAGTTTCGAGTCTAATTTTTGTCTTTCCGAACTTTCGATTCTTGAAAGTCCAGATACCGAAATATGAATATTCTCTTTTCTTAGTTTTTCAACTACATCTTCTTGGTATAATCCTAATTCTTCTCTTCTTTTTCTAATTGCAATTGACACTTCTTCAATTTTATCCATTATAAATCCTCCTATTGTCTTATTAAATTATACTATCATTTTTTACATTTGTAAAATAATTTGACAAAAATCAAATATACGCTTGACAAAAGTCAAATTATATGATATAACTATATCACAAAAGGAAAATTCCTATATTTTTTTACCTTATCATTTGCATTTTGTCAAACGATTTGACAAAAATCATTTTAGTAGGAGGAACTATGAAAGAAAATTTTAAAGACTTTGTCGAAAGTGTCATACAAGACGAAATCGGCAACGGAGAATTGAAAATAAACGATGAATACGAGATTGAATATACTCAATCTTGGTTGAACAACTGGCTTTGTGGCTGGATATTAGACGGCTACACGACCAAAGAAGTAATGCAAGTGTTGGATATATTCGAGAATTACGAATATGAAACACAGGCAACTTCAAGTATCGTTACTGGTATTCATACGTACTGGAACGGAAACCAAGAATACATCACAGAGGAAGAAACCTATGACGTATGGGTTTCAACTAAGAAAATAGCTTAACAAACCAAATTATATATAGGGGGAGAAATCCCCCAAATAAAAAATAGGAGGAAATAATATGGAAAGAAAAATAAATAAACATATTGAAACACTTACAGGTTTTACAAGATTTGGTGGGTCTAAAAACATTACAGGTTTATGGGGGTATCTATTACCATGCTTAAGTTCAGATGTCGCATGGAGAGAAGACCGTAAATTTGAAATAATGAAACAATTTATGATGAATAAGGAATTTGTAAAAATAAATAATTTAGCCGACAACGAAATGGTAGTTGTTTACAATAATAACAGAAATGCTTTTGTTGTTGGTACTAAAAAATATATAATCAGCGTTATTTATACTGGGGATTACAAAAAAATGGTAGATT
The DNA here is from genome assembly GCF_007990505.1 of Pseudoleptotrichia goodfellowii. Classification (NCBI taxonomy): domain Bacteria; kingdom Fusobacteriati; phylum Fusobacteriota; class Fusobacteriia; order Fusobacteriales; family Leptotrichiaceae; genus Pseudoleptotrichia; species Pseudoleptotrichia goodfellowii. The sequence continues at coordinate 336,839 of NZ_AP019822.1, read as the reverse complement.
CCCACTGGGTTGTAGACCCTAACAAAATCAAAGTTACTATCAAAAATAGAAAAACAGAATTTAAATATAATTAGGAGGAAAGAAAATGAAAAGAAATATTAACAGAGAAAATTTAAAATCAGATTTAATAAGAACACAAGAGAAAGCTGATTTATCGGGTCTTAATGCTAACGACAGACTAATGATTGCAAAAGCTGAACATAAAGTAAGAGAAAGTAGCAACTACGAATTGTACTCTGGTAGAGAAGGAGACATTATTGTTGTAAAACTCAGAGGAAAAACAAGCGGTCAATTATACAGTGTCGGCTCTTACAAAAAACATTCGTACACCGTCGAGGGAAGTGATATTACACGGACAGAATGGACAACACACGTATCTTTCAAATATGTCTTTGAAGATACAGAAGAAGAAATACAAAAATTTATCAACGATATGTTTGATTAATTTTTAAAAATGTAGAAAGGAAGGATAAAGATGAATAAAATTAAGTGGATTATATCAATACTTCTTACTTTATTAGCTCAATACGGTGCTATAGTGGAAAACGGATATTGGGGACTTGGAGGAAATGCCCTTGTACCTATATTATGCTGGTTATTATTTTGGATATTCCCGGAATTTTTCCGAGAATTGAAAAAAGAGTTTAAATAGAAAAAGGCACTCGCAAAAGTGCCTCACAAATTCAATCAATTAAGTATAGCATATTATAAAATTAAATAATAGGAGGAAAAATGAAAACAGAACAGGAAATAAGGGAAATGATACGTAAAAATGAATTGGAAATAGAAAGAGCAAAATCGGATAATGATTGGGGGCTTCTAAGTACATATATATTGGTGCTCGAAGAGAGAAATAAACTATTAAGAGAAATTTTAGGAGATGATGAAAATGAGAGAGAAAGATGAGGTAATCGAAAAATTAGAAGAATTAATTTTAGAATTGAAAGCTGATGCTTCGATTTTGAAAATCAAAATGAAAGATATAGAAGACCATTCGAGTTTCGATTATGAACGCGGAAAAATCGAAGCTCTTAAATGGGTTTTAAAAAAAATAAAATATATTTAATGAGAAAAAATATGGATATAAAAGAAACTATAAAAAACAAAATTAATGTTCTTGAAAAGGAGAAACAAGAGCTTGCTGAATCGGATATTTGGATTGAACAGGCACTAAAATTAGCTTTAGCAATTGAAATAAAAATTGATATTTTAAAAGAACTTTTAGAAGAAATAGAGGAGGATAACAGATGATAGAACTACAAGATATATGGGAAAGCATAATAAATGAAACACCGTTTGATTATGACGACGGAGAAATAGTAATCGTTAGTCTGAATATGAACAAAAATGGTATATATGTAACTTATAAAAAATTTAACTCTTCAAAAAATCACAAAAAAGAATTTGATTACTTCGCAGATTTAGAAGAATGGTTGGAGAATGGAGATGACGAAGATGAGCAATAAAATAAAACTCCTTTACTTTGAAAATGCTCCAGTTGTTATTGAAGTTGAAGAAAGAAAAGTGTCAGCGAAAATTACCCACGCAAAACTTCGGGCTTTATATAATTCCGACAGAAAAATCGAAGTGAGAGCTATAAATTTTGATTACAGCAGAATGACAAACGATGAAATAATAGGATACTTTGAAACACTGAAAGAAGCAAGACGGGAAGAATTATTTCCTGTTTTGTGAAATGAAAGGAGGAAGAATGCAATTCAGAGAATTAAGCTACTCAAACAAAGATGAGTGGCATGATATACGGAGGAAACATATTGGTGGAAGCGATATTTCTGTATTAATGGGGTATAACGAATACAAAAATATTGTTGACCTCTGGAAAGAAAAGACAGGGAGAAAAAAGCAAGACGATTTATCCGACAACGAGGCAATACAGAGAGGCGTTAAAAGCGAAGATTTGCTTATAGAACACTTTCGGATTAATAATCCTGAATATTCTGTAGGCAAACTTGAAAAAACTCTTGTGTCGGTTGAATATTCATTTATGTCAGCTAATCTCGACGGAGTTTTGGAAAATGAGGACGGAGAAAAAGGGATTTTAGAAATAAAGACAGCTACTTGTCATAGCTACGCAATATACAAGCAAAAATGGAAAGATAATATACCGATTGAGTATTATCTTCAAGTCCAACACTATTTAATGGTTACGGGCTGGAAATATGCAATATTATACGCTGATATTAAGCTTGTATTTGCGGATAATAAGCATGAGTTAAGGCAATATTATATCAATCGGGATACCGAAGATATGTTTGAAATATATAAAAAAGAGGTTGAGTTTTACGGCTACTTAGAAAGAGACGAAGAACCGCCTTATGTAAAGAAATTAATAATTTAGGAGGAAAAATAAAATGAAAGAAAAAACAGTAAAATGTGCAGAAGATAAAATAGACAACATAAAAGATTTTCTTTTGGAAATTGAGGATAAAATAGAACTCGAAGAATTTGAAGAGGAAGAATTACAAGATTTATGTGAAGTCCTTGAAAAAATAAATGATTTATTATGGATATATACTTAAGGAGGAAATAATGGAATTAGTTATAAAAAGCATTACTCCTGCCGTAGTTCAAATGAATATCGAGGAAGTCGAAAAATATATGGCAGAAGTTAAAGAAAAGTATCAGAATATAGTTTTTACAGCTGATGAAGTTAAAATGGCAACAGAAGAAAGAACTAAACTTAATAAGCTTGAAAAAAATATATTGGAAGTAAGAAAAAAAATAGAAAAAGATGGAATGGCAGACATAAAAAGTATAATAGATACTCTTAAGACTGCTGAAAAAGATACAAAAGCATTATCAAACAATATAGGAGAGCAAATCAAGAAGTTTGAAGAGGAAGAATGGCAAAAGAAACTGGAAGAAATAGGGGAATTTAAAAATAAAATATTCGGAGAAAATAAACTCCTCGAAAGATATTTCGTCATAGGGGATAAATGGAAAAACAAAACTATGACGATTAAAAAAATCGAGGAAGAAATAAAGGAACAGTTTGAATACTGGAATAAAAGATACAACTTTATAACTTCTCAATTAATAGCAGTCAACGAAGAAATAGAAAATAAGCTCAAATTTGAAGATGTGCAGTATTTAGTGCTTGAAGAGTATGATAACATAATGAAAAAGTTAGTTGATAAAAAGAACGAAATTAAGACTACGGAAGAAAATATGAGAATAAAAGCCGAAGAGGATAAACAAAAAGCTTTGGCGGAATTAGAAGCTAAAAAAGAACAGGAGAAACAAGAAGCTATACAGCAAACTCAAAAAACTTATGTAGCTTCGGATCCAAAAATCGAAAAAAATGAAAAATACTTCGATACTACAATAAGATTTCCGAGAGCTTCATTATCATTTTTGAAAGAATTAAAAAGAGTATCTGAAATATACGGAATAAAATCAGAATTAAAAGAAAATATTGAATTGGGAGATGAATAATAATGAGTAGAATAGCAGATGAAAAAAATAAGAAAGATAACAAATTAATGATTTTCAACGTAGGTAATGAAGAAATAAAATTAAGTCCTGCGATAGTAAAGAACTACCTTGTAAACGGACAGGCTGATAAATTAACGGACCAAGAAATAGTTTATTTTATGCACCTGTGTAAAGCAAGAAAACTCAATCCGTTTACGAAAGAAGTATATTTGATTAAGTATGGAACACAACCAGCCACAATGGTAGTTTCAAGGGACGCTCTTGAAAAAAGAGCCATACAGCATAAAGAATATGATGGAAAAACTGTAGGGATATATGTTTTGAAAAATGAAACTGGAAAATTAGAAAGAAGAGAAGGAACTATTTACTTAAAAGACCAAGAGAAATTAATTGGTGCTTGGTGTAGTGTATATCGTAAAAACTGGAAAAATCCAGTTACGGTCGAAGTAAATCTTGATGAATATATTCAAACTAAAAGTGACGGAACTCCTAATACAAACTGGGCAAATAGACCAGTTACAATGATAACTAAAGTTGCTAAAGCTCAAGCATTAAGAGAAGCCTTTATTGAAGAACTTGAAGGAATGTACGAAGCTGAAGAAACAGGCATTGATTTATCTAAAATTGATGAAACTCCACAAGAACAACCTACAAGTGAAGTTCAAGAAGCCGAAATAGTAACTGAAGACGATAATTTAGAAAATGAATTATTTGGAGATACAGCAAAAAATCCATTTGAGGAATAAAAACAGGATTAATTGAGAGAACGGAGGAAGAAAAATGAAAACAGAACAGGAAATAAAAGATAAAATAAAAGAATTAGAAAACAATTTAGATACTTGGTGCAGTGATGTTGAAGAAATAGACAATCACAACAAAAATTTATTAAATCAAATAAAAACTTTAAAATGGATTTTAGGAGAGAAAGAAAATGAGAGAGATTAAATTTAGAATTTGGGATTATGATTTGAAAAGATTTGTTGAAAAAGAATTAGATTATTTAATCAACCCAAGAGGTGAGTTATATGTATTCAGGAACAACAAATTAACTTTTTTCTACAAAGACCCTTATGAAATAATGCAATACACAGGACTTAAAGACAAAAATGGTGTTGAGATATACGAGGGGGATATAGTTTTAATTAATTTAACTTCGAGCAAAATTGAAAAAGCAATCGTTAAATTTAAGAACGGTGCTTTTGTAGGCGAATTAATCAACAAAGATGACTATATCTATATTTTCCATTTTGATTTCAAAAAAGAAGATTTTGAGGTTATCGGTAATATTTTTGAAAATCCCGAATTAATGGAGTTGATTGAGAATGAAAAATAAAGAACAAATACTAAAAATACTTTTAAAAATAAAAGCAAATCAGAGAAAAAGAGGAGCGGCTTAATAAATGAAAGCTATTGTTTATGCGAGAGTATCGACCGAAATGCAAGAAGAAGGTCGGTCTCTCGAGTTCCAAATTCAGAAATGCAAAGAATTTTGCGAATATAACAACTACAAATTAAAAGAAATAATACAAGATGTTGAAAGCGGAGGAAATGATAACAGGGAAGGATTTTTAAAGCTACAGCAGGAAATTAAAAAGAAATCATTTGATGTATTAGTTGTTTATGAAAGTTCCCGTATATCCCGTATTACTCTAACAATGCTAAATTTTGTCCTTGAATTACAAAAAAGTGACATTAAATTTGTTTCAATATCTCAAAGTGAGATAAACACTACAACTCCCACAGGTATGTTATTCTTTCAAATTTTTGCAGTCCTTGCTGACTACGAAAGAAAACAAATATCTATGAGGGTAAAATCTAACAAGTGGGCAAGGGCAAAAGCAGGGATATGGCAAGGCGGAACTATTCCTATTGGATATAAAAAAGATGGAAACGGAAATATAGTAGTTGATATAGACACATCAGAAGATGTAATAAGTATATTTAATACTTATCTTGAAACAAAAAGTCTAAGTGAAACAGCAAAAATATTTAATCGTCATATTTCGTCAATTAAATGGATCTTGCAAAATGAATTTTATATTGGAAATCTAATGTATGGAAAAAAAGAAAATAACATAAATACCGGGATAGTAAAAATAAATAAGGAAGCTAAAATTTTTAAAGGAAATCATCCCGCAATCATAGATAAAGAAGTTTTTGAAGAAGTTCAAAGACAAATGCTCTTTAAGCAAAGAGTAATAAAAAAAGATAATAAATTTTTATTCACAGGAATTATTGAATGTTCCTGCGGAGGGAAAATGTTCAAAAACGGTCCGAACTATAGATGTGATAAATGCAGAAAATCAATAGCACAAAGAAAAGCAGAGGACTTTATTATAAATAAGCTTTTAAGCTTAAAAGAGCTTGAATTTTTAAATGAAAAACCAAATTTGGATAAATATATATCCGACAAAGAAAACTTTAAAGCACAGTGCCAAAAATTAGACAAGGAACGAAATAAATATATAGAGTTATACTCAAAAGAATTAATTACGGAATCAGAATTAAAAACAAAACTTGAAGAACTGAAAACAAGAAAAGAATTTTTTGAAACATCATTGCAAGATGTTGAAAGAATTATAAATGAAAAAACTATATCTGAAAAAGAATTAGATAATATAAAAATTTTGAAAGAGGTTTTGGAAAATATGGATGATACGGATCGATATGATTTATTCACTATGTTTAGACTTTTGATAAAAAAGATAAAAATAAAAAAATATCAGCCTATTGAAATACTGATAATCTTGAATTGAGTTATAAAGTTGTGTGGGGCTTTTTGGTGCGAGAGGAGGGACTCGAACCCTCATGTCGAAGACGCTAGATCCTAAGTCTAGTGCGTATGCCAATTTCGCCACTCTCGCATTCTTTATTTTATTATTAATGGTGAGCCATACTGGAATCGAACCAGTGACACCATGATTAAAAGTCATGTGCTCTACCGACTGAGCTAATGGCTCATATGGGGTGACCGACGGGACTTGAACCCGCGACAACCAGTGCCACAAACTGGCGCTCTACCAACTGAACTACGGTCACCATCTATCTCCTGTTTCCTTTAAAAAAATGGAGCGGGAGACGAGGGTCGAACTCGCGACATTCAGCTTGGAAGGCTGACGCTCTACCAACTGAGCTACTCCCGCATCACATATAGATAATGGTCGGTGCAGCAGGATTCGAACCTGCGGCCCCCTGCTCCCAAGGCAGGTGCGCTACCGGACTGCGCCATGCACCGTTCTTATTTGATATTTCTATCAGACAAGTGATATATTATCATTTTTTATTTTATTTGTCAATAACTTTTTTTATTTTTTTACAAACCGGCTATTGAATGAAATTTATCCATTATTCCCAAAGAAAGCATATTCATAAATTCTCTGTCTAAATTAAGATTATCCCAATTACCGATTTTTTTTATTTTAAGTTTCATTCTTTTTTTATTGTAATATTTAAAACTTCCGCTTTTCAGATCTTTTATCATATATTTTTCAAATTCTTCTGCGATATATTTTTTAGAATCATTTTTAGACATTTTTTTTATTTTCTCGACAATTTCAGGAGATTTTTCAAAATCTTTCTGAAATTTTTCAACTCCCTGACTTAAATCAGGACCTTTATAGTCTATATCAATTACAGCTTCATTTCCTTTTATTTCAATATTGTTTATTTTATATTCGGACTTTTTATGACCTTCACTCATTACACTTCCGATTTTATTCATAATAAAATAACTGACAGAATCTCTGTCCAGTCTATTTACCAGCAGCAGTTTTTCCCGTTCTTCCTTACCGCCTGTTTTATGATAATTAATAACCTTTTCCATTTCTTTCCTGATTTTTTCTTCCGCTTCTTTATCAGTACCCGAAAAAGCAGTTATCGAAAATATAAAAAATACGAATAAAATTAATTTTTTCAAAATGCTCACCTCCACTATTTTCATCAACGAAAACAGTCATATATTGGTATATTTTACAACATGTACCTTATAAATTACTTATTGACTGTATTTTCTAAGTTAAAAAAGATATAATAAATTCATATATTGAAAGGAATTTATATTATATGAAAAAACAATTATTATTAATCTTTATATTTTTTATTTCAGGTTTCTCAAAAGAAGATCCCTTGAAACTGTCTTCTTTAAAAGAATCGGAAAATAAGATATTCTCCAACAATGAACGGAATACATCCAACGAAGTATATCGTAATCGTATGAAGGATTTTATAAAGGAAATAAGAAATAATACAAGTAAAAGCAGGATTATAATTACTCAAAACGGAAACGGTCTGTATTTCAATAACGGAAAGCTTGATAAAAACTTTTTCAACATTACGGACGGAACTACTCAGGAATCTTTGTATTATGGAGATATTTTAAAATACAACACTCCCACTCCAAAAAAATCCCGACAAGAATTATTAAATCTTTTAATTCCTTTAAGAAACAGCGGAAAGCCTGTTTTTGTTATTAATTATGCTAAAGGAAAATCAAAAAAAGATTTTTTAATTAAAGAGGATATGAAAACAAAATTTATCAGCGAAATGCTTCTCTCATTCGGAGCAAAAGATCTATATGAGTCTATTCACGAATACAATACAGAAAATATAGACTCTCTCAATAAGGTTAAGAATTTTTTGTGTCTTTTAAATCCTGAAAAGTTTAAAGATATAAATCAATATTTTGAGTTTTTAAAAAACACTGATTTTGATTTACTTCTGATTGAACCTTCTCACAACGGAGTCTTTTTTACAAAAGAACAGATAAAGCAGTTAAAAACAAAAAAATCAGGAGGGAAAAGGCTTGTAGTTGCTTATTTCAGCATAGGAGAAGCTGAAGATTACAGAAATTACTGGGATAAGTCGTGGAACAAAAAAAATCCTGAATGGATTGTAGCGGAAAATCCTGCTTGGAAAGGAAATTATATTGTAAAATACTGGCATCCCGAATGGAAAAAAATTATAAAAAATTATCAGAAAAGTCTTGATGAAATAGAAGTTGACGGTTATTTGCTTGATACAGTCGATTCCTATTATTATTTTGAGGATAGAGCCGAACAGGGCATAAAAATTCCTGATTAATTTTTAAAAAAGGATACTTGAAATTCTTTATTTAAACCTAAATTTCCGAAGAAATAAACATATGAAGTAGAAAAAAGATTAATTTTATTGCTTTTTTCTACATTTTTTTCTTGACTTTTTCTTTATTTCTATGTATAATTATACATAGGTGATAATCTTATGGCTTCTTTAGTTTTTCTATATAATAAAAAATACAATAAAACTTATGTTTATGAATCTATTAACTATTGGGATAAATCTGAAAAAAAATCTAAATCTAAAAGAAAATTAATCGGTATTAAGGACCCTCTTACTGGACAAATTGTACCTACTTCCACTCAAAAAAAGAAATTGGAAGAAAATAAAGCTCAAAATGATAAGCGTAAATTTTATGGTGCTAATCTGCTTTTAAATCTTATTGCTAAAAAATTGGGACTGACTTCTAATCTTAAAGAATGTTTTCCTGATTTGTACAAAGAAATTTTATCTGTTGCACAATATCTGATATTAGAAAAAGATAGTCCTATATCAAGATATGAAAAATGGAGTAAAATTCATAAAACATTTAACAGAAGTGAACTAACTTCTCAAAGAATAAGTGAAATGTTTTCAGAAATAAATGAAAGCGGAAAAAACAATTTCTTTAAATTACAGGCTGAACAGTTGAAAGAAGATGAGTATTGGGCTTATGATACAACAAGCATATCATCTTATTCAAAAGCTATTAATCAAATGAGATACGGATATAATAAGGAAAATGATACATTAGCACAAATCAATCTTGCAATTTTGTATGGAGAAAAGTCAAGATTGCCTTTTTACTATAGAGTTTTACCAGGAAACATTGTTGATGTGTCAACAGTTAGAAGATTAATAAAAGATGTTCAGTATATAGGAGTTAAGAAACCTAAATTAGTGATGGATAGAGGATTCTACAGTAAAACAATATAGATGAACTCATGAATAATAAATTTAAATTTATTGTAGGAACAAAGTCATCATCAAAATAATAAAAGAAAGAATAGAAAAAGTAAAAGATATTAAGAAATTTACTAATTATATAGCTGAATATAATATA